>DASQNO010000014.1:0-44452 GCA_035644935.1 Sphingomonadaceae bacterium
GACGCCCAGAAAGCCTTTCTTCGATGACCGACGCCGCACCCAGTTTCCTGATGACGGCGTTGAGCTTCATCGCCGTGATCGCGCCTTTGGTGTTCGTGCACGAACTGGGCCACTACATGGTCGGGCGCTGGTTCGGCGTTAAGGCTGAAGCCTTTTCGATCGGCTTCGGGCGCGAGGTCGTGGGCTGGACCGACCGGCGAGGCACGCGGTGGAAGATCGGCTGGCTGCCGCTCGGCGGCTACGTGAAGTTCGCAGGCGACATGAACCCGGCGAGCACGCCAAGCGACGAATGGCTGGCCTTGCCGCCGGAGGAACGGGCCCAAACCTTTCAAGCTAAGACCTTGTGGCAAAGGGCTTTAATCGTCGCCGCCGGCCCGGCCGTCAATTTCCTGGTCGCGATCCTGATCTTCAGCGCCTTCTTCTGGGCCTTCGGAGTTCCCCGCACGCCGGCCCGCATCGGCGGGTTCGAAGCCGGCAGCCCGGCGGCGGCGGCCGGACTTGCGAAGGGCGACCTCATCAAGAGCATCGGCGGCCGGGAGATCGAGGACTATGACGACCTGAAGCGCTTCGTCGTGCTGCGGCCGAACGCGCGTGTCGACGTGCTCGCCGAACGCGGCGGTCGGGACGTGCTGGTCCCGGTCACGATCGGCGAGATGGTGATGGTCGACCGCTTCGGCGGCCGCGCCAGCTTCGGCAAGCTGGGCGTCATGTCCGACCGGCCGGTTTCGGAACCCGTGCCGGCGCATCGCATTCCGGGCGAGGCGATCGCCCACACGGCGGCGATGGTCGAACTGCTGGTGGACTCGCTGGGCCAGATCGTCACGGGCGCGCGTCCGCTCAAGGAAATGGGCGGCCCGCTGAAGATCGCGCAATATTCGGGCGAACAGGTCGCGTCCGGCTGGCTGCCCTTTGCCGAGTTCGTGGCGTTGATTTCGATTAATCTGGGCTTCATCAACTTGCTGCCAATCCCCATGCTCGATGGGGGTCACCTGACATTCTACGCGATCGCAGCCCTTCGCCGCAGGCCCATCAGCCCGCGCGTGATCGACTGGTCGTTTCGCGGCGGTCTGGCGCTGTTGCTGGGGCTGATGATCGTGGTGACATTCAACGACTTGGCGTCGTTCGGCCTCTTCTCGGGGCTCGCCCGCTTGATTGGTTAAGCCCGATGGGGCAGGGCAACCGGGGACAAGGGATGGCAGGCCGCGTGACAACCGGCAGTGTGAGGCGGGGACTGGGTGAAGCCGATTAAGACGAAAACCATGCGCGGCCGGGCAACGGCGGCGCTGATGCTTGGCACCGTTTTGGGAAGCGGCACGGCCGCGTTCGCGCAGGATGCGGGCGCGACGACCGCGGCTGCGGCTCAACCCGCGCCTGCCACGCCCGCGGCGGCACAGGGTACGATCCGGTCGATCCGGGTAACGGGCGCGCAGCGGCTCGAGCCGGAGACGGTTCGCGCTTACTCCGGGCTCAATGTCGGGCAGGCCTATGACAACGAAGTGCTGGACGAGGCGATCCGCACGCTGATCGCCACCGAATTGCTCGCCGACGTCGGCATCAGCGGCGGCGAGACCGGCAACATCGTTCTGGAGGTGCGCGAGAATCCGGTGATTAACCGCATCATCCTGGAGGGCAATAAGCGGCTCAAGTCGGACAAGATCACGCCCGAGATAAAGCTTGCGCCGCGCCAGATCTTCACGCGCACCAAGGTGCGGACGGACGTTGACCGCATCATCGAGCTCTACCGCCGCCAGGGCCGCTACGCCGCGACGGTAGAGCCCAAGGTGGTGACGCTCGACCAGAACCGCGTCGATGTCGTGTTCGAGATCAGCGAAGGACCCAAGTCCAAGGTCCGCGCGATCAACATCATCGGCAACGAGGCGTTTGGCGACGGCCGCCTGCGGTCGGAGATGGCGACCAAGGAAAGCAGCTTTTTCAGCTTTTTCGGTTCGGGCGACAGCTATGATCCCGATCGCTTGGCATACGACCAGCAGAAGCTTCGCCAATATTACCTGACGCAGGGCTATGCCGACTTCCGCGTCGTGTCGGCGGTCGCCGAGCTTACCCCCGACAAGCGCGATTTCATCATCACCTACGTCGTCGAGGAAGGCGATCGCTACAAGTTCGGGGACGTCACAATTGAGTCCGAACTGCGCGACTTCAAGCCCCAGGAACTCAAGAGCTTCCTGCCGATGAAGGCGGGCGACTGGTTCAACGCCAAGCAGGTCGAGGACACGGTCACCCTGCTCAACGAGACGGCGGGACTGTTCGGCTACGCGTTCGCGGACATCCGCCCGAACTACCGGCGCGACAAGGACGCCAAGACGATGACGTTGACGTTCAACGTCGGCGATGCGCCGCGTACCTACATCGAACGCATCGACATCGCGGGCAACACCTACACGCAGGACAAGGTGCTGCGCCGCGAGTTCCGCCTGAACGAGGGCGACGCGTTCAACACCATCCGCGTCAAGCGTTCGCGCGATCGCATCCAGTCGCTCGGTTTCTTCCAGGAGAATATCGAGATCGAGCAGCGCCCCGGGTCGGCACCCGACCGCATCATCTTGGGCGTCGATGTCGAGGAGCGCGCGACCGGCGAGCTGCAGCTGTCGGCGGGCTTCTCGAGCCTTGAGAATTTCATTCTCAACCTGTCGATCGCGCAGCGCAATTTCCGCGGCAAGGGCCAGACCGTCCGTGCATCGGCCAACTATTCGACCTACTCCAAGTCGCTCGAGCTCGGCTTCACCGAACCCTATCTGTTCGACCGCAACATCGGCCTTGGCGGCGAGGTTTACCGGCGCGACCTGTCGAGCTTCAACATCCTCAACAACGAACGCAACACGACGTACGAACAGGTGACGACGGGCGGCGGCTTGACCGTCACGGTGCCCGTCACCGAGTACATCTTGGGCGCGCTGCGGTACAACCTGAACTTCGACGACGTGTCTCTGGACCGTAATACGTTCTTCACCGACGGCGTCTGCGATCCCCTGCGTGCAGGCCGCTTTCTGTGCGACGCGATTGGCAAGCGGACAACCTCCGCAGCCGGCTATTCGCTACTCTTCAGCAATCTCAACAGCGCGCAGCGTCCGTCGGCGGGCCAGCGGATCGTCCTGACGCAGGACTTCGCGGGCCTTGGCGGCGACGTGAAGTATATCCGCACGCGCCTAGACGGGACGAAGTACTTCAACCTGTTCAACTCGGGCTTCATCTTCTCCGCGCACGCCGAAGGGGGTTACATCCATCCCCTTCAGAAGAGCCGCACGCCCAGCCAGGATGCCGTTCGCCTTACCGATCGCTTCTTCGGGCCGCAGCTTCGCGGATTCGACATCCGAGGAATCGGGCCTCGCGTGCAGCGGCTGCCGATCGCACCGGACGGCACGGTGATCATGGAGCGGGACCGAATCCAGGACGACGCAGTTGGCGGCCGTGCCTACTACATGGCACGTGCGGAGATCGAGGTTCCCCTGGGCGCTGGTGCCCGCGATCTCGGCTTGCGCCCTTCGGCTTTCATCGACGTCGGGTCGCTGTTCGGCCTACGCGACCTTACCGTCGCCAATGGCGGCTTAACGGACTTCCCCGGGTTTCGTGACTGCTTGCCCGTTGCGGTGCCGGGTCAGCCGACCGCGCCTGGCACGACGGTTCCCGGCAACGGCACCTGTCCCGAGGGCACAACCCCCGGCGCGGTTCGCGACCGCTTTACCGAACGGTACGTCGGGGACAGCCCGAAGCCCCGCGTGTCGATCGGCGTTGGTGTCAACTGGAACTCGCCGTTCGGTCCCTTCCGCATCGACCTCGCGCGGGCGCTGATCAAGCAGAAGGGCGACGATACGAAGCTGTTCAATTTCAATGTAGGAACGGCGTTTTAACCCGTTCCCGCGTCTCCCTATTCACAAGCACAGGATCTTTCTCATGAAGTCACTACTCGCCGCATCGGCCATCTCCGTAGCCCTTCTCGCCGCGCCCGCGTCGGCGCAGCGGCTCAGCCCCACCGCCGTGGCCGTGGTCGACACCGACCGCATCTCGCGCGAATGCACCGCGTGCCGCGCCGCGCAAACGCAGCTTCAGACGCAGGGCACCACGCTTCGCACGCGCGCCCAGACGCTGCAAACGCAACTGCAAACCTCGGGTCAGCCAATTCAGACGGCAGTGAACGCTTTGAACGGGAAGCAGCCGGACGCCGCCCTGCAGGGCCGGATCACCGCCTTTCAGGCGCAGCAGCGCAACGCGGCGCAGGAGATCGAGCGCGGGGAGCAGAACTTCCGTTCGATCCAGGCAAATGTCAGCCGGCAGATTAGCGAGCGGCTGATCCCGATCATCAACACGGTTTCGGCGGCTCGCGGCGCGTCGGTCACCGTTGACCGTGGCGCCGTTCTCTTCGCCGCGCCGACGCTGGACATCACCAACGACGTCCTGGCCCAACTCAACCAGCAGCTGCCCAGCGTCAGTGTAACGCCGCTGCCCGCCGCGCCGCAGGCTGCGCGTCCGCAGGGTCGCTAAGCTAATGACGGACGTCGCTATGACCACGCTCGACGTTCGGCGGGTCATGGCGGCGATCCCGCACCGCTACCCGATGCTGCTGGTCGACCGGATCGAGAGCATCGATCCCGCCAAATCCATCGTCGGCATCAAGGCGGTATCGGTCAACGAAGATTTCTTCAATGGTCATTTCCCCGGCCGCCCGATCATGCCGGGCGTGCTGATCGTGGAGGCACTGGCCCAAGCAGCGGGCGTGCTCGCCGTGCAATCGCTCGGCCTCGAAGGCAGCGGCAAGCTCGTTTACTTCATGGCGATCGAACAGGCCAAGTTCCGCACTCCCGTGGAGCCCGGTTGCCTTCTTCGGCTCGAGGTCGAGGTCCTGCAGATGCGGTCCAAGGTCTGCCGGTTCGCCGGACGCGCGCTAGTCGAAGGCAAGCTGGCGGCCGAGGCCAGCTTCACCGCCATGATCGCGGACGCGCCAGCGGCTTAACGCGCCTCCGTCCAGCCGCCTCTATCGGCACGCGCGACACCGAAGACATTTTCGATCGTACCGTTAGCAAATAGCGCATCAGGCCTGCCGTCGGCGACCAGTCGGCCTTCGTCCATTACCAGCATCCGGCGAGCCAAGCGCACAGCCAGATCGAAGTCGTGCACCGAAACCAAAACCGTCATGCCGCCTTTCGCTTCGTCTTGCAGCCGCTCTACCAGACGCAGCTGCCAGAGCGGGTCGAGGTTGGCGAACGGCTCGTCCAGCAGCAGCACCGCGGGGGCCGGCAGCAGCGCACGAGCGAGCAGAACGCGGGTGCGCTCGCCGGTGGACAGAGTGTCGACGCGCCGATCAGCCAGCCGATCCAGCTTCAACCCCGAAAGGACTTCCGCCGCGTCGCCCTTGGTTGCCGTGAGCCGGACGAAATCGCGAACGCTAAGCGGCCAAGCGAGTTCGCGCGCGGCGGGAACGTAGCCAAGCGATTTCGGGCGCGCAGCGGGCGAGATGTCGTCGATCGATCGCCCCTCGACGCGAACCTCGCCGGCGGGACCGCCGATACGCGCCAGCGCATGGAGCAGGCTGGTCTTGCCCGCTCCGTTGGGCCCCACCAGAACGGTCAAGCTACCTGCCGCCAAGTCGAGGTCCGTAGCGGCGAGCCTTCGCCCGAGCGCGACGCCGCGCGCCTGCAGCCCAGGCTTTCTCACAACGCCACTCGCCCACGCGATTTCACCACCAGCCGCACGAACAAGGGAGCGCCGATCAGCGCCGTCACCACGCCGACGGGCAGCGCGCGGCCGAGGGGGGCTAGCCGAACCAGGAGGTCGGCGCCCAGCATCAGCGCCGCGCCCAGCGCCGCCGCCGGCCACACGGCCCTTCCCGGATGTTGGCCGGTCCACGCCCTGGCGATCACCGGGGCGACGAGCCCGACGAACCCCACCGCGCCGCACACCGCCACGCACGCGCCGACGCCCAGCGCGGTCGCCGCGATCACCACCGCGCGGGTGCGCGCGGGATCGTCGCCGATGGACTGCGCCACCTCCTCGCCGAGCGCCAGCCGGTCGAGCCGCGCGACCTGCGTCGCCAGCAGCGCCAGCGCGACGCCCGCGCCGCATGCGGCCACCGCCAGCTGCGGCAGGCTGCGGTCGACGAAGGAGCCCATCAGCCACTGGAACGCGTCGTAGAAGGCGAAGGGGGAGGGGGCGAGCGCCAAAGCCAGCGCGGTCGCGGCGCCCGCCAGCGCGCTGATCGCGACACCGGCCAGTAGCAGCGTCGCCGCCTCCGCGCGCGGGCCGGCGAGCGCCAGGAGAAGCGCCAAGGCCGCGCCCGCGCCGACGGTGCCGCCGACGGTGAAACCGAACGGCCCCGTCGCGCCCAGCAGATAGGCGGCGACCACCGCGCCCAGCGCGGCGCCGCTCGACGTCCCCGTGATGTCGGGGGACGCCAGCGGGTTGGCGAACAGCGCCTGCACCGCCGCCCCGCTGGCGCCCAGCGTGGCGCCGTAGATCAGCGCCAGCGCGGCGCGCGGCAGCCGCAATTCGAAAAGAATCGTCGCGGCGAGCGGCGCATCCGTCCGCGCTAGCGCGAGCAGATCGCCCGCGGGGAGCAGCAGCGACAGCGCGAACAGCAGCGCAAGGGCGCCGACCGCCGCAAGCGCCGCCCCCCGCGTCACCGCGCCAGCGCCCGCCGCAGGCGCAGAATCTCGGGCAGCAGCGTCGGCCCCGCGCACGTCCACCGCCGCCCGTCGGTGGGCAGCGTGCGAGCGCGCGCGACCCGCCGCGCCGCCGGGTGCCGAAGCCACCCCGTCGCGGAGGACATCTGCCCGGCGCGGTAACGGCTTTGCACGACCACGGTCGGAGGCCGCGTCAGCATCGCTTCCAGCGTGACCTGATCGCCCGCCACCGAGCGCTGCGCGAGCCCCGCCAGCCGCAGCCACGCCGCGCCCAGACTCGACGGCGAGAGCGTCCGCCCCGCACCGTCGAGCCACATCGCGTCCACGGCGCCGCCAGGCGCGTTCCTGACCGCGGATCGCATAGAGGCGACGATCGCCTCCGCCCGCCCGACATTGCCTGTGGCCCGCCCGACCCTGCGAACCGAAGCCGCGATGTCCGCCAGGCTGGCGGGGTAGGGGAGCACCAGCAGGCGCGCGCCGACCGCCGCGGCGAGCCGCGCCTGATCCCGCCCGGCGCTGCCCATCGTCACCACCAGGGCGGGTCGCCGCGCCGCCGCAGCCAGCATCGAGCCGTCATTGGCCGGGTAGCGGCGCGCCTGCCGCCACAGGGCCAATTCTTCGGGCAGGTGCGACAAATAGCTGACGCCGCGCACCTGGTCCGGACGCGCGACGAGCAGCACCAGCTCGTCCGTGCACAGGTTCAGCGACACGACGCCGCCCGTCGCACCCGGCGCGGCGGCGAGCAGGCTAATCGCCGAAGCGAACGCGAACGCCGCCATGCACGGTCCTCCCTTGCGTCGCGTAGCCGACAACATCCTGGTAGTCCGCGTCGAACAGGTTGGACACGCGCCCGAACAGCTCAAGCTGCGGCGCGATCCGGTATGCGAGCCGCGCCCCACCGAGCAGGTAATCGTCCAACCGCACCGTACGCGCCGGAAAACTGCCGAAGTCGGTGTCGGTCCGCGCGCCCACATAGGCCAGCGAAACGCCCGCGGTCAGCGCGCCCAGCCGCGCGTCGGCGACCACGTTGGCACTGTGCCGCGGCCGCCGCACTTCCTTGACCGGGGCGGCGCCCGCGACGGTGCGCTCGTCCCCATCGACGAGCGAATAATTGCCCGACAAGCTTAGCGCAGAGGAGGGGCGCCACGTCGCCTCGATCTCCAGTCCGCGCCGGCGGCTCTTGCCCGTCGCGTTGGCGGTGCTGGAGATGAACGTCGCCGGGTCGAACACGCCGACGATCTCGTCGCGCAGCCGCTGGCTGTAGGCGGTCAAGCCCGCTTCGAAACGTGGCCCGTCGTACCGCAACCCGATCTCGCCGCCGCGCGACCGTTCAGGCCGGATCGCGGGATTTCCGGCAAAACTGCCCGGAAAGAAGCCGAAGAGATCGAAAAACGTCGGCCGTGCGATGCCCTCGCCGTAGCTGAGCAGCGCCGACAGGGGCCCAGCCAAGCGCCCCACCACCGCCGCGCGAAGCGTGGTCGCGTCTCGGAATCCCTCGAAACTGTCATGCCGCACGGCGATATCGGTCGTGATGCGGTCACCCAGCGCCGAGCGCAGTTCGGCGACGACCGCACCGCGATCGCGCGTCCGGCGCTGATTAGTGGCGCCCCCGAACTGCTGGTCGCCGGCGACGAACCGTTCGTGCTCGTAGTCGCCCGCGACGATCAGTCTGTGTTCGATCGCGCCCGTCGTCAGGCCGACCGAGGCCAGCGCATCGACGGTTGTGCGCCGCCCGTCCGTCCGGTTGAGCGGATCGCCGGCGAGGCGGTTGCGGTTGGTCGATCCCAGCAGCGATCCGCCCACTTCGGCATGAAAGCCGCTGGCCGCCGGATCGCCGTATCGCGCCGATACGCGGCCCGCGCCGATGCGGTTGCGCGTTGAGTCCAGCGTGTCGGCGCGCGCAAAGGTTTGCGGGTCGAAGCCGTCGAACGCGCTCAGTGCCTCGGTGAAGCGCGCTGCGGCGGCGACCGAGAAGGCGTCCGGGCGACCGGCCCGCGCCGAGCCGCCGAACGTCAGGTTCGAAAAGCCGTCTCGCTCGCCGCCCGGACCGCCTCCGGCGAAGCTGTCGATGCCCTCGCTCTCCTGGTACCCGCCGTAGAAGCCCAAGGCCGCGCGCTCGGCGTCGTGACCGGCCGCAGCGGACAAATGCCGGTAGCCCTTGCCGCCGGCCTCCGCCGTCGCCGAAGCGCTCGTTCCCGTGCGCGCCTGTCCTGTTTGTAGCGCGACAACGCCGCCGATCGCCTCCGCCCCGTACAGTGCGGACTGCGGCCCGCGCACGACCTCGATCCGGCCGATCCCATCGTTGCTTAGCAGTTCGAAGCGCGCCTCGTTGCCCGCCGCCGGGTCGTTGAAGCGGATGCCGTCGATCAGCAGCAGCGTATGGTTGGCCTCCGCGCCCCGGATGCGCAGCTGCGCCTGGCTGCCCGGCGGTCCCGAAGACGCGACGGACACGGAAGGCACGAGCCGCAGCAGGTCGAGCGCCAGTGGTTCGCCGAGCGCGTCGATCCGCTCGGCATCGATCGTGGTCATGGTGGCGGGCGAGACCGGCCGCGCGACGGGTGCGAGCGAGGCGGTGACGACGATTTCCGGTCCGTCCGGGGTAACGGCCACGGCCCCGGGCTCGGCAGCCGTGCCGAGCGCGAGAATTAGATGGGCAAGCATTGAAGAAGGTCCTTTTCCGGTAACGACATCATGGTGCCGTCACGGATGGACCTGGTCGCACGGGAGAACCCGACGCAGCCGAACCCACGCACGCACGGCTGGACCCGGCCGGTGTGCGGACGACGACGAAGGCAGGTCTCCTGGCTTGCGGCTCCCGGACGTCCCTCAAAAGCCTTGGCTTTCGTGAAAACACCCGATCGCCCGGTCACCCTTTGCGGGTGGCAGGCTCGCCGTTTACAGTTGCGGGCACAGCGCCGGCGTTCCACCGGCTTCCCTTTTCACCCTCCTCGCGAAGGGCACCTTTGTCCTCGGCGGCGTTGGAACCGCGTACCGCATGTTGTCAAGCGCGGGGAGGGCGGCTAATGCGCGCCGACGCTTCAGGCTGGTCGGAACCAGCCACACAGCAGAAAGAACCCAACATGAAATCCGGCATCCACCCCGACTATCACACGATCACCGTTCAGATGACGGACGGCACGTCGTATCAGACGCGTTCGACCTGGGGGAAAGAGGGCGACACGCTGACGCTGGACATTGATCCCACCGCGCACCCGGCCTGGACCGGCGGCACGGGCAAGATGCTCGACAGCGGCGGCCAGGTCGCGCGCTTCAACAAGCGCTTCGGCGGCCTGACGCTCGGCAAGAAGTGAGCGAAAATCCTCCCCCGCAACGTTGCGGGGGAGGGCCTTCCTAGAACGCGCTCAGCCCGGTGATCGCGCGCCCCATGATCAGCGCGTGGACGTCGTGCGTACCTTCGTACGTGTTCACCGTTTCCAGGTTCAGCAGGTGGCGGATCACGTGGTATTCCGCGCTTATGCCGTTGCCGCCGTGCATGTCGCGGGCGACGCGTGCGATGGCCAGCGCCTTGCCGCAATTGTTACGCTTGATCAGGCTGATCGTCTCCGGGATCAGCACGCCCTCGTTCAGCCGCCGCCCGACGCGCAAGGACGCCGCCAGCCCCAGCGTGATCTCCGTCACCATGTCGGCGAGCTTGAGCTGCACCAGCTGCGTCGCCGCCAGCGGCCGCCCGAACTGCTTGCGGTCCATCGTGTAGCCGCGCGCCGCGTGCAGGCACGCCTCGGCGGCGCCCATGACGCCCCACGAAATGCCGTAACGCGCCCGGTTGAGGCAGGAAAAGGGGCCCTTGAGCCCGCTGACATTGGGCAGCAGCGCGTCCTCGCCGACCTCCACGTCAACCATGACGATTTCGCCGGTGGTGGATGCGCGCAGCGACAGTTTCTGCTCGATCTTGGGCGCGGTCAGGCCCGGCATGCCGCGTTCCAGGATGAACCCGCGGATCGCGCCGTCATGCGCGTCCGACTTCGCCCACACGACGAACACGTCGGCGAGGGGCGAGTTGGTGATCCACGTCTTGGCGCCGGTGATCCGATATCCGGCATCGGTCTTGGCCGCGCGCGTCGTCATCGACCCCGGGTCGGACCCGGCGCCCGGCTCGGTCAGGCCGAAGCAGCCGACCAGTTCGCCCGACGCCAGCCCCGGCAGATACTTGCGCCGCTGCTCCTCCGACCCGAATTCGTAGATCGGGAACATGACCAGGCTGGACTGCACCGACATCGCCGACCGGTACCCCGAGTCCACCCGCTCCACCGCCCGCGCGATCAGGCCGTAGCTGACGTAATCCAGCCCCGCGCCCCCATATTCGGCCGGGATCGTCGCGCCCAGCAGGCCCAGCGCGCCCATCTCGTGCATGATCGCGCGATCGAACGTCTCGTCCAGATAGGCGCGCGTCACCCGCGGCAGCAGCCGTTCCTGCGCATATCCTTCGGCTGTGTCGCGAACCATGCGTTCGTCGTCGGTCAGCTGTTCGTCGATCCCGAACGGGTCCGTCCAGTCGAAGGCGGTGATGCGCTGCTGCAGCATGTGAGATCCTCTTGCGTGTTCAAAGGTCCTACCAAGAAGGACCGATCCTGCGAAGCGCGCGGGCGCGAGGCAGAATGGCGGAGAGTGTGGGATTCGAACCCACGGTGAGCTTGCACCCACGGCGGTTTTCAAGACCGCTGCCTTAAACCACTCGGCCAACTCTCCTATGCGCGCAGCAATAGGGCGCGCGCGGCCTGCCGTGCAACCCGAGCGACGGTTTCGGGTTCACGGGTGCGGACGGCTTGTGCCATGACTCGCCCCGTTCGGAAGATTTGAAGGACCGGTATGCGTCGAATATTGCTCGGGTTGGCTCTGTTGGCCGCCTCCGCCGCCGTGACGGCGGTCCCCGCCTGCGCGCAGATCGCAGCGCCGACGGAAAGTGGCTTCCAGACCTATCTCCAGACGTTGCGCGGCCAGGCCGAACGCGCGGGCATCTCCGGGCGCACGATCGCCGCCGTTTTTCCGACGCTGACGCTCAGCCAGCGGGTCATCGAACTCGACCGCGCGCAGCCGGGCGGATCGAGCAACCCCAACGCCATTCCCGCATTCGCCCCGTACGAGCGGCGGCACGTCAACCCGGAACTCATCGCCCGCGGCCGCACGCGCTATCAGGGACTGCGCGCGGGCCTTGCCGATGTCGAGCGGCGCTATGGTGTCACGCCCTCGGTGATCATGGCGATATACGGCCATGAAACGAGCTACGGCGCGGTGACCGGCGACTTCGACCTCGCCAATTCGTTGGCGACGCTGGCCTATGAAGGTCGCCGGCGGCAATTGTTCGCCGACGAATTCATCGCGACGCTGCGGCTGATGGACCGCGGCTACCCGCGTTCGCAGCTCAAGGGCAGTTGGGCGGGTGCGACCGGCTATCCGCAGTTCCTGCCATCGATGTTTCTGCGGCTGGGCGTCGACGGCGACGGCGACGGGCGCTCGGACATCTGGCGCAGCCAGGCGGACGCGCTCGCCTCCATCGGCAATTACCTGAACAACGCCGGCTGGAAGCCGCGCGTGCCGTGGGGCATCCGCGTCGCCGTGCCCGCCACGCTCAACCGCGCCGCCGTCGGCAACGCCACGAATTCGCCACGCTGCCCGCGCGTCCACGACCGGCACAGCCGCTGGCTGACGATGCGCGAATGGCGCGCGCTGGGCGTCGTGCCCACGGGGGGCGGCTATCTTCCCGACACCGAACTGGCGTCGCTGCTCGAACCCGACGGTTCCAACGCCCGCGCATTCCTGCTGACCACGAACTACCGGGCGATCCTGGATTACAACTGCTCCAACTTCTACGCGCTGTCCGTCGGCCTCCTGGCCGACGAGATCGCGCGCTAAACGACGTGATCCGGCGTAGGCACACGCCGCAAAGTAGTACTTTGCGGGGACCCCGTAGGCCGGAGCCTAGCAACACCACCTGTACGACTGGACCCCGGCCTACGCCGGGGTACAAGGGCGTGAATAACCGACCCTTCGACGCATTCCGGAGACCTTACCTCATCATGAAGCCCGCAGCCTTCGCGCTCCTCGCTACCGCCCTGGCATTCCCCGTCCAGGCCGCGGCGCCGACCTTCACCACCCCAGCGCCGGTCGCGTATCTGAAGGACATGTCCTCGGGCGCGGTGCTGTTCGCGCGCGACGCCGACCGCCGCATCCCGCCGGCGTCGATGGCCAAGATGATGACCACGCACGTGGCGTTCGACCTCATCGACAAGGGCGAGCTCAAGCTGAACCAGATGGTGACCGTTAACCCGGAGACCTGGCGCCGCTGGCATGGCCCCGCCGCGGGATCGACGATGTTCCTGTCGCCGAACCAGCAGGTCAGCGTCGAAAACCTGCTGCACGGCATCGTCACCTTGTCGGGCAACGACGCCTGCGTCGTGCTGGCCGAGGCGATCTCGGGCACCGAGGAAGCATTCGTCAACCTGATGAACAAACATGCCCGCGATCTTGGCATGGCTAACAGCCGCTTCGGCAATTCCAACGGCTGGCCGGACGAGGGCCGCACCTTCACCACCGCACGCGACCTGACGACGCTGGCGGAAGCCACGATCGGCCGCCACCCCGGACTCTACAAGAAATTTTACGCGCAGACCTCGTTCGCCTGGGGCCAGACAATGGGCGGCGGCAAGCCGATCGTGCAGGGCAACCGCAACCCGATCCTGGGCAAGATCGCAGGCGCCGACGGGCTGAAGACCGGTCACACCGAAGAGGCGGGCTACGGCTTCACCGGCTCGGCCGAACAGAATGGCCGCCGGCTCGTCATGGTGCTCGCGGGGCTGTCCGGTTTCAACGAACGGATCAGCGAGTCCACCAACTTCATGAACTGGGGTTTCCGCGCCTGGCAATCCAAGCCCTTGTTCGCCAAGGGCCGCCGCGTCGCGGAGGCGCAGGTGCAGCTGGGCGACGAAAGCACGGTCGGCCTCGTCGCTCCGCGCGACATGGCCGTGACGATCCCCTCGGGGCTCGGATCGGACGTCACGGTCAAGGTCGTCTACCAGGGCCCCGTCAAGGCGCCGATCGCCGCAGGGCAGCACATCGCCGATCTCGTCGTTTCCACCTCGGACATGCCCCCCCAGCGCATGCCGCTGGTCGCCGGGACCGCCGTTGGCGAAGCCGGTTTCTTCGGCCGGCTCTGGACCGGCCTCACCTCGCTCTTCGCGTAAGCTCGGCGGTCCTCCCCGGTCTTTGCCGGGGAGGGGGACCATCGCGGAATGCGATGGTGGAGGGGTTTTGCAGCGCAAGAACGCGGCGCTGCAACATCCTTTCAATTCTAACTGCACATGCTCCCGCCTTGGCAGGTCCAGACCCTGACCGCACCACCCCCCGCCGAACCGGCACCGAGCAGGGCTGGCAACTCTTCCCGCCGCCCTTTAGGTGAATGGCGCTATCCCGAACCGTCCCGTTTGAAAGCCAATTTTTGCCCCTTCCACGCTTCATCACGCTCGAAGGGGGGGAAGGGGTTGGCAAGTCGACCCAGTCGGCGCGGCTGACCGATGCGCTTCGCCGCCGCGGGCTTCACGTCGTGGAAACGCGCGAGCCGGGCGGCAGCGACGGCGCGGAGGCGATCCGCGCGCTGCTGCTGGGCGGCGCCGCGTCCCGCTGGAACGCGCGGGCCGAGGCGCTGCTGTTCGCGGCCGCCCGGTCCGACCACGTCGAACGCATCATCCGCCCGGCGCTCGCACGCGGCCAGTGGGTCGTCTGCGACCGCTTTATCGACAGTTCGCTGGCCTATCAGGGCGCCGCCAGCGGCATGGGATTGGCCGACCTGCGAGCGCTGCATGCGTTCGGCAGCGAGGGGCTCTACCCGCATCGCACCCTGCTGCTGCTCGCCGACCCGGACGAGTGCGCGCGGCGCTGCGAAAGCCGGGACGGGGGTCCGCGCGACCGCTTCGCCGCACGTGACGCGGGCTTCCACCTGCGGGTGGAAAACGGCTTTCGCGCGCTGGCGAACGCCGAACCCGACCGCTTCCGCCTGATCGATGCGTCCGCGCCAGAACAGGATGTCGCCGTTCGCGTTTCCCGCGCGGTGGAAGACCTGCTGTGAGCAGCCTCTACGGGCATGATCGTGTGGTTCGCGATTTTCTGGGCAGCCTTGCGACGGGACGACTGCACCACGCCTGGCTGCTTACCGGCCCGCGTGGCGTCGGCAAGGCCGCGTTCGCGCGATTGGCCGCGCGCCGCCTGCTCGCTGGCGCCGCGGGCCCACCAATTGCTCCGGGCACGCTGGACGTGCCCGACGGTCACCCTGTCGCCTCGCTGCTGGACGCCGGCAGCCATCCCGATTTCCGGCAGCTCGAACGGCTGGAAAAGCCGACGGGCGATCTG
This sequence comes from Sphingomonadaceae bacterium, assembly GCA_035644935.1. Lineage (GTDB taxonomy): Bacteria > Pseudomonadota > Alphaproteobacteria > Sphingomonadales > Sphingomonadaceae > CADCVW01. The sequence goes on from DASQNO010000014.1 coordinate 14,994, forward strand.
GCGCGCAGCGTCACGGTGGAACAGGTGCGCGGCCTGCAAGCACTGTTCGGCTCGACGCCATTCCTGTCGCCTTGGCGCGTCGCGATCATCGATTCGATCGACGACCTCGAACGGCCCGCCGCGAACGCCCTTCTCAAGAACCTGGAGGAGCCGCCTGCCAATTGCCTGTTCCTCCTCGTCAGCCACGCGCCCGCGACGCTGCTGCCGACGATCCGGTCGCGTTGCCTGTCCGTCCGACTCGACAGCCTGAACGACGGTGACATGGAACACGCCCTGCGCGCCGCCGCGCCGGACGCCAATGACGGCGAGATCGCCGAAATGGTCGCGGCGGGGGAGGGGTCGCCCGGCGTCGCGCTTGACCGACGGGGTTTGGGTCTGGCGGCGATCGACGACGACCTCGCGCGGCTGTCGACGCACGGGGACCCTACCAACCAGGTGCGCAGCGCCCTAGCGTCCAAGCTGGCGCTCAAGGCGGCGCAGCCCCGATACGAACTCTTTCTCGGCCGCGTGCCCCGGCATATCGCGGGCGTCGCCCGCTCGCGTACCGGCGTGCCGCTGGGCGAGGCGATCCGCATCTGGGAAAAGGCGCGCGATCTCGCCGGCAGCGCGGTGCCGCTGTCGCTGGACCCGGCGGCCGTGACGTTCGAACTCGCGGGCTACGTCGCCGCGCTTGCCCCCATTCCCGCCGGACGAGGACATGCGCGTGGCTGAATCCTTCTACATCTCAACGGCGATCAGCTACCCCAACGGCCCGCCGCACATCGGCCACGCCTACGAAGCGATCGCCGCCGACGTCATCGCCCGGCACAAGCGGGCGCAGGGCTTCGACGTCTTTTTTCAGACGGGCACCGACGAACACGGGCTCAAGATGTCGCAGGCCGCGCGCGACCGCGGCGTCGAACCGCAGGCGCTTGCGGACGAGATGTCCGCGCTGTTCCGCGACATGGCCGACCGGCTGGACGTCAGCTACGATCGCTTCATCCGCACCACCGAACCCGCGCATCACCGTGCCAGCGAGGCGATCTGGGACGCCATGGCGGCGCGCGGCGACATCTATCTCGGGCGCTACGAAGGCTGGTACTCGGTCCGCGACGAGGCCTTCTACGATGAAAAGGAACTGACGGGGGAAGGGAACGCGCGCCTGTCACCGCAGGGCACTGCCGTCGAGTGGACGGTGGAGGAAAGCTGGTTCTTCCGCCTGTCCGCCTACGCGCAGCCGCTCTTGGAGCACATCGAGGCCAATCCCGACTTCATCCGTCCGGAGGCGCGCCGCAACGAAGTGCTGGGCTTCATCCGCGGCGGCCTGTCGGACCTGTCGATCTCGCGCACCAGCTTCGACTGGGGCGTCCGCGTACCCGGGTCGGACGCGCACGTCATGTACGTCTGGGTCGATGCGCTGACCAATTACCTCACCGGCGCCGGCTATCCCGACGATGTGGAACGCATGGCGCGGTTCTGGCCCGCCGATCTGCACCTGATCGGCAAGGATATCGTGCGATTTCACGCCGTTTACTGGCCCGCGTTCCTGCTTTCCGCCGGTTTGGCGCTGCCGAAATGCGTTTATGGCCACGGTTTTCTGCTTCAGCGCGGCGAGAAGATGTCCAAGAGCCGCGGCAACGTCGTCGACCCGCTCGACCTCGCGGACCGCTACGGTGTCGATAATCTTCGTTATTTCCTACTGCGGGAGGTCAGCTTCGGTCAGGACGGCAGCTACAGCGACGACGCCATCGTGGCGCGCTGCAACGCCGAGCTCGCCAACAGCTTCGGCAACCTGGTGCAGCGCACCTTGTCCATGATTCACAAGAACTTGGGCGGCATCCTTCCCATCCGGCCTCCACATTCCGAAGGCCAAGCCATCCTCGACCTCGTCGCCACCGCCTGCCAGCGCGTCAACACTGAGATGGACAGCTATCACTTCTCGCACGCTCTCGAATCCTGGATGACCGCCGTCTTCGCCTGCAACCAGTTCGTCGACACCGAAGCGCCCTGGGCGCTGCGCAAAACCGACCCCGATCGCATGGCCGCCGTGCTCGGCACGCTGTTCCGCGCGATCCGCGATTTGGCCGCCACGGTCGCGCCCGTCGTGCCCCGCGCCACCGATACGCTACTGACCGCGATGGGGGCGAAGGGCTCCGGGGGAGCTGGCTGGTACGAGACGCTGGCCGGGTCCGACTTCCGCTTGGCCGCGCCCGTTCCCATCTTCCCGCGGTTGGACCCGCCGGAAGCGTAGCATGTTCGTCGACAGCCACTGCCACCTGAACTACCCGGGCCTGGCCAAGGACCAGAACGCCGTCATGGAGCGTGCCCGCGCCGCGGGCGTGTGCGCCGTTCTCAACATCGCAACCAGAGCCGGCGAATGGGATGCGATCGCCGCGACCGCGGAAAGGTTCCCGGACGTTTGGGCAACCATCGGCGTCCACCCGCACGACGCCGATGCGCACGCCGACGTAACCGCCGACATGCTGCTCGACCGCTCCGGGCACCCGCGGATCGTCGGCATTGGCGAGACCGGGCTCGACTTCCACTACGACCATTCCGACCGTGAGCGGCAGCGCCACAACTTCCGCGTCCACATCGCCGCCGCGCGGGCAAGCGGGCTTCCCATCATCGTCCACACGCGCGACGCCGAGGACGACACTGCCGCCATCCTGCGCGAGGAGATGGAGGAGGGGGCGTTCACCGGTGTGATCCATTGCTTCACGGCCAGCGCGGCGTTCGCCCGGCTTGCGCTCGACCTTGGCTTCTACATCTCGTTCTCGGGTATTGTAACTTTCCGCAATGCTCGCGATTTGCAGGGGATCGCGCGCACGGTGCCTGCCGACCGTCTGCTGATCGAGACCGACGCGCCCTTCCTCGCCCCCGTTCCGCATCGGGGACGCCCGTGCGAACCCGCGTTCGTCGCGGACACCGCCGCGAGCTTGGCCGGGTTGCGGGGGGAGAGCATCGCCGAACTTGCAAGGGCCACCTCCGACAACTTCTACCGCCTGTTCACGAAGGCGGCGCGTTGAAGGTTCGCGTGCTGGGATGCGGAACGTCGTCCGGCGTGCCGCGTATCGGCAATGAATGGGGCGCCTGCGACCCGCAGGAGCCGCGCAACCGGCGGCTTCGTGTCTCGATCATCGTGGAATTCGTCGGCGCCCGCATTTTGGTCGACACCGGACCCGATCTTCGCGAGCAATTGCTAGCCGCCGAGATCGACGAGATAGATGCGATCATCTGGACGCACGATCACGCCGATCACTGCCATGGCATCGACGATGTCCGGCAGCTGTTCCACAAGCGCGGTGGGCCGCTCCCCGGCTACGCACGCCCGGCGACACTGGCCGCTCTTCACGCGAAATTCGGCTACAGCTTCGAGGGGAACCAGGGTTATCCGCCAACCGTGGCGGCGGCATCGTTGCCGGACAGGCTCCCGTTGGGTGGGGGCGAGATTCACGTCGTGGATCAGCCGCACGGCTCGATCACCAGCGCGGGGCTGGTCTTCGAGGAACACGGCAGGCGTTTCGTCTATGCCACGGACTTCAATATCATGACGGACGAGATGAAGGCTGCTTATCGAGGCGCAGACCTTTGGATCGTCGACACGCTGCGCCGCGCTCCGCACCCGACGCACCCCCATCTCGACGAGGCGTTGGCCTGGATCGAAGAACTGAAGCCCGCGGCGGCGCTGCTGACGCACATGGACCATTCGATGGACTACCGGCAGCTTTGCGCGACGCTGCCCGCGCATGTCCGCCCAGCCTATGACGGGCAGGAGATCGTGCTGTGAACGCCGACACGATCGCCAGCTCGTCCTACTACATCCTGCTGCTGGTGTTGCTGGTCAGCGCTGGCGCCGTGCGGCGGCTGCCAATCAAGCGTACGCTGGCGATGATCCTCGGCTGGGTGGCGATCTTCGCCGTCGGCTTCGTGCTCGTCAGCGTCAAGGACGACGTGAGCGACGTGCTCGTCGGCCGCGCCAGCGACACCGCGGTGGCAGACGGCAGCGTGGTGCGCATTCCGATTTCCGGTGACGGGCATTTCTGGGTCGACGCGCGGATCAACGGTGCGCCGGTACGGCTGATGGTTGACAGCGGAGCCACGGTGACGACCTTGTCGCCGACGACGGCGCGCGCCGCCGGCATCGAACCGTCGGGGCTGCCGGTGCTAGTCGGCACCGCGAACGGCACGATCCAGATCCGCCGCGGCCGTGCCGAACGCTTCGAGGTCGGCACCATCGTGCGGGAGGATCTTTCCGTGCACCTGGCGAACGAGGACTTCGACGTCGTCGGCATGAACTTCCTTGGGAAGCTCACTAGGTGGTCCGTGGAAGGGCGTTGGCTCATCCTGCAGCCGTAAACGGAAGAAACTTACATAATGTATATTATCAGACTTGGAGAATGGCAGAGGAATGTCGGGTGACGCTCTCTCCGGATTGCGGCGGCTCGTCGCGATCATGCATCGTCTGCGCGATCCGGTCGCCGGCTGCGAGTGGGACATCGCGCAAACCTTCGCCACGATCGCGCCTTATACGATCGAGGAGGCCTACGAAGTCGCGGACGCGATCGCGCGTCAGGATTTGCCTGCGCTGGTAGACGAACTCGGCGACCTGCAACTTCAGGTCGTCTTCCACGCCACCATCGCTGAGCAAGCCGGACAGTTCACGCTCGCCGACGTTCTGGCAGGTGTTTGCGACAAGCTGGAGCGCCGGCACCCGCACATCTTCGGTGACGGGCCAACGCCGGGTTGGGAGGAACTGAAGGCGGCCGAACGTACGGCGCTGGCCGACAGCTCGGCTCTGGCCGGCATCCCCGTTGGTGCGCCGGCGCTGATGCGCGCGCAAAAGTTGCAGGCGCGCGCCGCACGGATCGGGTTCGACTGGCCCGACGCCTTGGGCGCCCGCGATAAAGTGGTGGAGGAACTCGCGGAGGTGGACGCGGCTGCGAGCGAAGACGAGCGCCGGGACGAAGTCGGCGACCTCCTCTTTGCCGCCGTCAACCTGGCGCGAAAGCACGGCGTCGATGCGGAAGACGCGCTGCGACAGGCTTCCCGCAAGTTCGAGAGCAGGTTCCGCTGGATGGAGGCCGCCGAGCCCGGCCTCGCATCCAAGTCGCTGGATGAGCAGGAAGAGCTTTGGCAGCGTGCCAAGGTCGCGCTCCGATCAGTCTGACTGCGACTGAAAGCGCGCGAGGTCCGCATCGGCCAAGCGCACTGTCACCGTGGTCTCGGTTTCGCCGACATCCGCCTCGATCACCTCGCCATTGTAATGAAGCCACGCGAGCTTGGCCCCCGCGCCGGTGGGCACCGTCAGGCGACGCACTTGGCCGCCCGCCTGCAGTTTGGAGGTGAGAAGTCGTAGCAGTGCATCGACACCCTCCCCCGTTTCGGCGCTGAGCACCGCAACGTCGTCACGCCGCGCCGCCTCCGTCCGCAACGCGTCCGTGGCGTCCTGGTCCAGCAGGTCGGTCTTGTTCCAAACCTCCACCAACGGTGGTGCTTCCTCCCCTGCCGCGCCGATGCTCTTCAGAACCTCAATTACATCAGCCATCTGCGCGTTGGTATCCGGATGTGCGACATCGCGGACGTGGACGATCAAATCGGCGGCCGTTACCTCTTCCAGCGTGGCCCGGAATGCGGCAACCAATTGGGTCGGCAGGTTCGACACGAACCCCACGGTGTCGGACAGGATCGCCTTGTCGAAGCCGGGCAGCGCCATGTCGCGCATCGTCGGGTCGAGCGTCGCGAACAGCAGGTCCTCCGCCATGACATGCGCGCCGGTCAGCCGGTTGAAGAGCGTCGACTTGCCTGCGTTTGTGTAGCCCACCAGCGCAATTACCGGCCACGGCGCCTTCTTGCGGCGCGCGCGGTGCAGCGTGCGGGTGCGCGCGGTTTGTTCGAGTTCACGGCGGATTTTGGCCATGCGGTCGCGGATCAGGCGGCGATCGGCCTCGATCTGCGTTTCGCCAGGACCGCCGAGGAAGCCGAAGCCGCCGCGCTGCCGCTCCAGATGGGTCCAGCTGCGCACGAGCCGCCCGGCCTGGTAATCCAGATGCGCCAACTCGACCTGCATGCGCCCTTCCGCGGTGGCGGCACGCTCCCCGAAGATCTCCAGGATGAGGCCGGTGCGATCGATCACCTTGGCCTTGAGCGCCTCTTCCAGGTTCTTCTGCTGAACCGCCGTGATCGGCGCGTCCACGACGACCAGTTCCGCCTCATGCGCGGCGACGTCGTTGGCGATCGCCTCGACCTGACCCTTGCCCATAAGCGTGGAGGCGCGCGGCTCGCGCACCCTCACCAGCTTGCGCTCTACGACCTGGACACCGATCGCCGCCGCAAGGCCCGCCGCCTCGTCCAGTCGCGCTTCGCTGGATCGGCCGGGCTCTTCGCGCAGTTGCGGAAGTATCACCAACGCCCGGGCGCCGCGCGTCACGCCGTCGGCATCGTTGCGCGCGAACCCGCTCACGAGTTCGCTCCCACTGCAGGCTCATCCTCGGGCTCGTCCTGCAGCGACACGGGGTTGACAGGCTGCACGGTCGAGATCGCGTGCTTGTAGACCAGCTGCGCCAGCCCTTCCCGCTCGAGCAGCAGGCAGAACAGATCGAACGCGACCACGCGGCCCTGCAGCATGACACCGTTGACCAGGAACATCGTCACCGGCTCCCCCGCCCGCTGCACGGCGGAAAGAAAGACCTCCTGAAGGTTGCCCGATTTGCGCGCTTCGGCGGCGGGCAGCGCCAAGTCGGACATCGCGTGACCGGGCATGATCGTCGAGATCGCGTGCTTGTAGATCAACTGCGCCTGCCCGTCGCGCCGCAGCAGCACGGAAAAATTATCAAACCACGTGATGATACCCTGGAGCTTGACGCCCTTGACCAGGAACATGGTGACCGGTGTCTTGTTGCGGCGCAGCGCGTTCAGGAAGATATCCTGCAGATTGTTGACCTTATCGGCCATTTCTCGTGTCCTTCAGGGGATTTCGTCAGCTGCTGATATGGGGACGCACCGGGCCGGTGTAAGGTCAGTCGTCCTCGCGCGGCTCGCCCAGCCCCAATGCCTTCAGCTTTCGGTGCAGAGCGGAACGCTCCATGCCGATGAAGCTCGCGGTGCGGGAGATGTTCCCTGAAAAGCGTCGAATCTGCACGCGCAGATACTCCCGCTCGAACGACTCACGTGCCTCGCGCAGCGGCGTGCCCATGATCGTCATCGACCCGCTGGCGCCGCCGCCCTCCCCGCCGCCGACGATCTCGGACGGCAGCATGTCCACGTCAATGCGCCCGATCCGGTCGCCAGGCGCCAGGATGATCGTGCGCTCGACAATGTTGCGCAGTTGGCGAACGTTGCCCGGCCAGTCGAACGCCTGCAGTGCGGCCATTGCGTCGTCCGACACCTCCGGATTTCCGACGCGCCGGTCGGATCCGTAGCGCGCCGCGAAGTGCTTCACGAGGTGGGGGATGTCCTCACGGCGCTCGAGCAGCGGCGGGATGCGCACGGGAACGACGTTGAGCCGGTAGTAGAGGTCCTCGCGAAAGCGTTCCCCGGCGATCTCTTCCGCCAGGTCGCGAGAGGTTGCCGAAAGCACCCGCACGTCGACCTTGACGAGCCGCTGCCCGCCCACGCGCAGGAAACTCTGCTCCGTCAGCACGCGCAGGATCTTGCCTTGCGTCGGCAGCGGCATGTCGGCGATCTCGTCCAGGAACAGCGTCCCGCCATGCGCCTGCTCGAGCAGGCCCGGCCGCACAGCTCCGTCGTCGCTTTCGGTGCCGAACAGCTCGGCTTCCACCCGATCGGGCGCCATCCGCGCCGCGCTGACGACGGTGAACGGCGCCGCGGCACGCGGGCTCCATTCGTGCAGCATGCGCGCGGCGACTTCCTTGCCGACGCCCGCCGGGCCGCTGATCAGCACCCGGCTGCCCGTCGCGGCGACGCGCTTCAAGGTCGCGCGGACGTTGTTGATTGCGACCGAGGTCCCCGTCAGCTCGTCCCCGCCGCCATATTGCGCCTTCAGGCTGGCGTTCTCGCGCTTGAGGCGGTCGGTTTCCGTGGCGCGCGCGACGAGGTGGAGCAGCTTGCCCGCCTCAAAGGGCTTTTCGATGAAGTCGACCGCCCCCTGCCGGATCGCCGCCACGGCCGTGTCGAGGTTGCCGTGTCCTGAGATCATCAGAACGGGGAGGCTGGGGTCCCGCCGTTTGATCTCGGCGAGCAGCTCCAGGCCGTCGAGCTTGGACCCGGCCAGCCACACGTCGAGCAAGACGAGCGACGGGCGCCGCTCGGCCATGGCTTCCAGCGCGCCGCTGCTGTCCGCCGCCATGCGCGCGGAATAGCCCTCATCCTCGAGCACGCCCGCGACGAGCTCGCGGATGTCCCGTTCGTCGTCCACAACCAAGACGTCCAACGCCATTTCAGTTCGCTTCCTGCATTTGTGTCACCCGGCCGCCGGAGACGTCGTCGACGTCGAGCCGCGCCAGCCTCGCCGTGTCAAAGCAGAGGCGGACGCGGCTGCCGCCGCCTGGCCGGTCGTGGAAACTCATCTCGCCCCCATGCTCCTCGACGATCTTTTTGACGATCGCGAGCCCAAGACCAGTGCCCCGCGCGCGCGTCGTGACGTAGGGCTCGGTCAGGCGCGCACGCTCGATGGGCAGACCAACCCCCGTATCGCAGACTTCCAGCACAACCGATTGTTCCTGGGTCGACAAGTGCATGGTGATCGCCTCCCCTTCCGCGCGCGGGCCGCCCTTGCTGCGCTGCGCCTCGATCGCTTCGACGCCGTTCTTGACGAGGTTCGTCAGCGCCTGGCCGATCTGGCGGCGGTCGCAAATCAAGAATGGTTCGGGCCCGTCCACGTCCAGCGCGAAACGAATACCGGGGTGCGCCACCTCGTGGAGGAACAACGCCTCCCGCGCGATGTCGGCGATCGCCTCGCTGCGGAACACCGGCTTGGGCAGCCGCGCGAAACCGGAAAATTCGTCCACCATGCGGCGCAGGTCTCCGACCTGGCGAATGATCGTGCTGGTCAGCCGCGCGAACGTTTGCGGGTCGTCCACGATCTGCTTGCCGTAGCGGCGCTGCAGCCGCTCGGCCGCGAGCTGGATGGGCGTCAGCGGGTTCTTGATCTCATGTGCGATGCGGCGCGCGACGTCCGACCATGCGGCCGTGCGCTGGTCGAGCAGTTGGTCCGTGATGTCGTCGAACGTCAGCACCGTGCCCCCCGTCACCCGCACGCGCTTGACCGCAAGCGTGCGCGGCTGGCCGTCCTGCGCGACCTCCACCGTCGCCTCGCGCGCGTCGCCCGCGACGAACTCGCCGAGTTCAGGCGCAAGGTCGCCCAGGTTGCGACCCACGGGGCTTTCCTCCCCGGCCTTAAGCAGGTCCTCGGCCGACCGGTTGATCAGACGGATGCGGCCTTCCTCGTCGACCGACAGCACGCCGGCGGTGACGCCAGCCAGCACCGCTTCGGTGAACACCCGTCGCGTATCGAGCTGTGCGTTTGCGCTCACCAGCGCGCCGGTCTGCTCCTCCAGACGCTGCGTCATGCGATTGAACGCGTCGCCCAACGTGCCGACCTCGTCCCGCCGCTCGCCAACGGGAACACGCGCCGTGAGGTCGCCGGCGGTCACCCGGCGCGCGGCCCCGACGAGGGCCCCAACCGGTCGCACGAGCCGGTCGGCTAGCGCCAGCGCGATCCAGATCGATAAGCCGACGATCAGCAAGGACACCAGCAGCAGCACGGCGTTGAATCGGAACTGCAGCGCGCGCGAACGGTCCAGAACCGCCTGGTAGTCGCGCGCCGCCTTGCTCGATTGTTCGATCGAAGCCAGCACGGCGGGGTTGGCCCGCCGCGAGACGTAGAGATAGACTTCGGCTTCGGGGTCGAGCCGGATAACAGCCTCCACGCGGTCTCCGGCGTCCGTGGCCACAAGCGTCTCGCCGGCGCGCAGCTTGGTCAGCGCGCTCGCCGACATGCGCCGCTCCAGCGGGCGCGCATCGAGGTCGACCAGCGCGGGAGTCTGCAGTGCGCCCGCCGGGTTGACGGTAATAACCGCCGCCTCCGTCAGATTGCGGATCGCCTTGGTTTGGATCAGCAGTTCGTCGTCGAATGCCTGGCTGTCGATGCCGAAGTCGTTGATGGCGCGAACAATGTCCGCCCCCATCGCTTCCACGTCTAGTCGAATGCGGACGAGGTTCTCCTCGCGATAAACGCGCGCAACGCTGGCCGCGTTACGCAATACGGTGCGCGCGTCATCGGAGAACCAGAACTGCATGCCACTCTGGAAGAGCAACGACGCGAATATCACCACCAGAACGGTGGGCACCGCCGCGATCATGGAGAACAGCGCGACCAGGCGCGTGTGCAGGCGCCCTCGCCCGCCGATCTCCGACTGAACCGCGCGGGCGCGCGCAAGCCGCCGGGCGATGAGCACCATCAGCGCCATCGCGGGAACGAGAATAGCGACGAGCAGAAGTGCGACGGTCTGCGGCGAGAGCAAGGTCACGGACGATTGCTCGCGCGTCAGCACGACGTAGCTCAGCCACAACATCCCCAGCAGCGCGAGCACCGTCGCGGTCTCGACCAGCCGCATCAGCCGCCCGCCACCGAGGATCCCCCGGGAACGGCGCTCGTCAGTCGGCGCGGCGTCTTGCCGAGCGGTTGCCGTCGCATCCATCGTCAAAAGGTTAGCACAAGCCTGTTGCGAAAAGCACACAGTTTTGTGCGAGGACGCCTCGCCGCGCCGCGCGCCGGCGTCAGGCCGCCGCGCGCTGCAGCAAGGGCGCGTAGAAGTCGGCCAGCATGGCGAGGACGCGCGCCGAGCTCGGCTCCTGATTGACTGCGTTGCGGAACTCGGCCGATCCGGTCAGCCCCTTGGTGTACCAGCCGACATGCTTCCGGAAGAGATTGACGCCCGTCACCTCGCCATAATGCTCCAGCATGTCGTCATAATGCGCGACGATCAGCGCGTACTGTTCGTCGATCGACGGGTCCGGCCGCACGCGTCCATGGGCAAGCCATTCCGACGCCTGCGCCAGCAGCCAGGGCCGCCCGTAGGCCCCGCGCCCGATCATGACGCCGTCCGCGCCCGATTGCTCCAGCGCCGCGTCGACATCGTCCAGCGAGCAGATGTCGCCGTTGACGATCACCGGCACGCGCACCGCGTCCTTGACGCGCCGGACGAAGCGCCAATCGGCCTCGCCCTTGTACATCTGGTTGCGGGTTCGGCCATGCACGGTGATCATGCGGACCCCCAGGTCCTCGGCGATACGCGCGAGCTCGGGGGCGTTGAGGCTGTCGTGGCACCAGCCCATGCGCATCTTGAGCGTCACGGGCACGTTCACCGCGCGCACCGTCGCCTCGACGATCGCGGCGGCGAGCGGCAGGTCGCGCATCAGCGCCGATCCCGCGTCGCCGTTGACCACCTTCTTGACCGGGCAACCCATGTTGATGTCGATGATCGCGGCGCCGCGGTCTTGGTTGAGCTTGGCGGCCTCCGCCATCTCCTTGGGCGCGCAGCCGGCGAGCTGCATCGAAACCGGATCCTCGATCGGGTCCCACGCCGCCTTCTGCAGCGACTGGCGCGTTTCGCGGATCATCGCCTGAGAAGCGATCATCTCCGTCACCGTCAGCCCGGCGCCGTAGCGCTTGACGATGCGGCGAAACGGCCGGTCTGTGACGCCGGTCATCGGCGCCAGGACCACGGGGTTTTGGATCGTCACGGGGCCGACTTGGATGGGTTTGAGACGGGCGGGCATGCGTCGCCGGGTAGCATCGCCGGGGAGTGGCGGGCAAGTTCGCGCTCCGCTAGGGCGGCGCGATGCACGAGAACCCCCGCACAATCGCGCTGATCGTCGCCGCCGGTTCGGGCGAACGCGCAGGTTTGGGCAGCCCCAAGCAATTTGTGCGCGTCGCAGGCAAGCCGGTGCTCCGTCACGCCGTCGAGCGCCTGCTGGCCCACCCGCGCGTGGATGCGGTCCGCGTGGTGATCGGCGAAGGCCAGCAAGGCGCTTTCGACGAGGCTTTGAACGGTTTGGACGTCGGCGCCCCGATCATCGGCGGCCCGACGCGGCAGGAGTCCGTCCGGCGCGGGCTAGACGTGATCGCCGCGGAGGACGCCCCCGAGTTGATCCTCATCCACGACGCCGCACGCCCGTTCTGCCCGCCCGAAGTGATCGACCGCCTGCTCGCGGCGCTGCAAACGTTCAAAGGCGCGGTGCCCGCGCTCCCTCTACCCGATACGATCTCCCGTGCGGAGCCTGGTCGCCTCGGCGAAACTGTGCTCCGTGACGAACTGGTCCGCGTGCAGACGCCGCAGGCTTTTTGGTTCGACGCGATTCACCGGGCCCACGCCGCCGCCGCGCCCGGTGCCACCGACGACGCCACGATCGCCCGCGTGGCCGGCGTCGCGGTCGGGCTCGTCGCGGGGGACGAACGGTCGTTCAAGCTGACCTACCCGTCGGATTTCGCGCGCGCCGAAGGGTTCCTGGCGACCAGGCTGGTCTCGCGCACGGGGATGGGCTTCGACGTGCACGCGTTCGAGGGTCCGGGACCGCTCGTCATCGGCGGCATCACGGTCCCGCACGAGCGCGGGCTGACGGGTCATTCGGACGCCGACGTGGCGCTGCACGCGCTGACCGACGCGATCCTTGGCGCGATCGCGGATGGCGACATTGGATCGCACTTCCCCCCTTCCGACGCGCGCTGGCGCGGCGCCGCGAGCCGGCTGTTCCTGGAACATGCGCGCGATCTCGTCGCGGCGCGTGGCGGCGTCATCGACCATGTCGACGTCACGATCATCTGCGAAGCGCCCAAGATCGGCCCGCACCGCGACGCGATGCGGCAGGCGATCGCCGCGATCCTGAACCTTCGCATTGGTCAGGTCAGCGTCAAAGCGACCACAACCGAACGCCTCGGCTTCACGGGACGCGGCGAAGGCATCGCGGCTCAGGCCGTAGCGACCATCCGCTGCGAGATTGACGCATGAGCCTCCTGCTACCCCTGTTTGTCCTGCTCGCCGCCACAGCGCAGCAGCCGGGGCCTCCGTCGCCGGGCTTCGAGCCCCGCCGCGCGCCGTCGCAAGCTCGGCCGTGTCTCACTCCGCCGGAGGCCAAAGCGCTGGCGACCTTTGTACTGCCCGGTCTGGTCGAGGGCCTCGCCAAACGTTGCGAGCGAAGCCTGCCCGCGAATGCCTACCTGCGGGCTCCCGAGGCACGCGCCTTAGCGCAGCGGCTCCGGCGGGATGCGGCACCGAGCTGGCCCGCCGCCCGGCTCGCCATCGAAAAGCTCAACGGCAGCCGCTTGCCGAGTTTCCTCGGCGACCGGTTCCTGATGAACGTCGCGGAAGGCACCGCATCCGACCTCGTCCTGCAGGACTTCGATCGAAAAGATTGCGGCGCGGTTGACGGGCTCGTCGCCGGTCTTGCCCCCCTTCCCTCGGGCAACTTCTCCGATGTCATCGCTGCCCTGATCGCGCTCGGCGGAGACGGAGCGGCGGCGGCGGACGCTCCGCTGCGCATCTGCCCCACGGCGGCGAGCCCGCGATGAGGGAAGGCGAGGAAATCTCGCGCGAGCTGTTCGAAATGGCGCAAAAGGTCGTCGCGGCGAACGCCGCGGCGGGCCGGCGTCTGGTTGTTGCCGAAAGCTGCACCGGTGGCCTCGTCGGCGCGGCGATCACCGCGGTGCCCGGCTGTTCGGACGTCTTCGAAGGCGGCTTCATCACTTATGCCGACGAGGCCAAGCGCGCCTTCGTGGGCGTCAGCGGCGACGTGCTGGAAACCTTCGGTGCCGTGTCGATCGCCACCGCCTGGGCAATGGCGCAGGGCGCGTTGCAGCGCAGCCGCGCCGATGTCGCCGTGGCGATCACGGGCGTGGCGGGGCCCGGCGGCGGTTCTTCGCACAAGCCCGTCGGCACCGTCATCTTCGCGCGCGCCGAACGCAACGGCGATCCGTCGCGTGTCGTCGCCGATCGCAAGGACTTCGGCGATCTCGGCCGCGCGGGCGTGCGGCTTCAGGCCGCCTTGTGCGCCCTCGAGCTGCTGATGCCCGACCCGGCGCCCGCGCCGTAGAGGCTCTCGGCGCGCGCTTCGAACGCGGCGATCATTCGGGCCACCGCACGGTGAAAGACGCGGCTGGCGACCGCCTCCAATATCCGAGACCGAAACGCGAAATCGACCTCGAAGCGCAGCTCGCACCCGCCGTCCTTCCCGGCTGAGAACGTCCATTCGTTGTCCAGGAACTTCAACGGGCCGTCGACATAGTCGATGACGATGCGGTGCGGACGCTCGGTCCGCACGCGCGACGTAAAGCGTTCCTTGAAGCCGCTGAAGCCCACGACCAATTCCGCGATGATCTGATCCGGCCCGTCCTGCCGCACCCGCGCCGCGGATACCCAGGGCAGGAATTCGGGGTAGCGCGCGACGTCGGCGACGAGGTCGAACATCTGTTCGGGCGTCCAGCGAAGATCGCGCGTCTCGACGTGACGCGGCATGCGGCTAGACCGCCGCTCCCGCCAATATTCCCGCGCCGAGCTTTGCATCCCGCGCCGCCTTCATCCGCGCGAAGTCGTCGCCCGCATGATAGCTCGACCGCGTCAGCGGGCTGGCCGCCACGAGCAGGAACCCCTTGGCACGCGCGATCGCCGCAAAAGCGTTGAACGTCGCGGGCTCGACGAAGTCGATGACCTTGGCGTGACGCGGCGTCGGCTGCAAATATTGGCCCATGGTCAGGAAATCGATGTCGGCCGACCGCATGTCGTCCATCACCTGATGCACCTCGAGCCGCTGCTCGCCGAGACCGACCATGACCCCCGACTTGGTGAAGATCGTCGGGTCGTGCCGCTTGACGCTCTCCAGCAGCCGCAGCGAGGCGTAGTAGCGCGCGCCGGGACGGATTGTCGGGTAAAGCCGCGGTACGGTTTCCAGATTGTGGTTGTAGACGTCGGGCCGTGCGACGACGATGCTCTCCACCGCAGACTGCGCCTTGTTGCGGAAGTCGGGAGTCAGGATTTCGATCGTCGTGCGCGGCGTGTTGCGGCGCAGCGCCTGGATGACCTTGACGAACTGCGACGCTCCGCCGTCGGGCAGGTCGTCGCGGTCCACCGAAGTGATCACGATGTGCTCCAGCCCCAGTTCGGCGGCGGCGACCGCGACCTGCTCGGGCTCCATCGCGTCGACGGCGCGCGGCATGCCCGTCTTGACGTTGCAGAACGCGCAGGCCCGTGTGCACGTGTCGCCCAGGATCATCACCGTGGCGTGTTTCTTGGTCCAGCATTCCCCGATATTGGGGCAGGCCGCCTCTTCGCAGACGGTCACCAGGTTCAGCCGGCGCATTATCGCCTTGGTCTCGGCGAAGGCAGAGCCCACCGGGGCTTTGACCCGGATCCAGTCCGGCTTGCGCGTGCGCGGCGGGACGGGGATCGGCAGGACTTCGTTCATGCCCCGCAGATAGCGATTGCCGGCCGCCCTTGCCAGCCTCCGTTCGGCGCGCTTATCGGCTGCCGGTCTGGAGCCGCCTTCTATGCCCGATTTCGCCAAGCTGCTCGCCGGATACGGCCGGTTCCGAACCGAGGGTTGGCCGCGCGAGCGCGCGCGGTGGGAGCGGCTTGCCGATGGGCAGAAGCCCGGCGTGATGGTGATCGCCTGTTCGGACAGCCGGGTGGATCCCAGCCACATCTTCGACGCCTCGCCGGGCGAGATGTTCGTGGTGCGCAACGTCGCCGCGCTGGTTCCGCCGTTCGAGACGGCCGGCGGCTTTCACGGCGTGTCGGCGGCGCTCGAGTTCGCCGTCACCCAGCTTCAGGTCTCGCAGATCGTGGTGCTCGGCCACGGCGGCTGCGGCGGGTGCGCGGCGGCGCTGACGGGCAAGTTCAGCGGCGCGGCGGACGGCGAAGGCGGCTTCATCGCGCGCTGGATCTCGATGCTCGACGATGCGCGCACGCGGGTGTGCGTCGATTATGGCGGCGACGTCGACGAACGGGCGTTCGCGGCGATGGAGCACGAGGCGGTGAAGATCAGCCTCGCCAACCTGCGCACCTTCCCCTGGGTGCGCGACCGCGAGGCGGACGGCAGCCTTCGTCTGCAAGGCGCGTGGTTCGCGATCAAGGAAGGCAATCTGGAGGTACTCGACCAGAGCACCGGCTTCTTCGCCGAAGCCCCCGTGCGGCCGGGGCCCGCCGGCTTCCGTTGACCGCCCGCTTCCGTTAGCGGTGCGGAATGAACGAAACCCCGCCATCGCGCAGCCGCAACGTCGCGCTGCTGATCGACGCCGACAACGCGTCGCCCGACACGCTGGACCCGGTGCTGACCGTGCTCGCGGAGCTCGGCACGGTGAACGTGCGGCGGGTGTACGGCAACTGGAGCAAGCCGGCGCTGAAGGGCTGGGTCGACATCACGCACACCTTCGCGCTGGAGCCGCAGCAGCAGTTCGACGTCACCAAGGGCAAGTCGGCGACCGACATGAAGATGATCATCGACGCCATGGACCTGCTCTACGGGGGGCGGGTCCACGGGTTCGGGATCATGTCGTCGGACAGCGACTTTATGGCGCTGGCCACCCGCATCCGGCAGGACGGCCTGGACGTATACGGCTTCGGCGAGGCCAAGACGCCGATCAGCTTCAAGCAGGCGTGCACTCGGTTCATCGACGTCGGCGCGCTACGCGAGGCGGAGAAGGCGGCCAATGCGCCGACGCCTGCCCCGCCGCGGCCCGCGCGCGCCAAGGCGGAGGTCCCGGCCGAGGAGGAGGAGGGTCCGGCGATCCCGCAAGGCCTGCCGCCGCCCATCCGCGCCAAGGTTGACGACGAGGTGATTAAGCTGCTCGGCGCGGCGTTCCGCGCGGCCAAGCGCGACGAGAAGGGTTGGGCGAGCATCGCCGAGGTCGGCAAGCTGGCGGGGAACCGGTCGAGCTTCGACGCGCGCAACTACGGTTTTGCGCGATTGAGCGATCTGATCGAAACATTGCCCAATTTCGCCACGGAAAAGCGGCAAGGCGGCGCGGTTTTCGTCAAACGCGTGCGGTAAAACTGCCGTCCGCACGAGGGAAAGGCGTTCGAAGTTCGCGAAGTTCCTAGTGTCGGGCCGTTTTGCACCTCCTGGCTCGGGCAAAGGGAACCGACCCGTTTCGCACGCGCGAGTCGCAGCGGAGGATGCCCGAAACGGGGGGCTGTAGGACAGCGGTTTCTCCCAAGCGGGGCGCGGCGTAGGGACGACGGCGATGCCGGAGCAAGACGACCTGTTCGGAACGCAAGCGGAGCCCGCCCTGCCGACGGGGCTTCGCTTCGCAGACGGCATCATCGACGCGGCGGAGGAGCGCGCGCTGGTGGAGCGGCTCGCCACGCTGACGCTGGAGCCGTTCCGCTTCCAGGGCTGGCTGGGCAAGCGGCACACGGCGTCGTTCGGCTGGCACTACGACTTCGACGACGCGCGTTTCGCGCAGACTACGCCCCTGCCCGACTTCCTTGGCGAACTGCGGCGCCGCGCCGCGGCGTTCGCGGGGGTGGACGCGGGCGCGCTCGTTCACGCGCTGGTGACGCGCTACGATCCCGGCGCGGGCATCGGCTGGCACCGCGACCGCCCGGTGTTCGACCATGTCGTCGGCGTGTCGCTCCAAAGCCCCGCCACCCTCCGCCTGCGCCGCCGCAAGGCCGCCGCTGCCGGAGGCGGCTTCGACCGCGCCGCCCTCCCCCTCCCGCCGCGCTCGGTCTACGCGCTCGACGGGGAGGCGCGGTACGAATGGGAACACAGCATCGCGCCGGGCGAGGTGCGGCGCTGGTCGGTCACCTTCCGAACGCTCGCCGCATAGCCGCGCGTCGGACCGGAAGGCTTAGCCGTGCCGGCGCCGAACGCCGGGCCTCCAAACACTTGTTGAGGCGCAACGGCTTGCTGCTAAGCTGCGGCCGAACGACCGTTCCGGACAGGAGATCGACGATGACGAGGCCTTGGTCCAACCCCCGATCGACGGGCCTCGTCTGCGCCGCGGGTGCGGTCGGGCTGGGGCTCGCCTACATGGCGATGGCCGGCGCGCCGACGCGGTACCTGGGCATGAACCTGGCGGCGCTGGCGATCGGCCTGGCGGCGTTCGCGGCGACGGCGCGGTACGTGCGGCAGGCGGGCGGCCTGCCCGCAGCGGTGACGCTGGCGCTCGGCGCCGCACTGCTCGCCTCGGCGCTGTTCGGGATCACCGTCGAGGGGGCCACACGCTGGCTTCGGGTCGGGTCCGTGGTCCTCCAGCCCAGCCTCATGGTCGTGCCGCTGCTGACCGTCGCGTTCATGCGGCAACGCGGCGCGATGGCGGCTTGCGGCATGGGGCTGGCTGCGCTCGCGCTCGCGATCCAGCCCGATCGCGCGATGGCGGGCGTGCTCGCGGCCGGGCTGACGGCGGTCGCCGTCGCCCGGCGCGACCGCCGGTCGGTGGCCGCCCTGCTGGCCGCGGTCGCCGCGTTCGCGGTCGCGCTGCTGCGCCCCGACGCGCTGCCCGCCGTGCCGTTCGTCGATCAGGTCTTCTACAACGCATTCGGCGTTCATCCGCTGGCGGGACTGGCGGTTGCCGGCGGCGCGGCGCTGCTGCTGGCGCCCGCGCTCACCGGACGAGCCGGCGAGCGGGACCTTTGCGCGGTCTTCGCAGCCGTGTGGATCGCGGTTATCGCGGCGGCGGCGCTGGGGAACTACCCGACGCCGCTTGTCGGCTATGGCGGAAGCGCGATCCTGGGCTACCTGCTCAGCGTATCGCTGCTTCCCGGGGCGGGCGGTTCCCGTGTGGGCGCCAAGCGCGGGTCTGCCGATGCCGTGCCTTCCGGGCCGACGGATCAAGGCGGCGATCCGCGCACCATGGCGCCGGGTGCGCCGATCCGGGCGGCGGCGGGGCCGGCGTGGGGCACGGGCGGCGTTTAAGCGGGCGATATTCGTCGCCTTGTGGCTGATCGCGGCGGCGCCCGCGCACGCGCAGGTGACGGCCGAACAGGTGCTGGCCAAGGCGAGGCAGCTGACCGCGCCGCCGTCCTGCGCTTCGGCGGACGAGCGCGACGAGATCGTCGTTTGCGGCCGCCGGACCAGCGACGGGTATCGCGTGCCGCCGTCGGCCGAAGGCGGTTCGCCGGGCGACCTGCGCGCCCGCGTCGGTGAGTTGCCGAGCGCGTCTCCCGACCGGCTGGCGGGCGGCCCCTGCGGGATCTTCGCGGGCGAGCGGCGGTGCGGCAAGGCGGAGGCGAAGCTGTACGGTTATGACAGCGATAAGAGCCCGGTCAGCGTGCTGATCGATGTAGGCGAGGCGTTGCTCGATCCGGAATAAGTCGTCAGGCGGACGCAATGGTGCGCCGTGCGAACGCCTGCTGGGCCGGGCACGCGACCGGACTTCTTGCGTTTCCGCCTTCATGCTATGTTGCCGCAATGAACGTCCAGCGTCCCGTCGCCGTTGAGCCCTTCAGGGTTCGGTTGAACGTGGAACAGTTCCAATTGCTCGACCGCTCCGGGTCCTTTCGCGACCATGCCAAGACCGAGCTGCTCGATGGAACCATCTACGCCATGAACGCCCAGTTTCGAGCCCACGCGCGCGCCAAGGGACAGCTCTTCCGCGCCTTCGACAAGGCGCTGGCGGCGGCGGGATCGACGCTGGAGGTCCTGTCCGAGGTTTCCGTCGCCATGCCTCCCCACGGCATGCCCGAGCCCGACCTGGTCGTCACCAGCGAGGCCGCCGGCGATGGTCCCGTGCCGGTCGCTTCGATCGTCGTGATCGTGGAAGTTTCGGACACGACGCTGGATCATGACCTAGGGGTCAAGGCGGCGATTTACGCGGCGGGCGAAGTATCCGAATACTGGGTCGTCGACCTGAAAGGCCGCGTGCTGCACCAGATGTGGTCGCCGGGCGCGGACGGCTATGGCGAGCGGCGCGAGGTGGCGCTCGGCGAGCGGGTGAAGGCCGTCACGTTCGACGGGCTCGCAGTGGACACGTCCGACGTCTGAAGAGATCGCGCGCGACATGCGCGCGGTGCTGGCGCGGCAAGCCGGCGAGTGGTGCAAGCGCCGTTTCG
The DNA here is from genome assembly GCA_035644935.1 of Sphingomonadaceae bacterium. GTDB lineage: Bacteria > Pseudomonadota > Alphaproteobacteria > Sphingomonadales > Sphingomonadaceae > CADCVW01. The sequence goes on from DASQNO010000014.1 coordinate 34,982, forward strand.
ATGGTAAGGAAAACGCATGAACGTCGAGCGCAAATGGGACGAGCCGCGACCGGTCCTCCTGACCGTCGACGACTTTGTGACGTTGAGCGAGGCGGGTGCGTTCGACGAACTTGGCAAGGTCGAGCTGATCGAGGGGACGATCGTCGCGATGAACGCGCAGTACAGTCGGCACTCGCGGGCGCAGCGGCAGCTCTTCCTCGAACTCCACGCCGCGTGCGCCGCGCTGCCCGGGTTCGAGGCCTTCTTCGAGCTGTCGTTGCGGATTGCCCCCCGCTCCATGCCGCGCCCTGAGCTTTCGGTCGTTCGCGATGTCGGGGCGAACGCCCCAGCCGAACCCGACCAGGTCGCGCTTGCGGTCGAAATCGCGGACACGACGGCGCGCTACGATCTTGGACGCAAGGCACGGCTTTATGCGCAAGCGGGCGTGGCGGAATATTGGGTGGTCGATCTGGATAGCGGTATGCTGCACCAGATGTGGTCGCCGGGCGCGGAAGGTTACGCCGAGCGGCGCGAGGTGGCGCTCGGCGAGCGGGTGGAGGCGGTCACGATCGACGGGCTCCAAGTGGAGACGTCCGACATCTGAAGAGATCGCCCGCCACATGCCCCCACCTGCGGTGCGCGCCATCCTCAAGGTCATTGAGGACGAGTCGGACGTGAACGCAAGAAAGGCTTAGCTCAAAGCCAAATGCACCCACACCGTTAAATTACGACGCAACAGCGCCGGCGTCTTTTAATCCAAAGAACATGTCTCGGTCGTGTTTCGAGTGCAGATTAAACTTTGCGATATGGTAGTGGCTTGCCGGTTGCACGTTCGAGAACAGCGTGTATGGCAGTTCGTCAAAACAGAACTCAGCCACCAGAGCAGCCATATCCTTGTCATAGCAATCTTGAAGTATCTTTAGATTTGTAGAAGGAAAGCTGTTCTTAAACTCTTTGTTGAACCGAGGCTGGAAATAGCGGATCATAGCGGCTTCGTAGAGTGCAATCATCTCGGCGTGACTTGTACCAAACAGCTTATCCAGACCTGCAGTTATCCGATCACCACTGTCGTCCTGCTTCTCAGCCCATGGGTTGATGAATGTTATCAGTTTGTTGTTGGGCTCGATTTCAACAAGGAGAAGCTCCAGACGAAAGTTTTCTGGTGCGCCGAGAAGAGATATCTTCTGCAAAGTTTCGTGCTTTAGCAGACGGTCGACAGCTGACCTCTCACCACCTGCTCCATAAGCTTGCCCAACATACTGAACATCGAAGCCGACAGGATGACATTCCGTATGAAGCCGGTACATAGCAGATGACATAGAGGGGAACATACGAGCGCCATCGGACGATAAAACAAATTTGTGCTCACCCTCTTCTTCTAAAGTAGCGTGAGGAGGCATCGGCCAACTTAGCTCGTGTGTTTGTCCCAGGTACGTAAAAGCTTGGATTAAGCGATCACCATTCTGTCGCACATCAGTAAGGTCAATCCGTGGGGCGTAGCCGACAAAATATATATGGCAACGTTCGGCAGTCTCCCTGACCGACTCCAAGCCCTCCGCATCGTATAACCCCGCAGCAGGAAGCTGCACATAGCTAAGTGCGTAGAGGTTTAGAGCATGCTCGATGTCAAAGAGCTTGCCTGCAAAAATTTCTGGAGCATCTCTACTCATCTAGTCAGCTTCTTGTACGTCGTCCGATGCGGCAGATCCGCGTCCGGTCCCAGCCGCCGCCGCTTGTCCTCCTCGTAAGCCTCGAAGTTCCCCTCGAACCATTCGACATGGCTGTCGCCTTCGAACGCCAGGATGTGCGTCGCGAGGCGATCGAGGAAGAAGCGGTCGTGGCTGATAACCACGGCGCAGCCGGCGAAGTTTTCAAGCGCGTCTTCGAGCGCGCGAAGGGTTTCGACGTCGAGGTCGTTGGTGGGCTCGTCCAGCAGCAGGACGTTGCCGCCTTCCTTGAGCATCTTGGCCATGTGGACGCGGTTGCGTTCGCCGCCGGAGAGCTCGCCGACGCGCTTCTGCTGGTCGCCGCCCTTGAAGTTGAACGCGCCCACGTAGGCGCGGCTGGACATTTCGTGCTTGCCGAAGCGGAAGATGTCGTGGCCACCGGAGACTTCCTCCCAGACGTTCTTCTTGGGATCGAGCGCGTCGCGACTCTGGTCGACGTAGCCGAGCTTGACCGTCTGGCCGATCGCGACGGCGCCGCCGTCGGGCTGCTCCTTGCCCGTGATGAGCTTGAACAGGGTCGTCTTGCCCGCGCCGTTGGCGCCGATGACGCCGACGATGCCGCCCGGCGGCAGGTTGAAGCTCAGGTCGTCAAAGAGCAGCTTGTCGCCATAGGCCTTGGTCAGGCCCTTGGCCTCAATGACGTTATTGCCCAGCCGTTCGGGGACTTGGATGAGGATCTGCGCCTTGCCGGGAGTGCGGTTCTCCTGCGCCTCGACCAGTTCGTCGAAGGCGCGGATGCGGGCCTTGGACTTGGTCTGGCGCGCTTTGGGTGAGCGGCGGATCCAGTCGAGCTCCTCCTGGATCGCCTTTTGCTTGCCTTCGTCCTCGCGCTCTTCCTGGCTCAGCCGCTTGGCCTTGGTCTCGAGGTAGCCCGAGTAGTTGGATTCATAGATGTAGTAGCGGCCGCGATCGAGCTCGAGCACCCAGTTGACGACGTTGTCGAGGAAGTAGCGGTCGTGGGTGACGAGGATGACGTTGCCCGGATAGTCGACGAGGTGCTTTTCCAGCCACGACACGGATTCGGCGTCGAGGTGGTTGGTCGGCTCGTCAAGAAGCAGGATCTCGGGCTTCTGCAGCAGCAGCTTGGTCAGCGCGACGCGGCGCTTCTCGCCGCCCGACAGGTTGACGACGGAGGAGTCCCCCGGTGGGCAGCGCAGCGCGTCCATCGCGATCTCGAGCTGGTTGTCGAGCGTCCAGCCGTCGACGGCGTCGATCTTTTCCTGAAGCTCGCCCATCTCCGCCATGAGGGCGTCGAAGTCGGCGTCCTCGGGCGGGTCGCCCATGATCGCGGTGATCTCGTTGAAGCGCGTCATCATGTCGGCGACGGGGCCGACGGCCAGCATGACGTTTTCCTTGACCGTCTTGGACTCGTCGAGCTGCGGCTCCTGTTCCAGATAGCCGACGCGGATGTTCTCGCCCGCCCACGCCTCGCCCGTGAACTCGGTGTCGCGGCCGGCCATGATCTTCATGAGGGTCGACTTGCCCGACCCGTTGGGGCCGATGATGGCGATCTTGGCGTCGGGGTAGAACTGGAGCGACAGGTCCTTGAGGATCGGCTTGGGGGCGCCGGGGAAGGTCTTGTTCAGATCCTTGATGACGTAGCTGTACTGGGCGGCCATGGGGTCGCTGGTCCTTGTGTCGAGATGTTGTGAGGCTTGGGCGGGTATTTAGCGGTTGGTCGGAGGTAAGGCAACGAAGGCGGGCGAGCGTCATCCCGGCGAAAGCCGGGACCCAATCACGCGGAGGTTGGAGGACGTGGGCCGAACTCCGCATCCCTCCGTCGTTCCGTGATCTTGGGTCCCGGCTTCCGCCGGGATGACGGAGGGGCTAAGCCTCTCTCCCATGAAAAAGCTCATCCTCCTCGCCGCCCTCGCCTCCACCGCCGCGTTCGGGCAGGCGGTCCCACCTCTGCCGCTCGACCCCAAGGTCGAGGCGCTGCGCGACGCCGCGCTGTCCGACACGCTGGCCTATGAGATCACCGAGGGGCTGACCACCGAGGTCGGGCAGCGCATGGCCGGCACCGAGGCCGAGGCGCGGGCGCGGACCTGGTCGGTGGCAAAGCTCAGGCTACTGGGCTTTGCCAACGTGCGCGTCGAGACGTTCGACATGCCCGTGTGGGTGCGCGGCGAGGAACGCGCGGAGATCGTGGCGCCCTTCCCCCAGAAGCTGGCCGTGACCGCGCTGGGCAACAGCGGCGCGACGCCGGCCGAGGGCCTTTCCGCGCAGGTTGTGGGGTTCGACAGCTTCGCGGACCTGCAGGCGGCGCCCGACAGCGCGGTGCGCGGCAAGATCGTGTTCGTGTCGCACGGCATGCGCGCGACGCAGGATGCGTCCAGCTACGGCGCGTTCGGCGCGGCGCGGCGGCAGGGGCCGTCGGTGGCGAGCGCCAAAGGCGCGGTGGGGATCGTCATCCGGTCGATCGGCACCGACTACCACCGCAACCCGCACACGGGTTCGCAAAGCTGGGCCGCGGGCGTGACGCCGATCCCCGCGGGCGCCTTGTCGCTCCCGGACGCGGAGCAGCTGCAGCGCATCCTAAAGCGCGGCAAGCCGGTGACGATGCGGCTCCTCATGACGCCGCGCAACATCGGCACGCGCCAGTCGGGCAACGTCATCGCCGACGTGCCGGGCCGCGATCCCAACGCAGGCGTCGTGCTGGTCGCCTGCCACCTCGACAGCTGGGACCTGGGAACGGGCGCGCTGGACGATGCGGCCGGGTGCGGCATCGTCGCGTCGGCGGCGCGGCGCGTGATGCGGAGCGGCCGGCCGCTGCGCACGATCCGCGTCGTCTGGTTCGGCGCGGAGGAAGTGGGGCTGTTCGGGGGCCTCGAATATATGCGCCGCCATGCCGGGGTGAAGCACGCGTGGATCGCGGAAAGCGACCTCGGCGCCGACCGCGTGTGGAAGTTCGACAGCAAGGCGGCGGCGACCGCGCGGCCGACGATCGACCTCGTCTCGCGGGCGCTGGCGCCGCTCGGCATCGGCCAGGGTTCCGTCACAGAAGCCAGCGGATCGGACATCGGTCCGATGTCGGCGAGCGGCGTCCCGACGCTGCAGCTGCGGCAGGACGCAACGCGATATTTCGACATCCATCACACGCCCGACGACACGCTGGACAAGGTCGACGTCGAGCAGATGCGGCAGAACGTCGCGGCATGGACGGCGATGATCGCGATCGCCGCGAATGCGCCCGTGGAGTTCGGACCCGTGCCCGCCACGCGCTGACCCGCGTCCTCATTTGCGACGAACCGTTTCAGAACTTCGTTGACGCGTTGGAACGGAACCCTAAGGGGGTCCGCCGGCGTACAGTCAGGTGCGCCGAGGTAGTAACTGGAGTTTAAACCCATGAAGAAGATCGCTTTCGCAGCCACCGTGCTGGCTTCCCTGTCGCTGGCCGCTTGCGGTCAGAGCCCGGCGGCCGACGCCGTCGAGAACCAGGCCGCCAACCAGTCGGCGGTCCTGGAGAACCAGGCCGACAACCTGATGGCGCAGGCCGACAACGCCACGGGCAACTCGGCCATGGCGCTTGAGAACCAGGCCGGCGCGCTTGAGACCAAGGCCGACAACATCGTCGACGCCGCGGACGCCAAGGCCGACAACATGTCGGAAGCGACGTCCACCAACACGGCGACGTCGAACACCACCAACGCCATGTAATGGCGGCGCGCCGGGCCTCGCCCCGGCGTGCGGAAACGAGGGGGCGTCCGCTACCGAGCGGGCGTCCCCTTTTTTGTGGCCGCGTCATGCATCTCCGGGGCCGACTTGCCGCGCCCGGGCAGGTCCCTATAGACGAAGGCGGGCGGGGAGTGGCGCAGCCCGGTAGCGCGTCTGCTTTGGGAGCAGAGGGTCGCAGGTTCAAATCCTGTCTCCCCGACCAATTAATCGTAAGTCATTAATGCTGGGTCGACCCGGCTCGGGTGCCGTCGTTGGCCTAAACTACTCCGTCGCGGTGCAGCGAATTAGCGAACCGGCGGAACGCGTTGTTGGCTGGCGATTGCCGGTTCAAAGCCCCGGCAGGTGGGCGATCCTGATCCCGAGCCAGACGAACAGCGCGTAAGCCGCGATGAAGACCGGGGGCCGTCGCAAAACGTTCTGGAGCATGAGCCGCCTCCACTAGCCTGGTAGCCAATGTAGAACCTTCAAGTTAGCAATCGGTTTCGGTACGGCGCGGCGATTGCGTTGAAGTGCATCCGCGGAGGCGCCGGTCAAAGTACGCGCTGCCAGAGCGTGTTCCGCCCTGCCTGCAACTTCACGGAAGCGCCTTTCGCAGAGCGCGGGCGTGCTCTAGGGCCGGTTCATGCCCGACACGGCCCTGAGCCTTTCCGCCGTGTCCAAGACGCTGCCCAATGGGCGCAGCCTCTTCAGCCACCTCGACCTGCATCTGGACGCCGGCGAGCATGTCGCGGTGCGGGGCGAGTCAGGGGTGGGGAAGTCGACGCTGCTCAACATCATCGCGGGGCTCGACACGCCCGATAGCGGCGCGGTGCGGATCGCGGGGCGTGACCTGGCGGGAGCCGACGAGGCGGAGCGGACGCGGCTGCGGCGCGATGCGATAGGGTTCGTGTTCCAGGCGTTCCACGTGCTGCCGCACCTCAACCTGGCGCAGAACGTCGCGTTTCCTTTGGTGCTGCAGGGCCATGCCCGCGCGCCGGCGATGGCGCGGGCGGGCGAACTGCTGGAGGCGGTCGGGCTGGGCGATCGGCGGCGCAGTTTCCCTAAGGAATTGTCGGGCGGCGAGTTGCAGCGCGTCGCGATTGCCCGCGCGCTGGTGCACGAACCCGCGTTGATCCTGGCCGACGAGCCGACGGGCAATCTCGATCCGGACACTTCGGGCGCGATCATGGCGCTGCTCGGGCAAGCGGTGCGGACACGCGGCGCGGCCATGCTGCTGGTGACGCATTCGGTGACGGCGGCGGCGACCGCGGACCGGCGATTGCTGCTGACGGCGCGCGGGCTAGTCGCCGGCGATGGCTGAGGATCGATCTCTTGTTCCCCGGCGTAGGCGGGGGTCCAGTCGTACCGTCGGCGTTACTGGGCCCCGGCCGACGCCGGGGAGCAACAACCTTTCTCCGAACACCGCCGCATGGGCCTGGCTGATCGGCGGCGAATGGCGCGCGTTTCCCGTGCGCTTCCTGGTGGCGGCGCTGGCCATCGCGATCGGCGTCGCGCTGGCCTTCGCGGTGCATGTGATCAACCGGTCCGCCTCCGACGCGTTCGGCGAGGCGGTGCGGTCGGTGTCGGGTGATGCGGACCTGCAGGTACGCGCCGCCAGCCCGCTGGGGTTCAACGAGGCGCTGTACCCGAGCCTCATGGCGCTGCCGGCGGTGGCGGACGCCAGCCCGGTGGTGCAGCTGACGGCGGCGGCCGGTGGGCGCAATACGCGCGTGACGCTGCTCGGGCTTGACGTCCTGCGCGCGGCCACCGTGTCGCCGTCGCTGGTCGGCATTCGCCGTGAGCGAGAGGGGGATCGAGGGGGCGACACGCAGCCTACCGGTGCCGACGCGGCCCTCGACATCGAAGCGCTTTACCTGTCGCGAACCGCGCGGGAGACCGTCGGCGTGTCGTATGGCGAGAAAGTGCGCGTTTCGGTCGGCGGGCGGGCGCACATGTTCACGCTTGCCGGCGACCTGCCCGGCGTCGCTCCCGGCCAGTCGATCGCCGTAATCGACATCTCTGCCGCGCAGTGGCGGTTCGCGCGGCTGGGAAAGCTCGACCGCATCGACCTGCGGCTCCACCGCGGCGCCGCCGCCGCCCCTGCCCGCGCCGCCGTCGCCGCGCTGCTTCCCGCCGCCGCGCGCATCACGGACCCGACCAGCGAGAGCCGGCGGGGAAGCAGCCTGTCGCGCGCGTACCGCGTCAATCTCGACATGCTCGCGCTGGTGGCGCTGCTGACCGGCGGGTTCCTGGTCTATTCGGCGCAGTCGCTGTCGGTGACGCGTCGGCTGCGGCAGTTCGCGCTGCTGCGCACGCTGGGGCTGCAGCGATCGGCGCTGACCTGGCAGTTGCTGGCCGAAGGCGCGATCCTGGGGCTGGTCGGGGCCGCGGCGGGGCTGGCGCTGGGCTACGCCATCGCCGCCGCGGCGCTGCGCATCGTCGGCGGGGATCTTGGCGGCGGTTACTTCGGCGGCGCGACGCCCGTGCTTCAATTTGCGCCTCTCGCCGCCGCCATGTTCTTCGCCAGCGGCGTCGCGACGGCGGTGGCGGGCAGCCTTGCCCCTGCCCGCGCCGCTGCGCGGGTGGCCCCGGCCGACGCGCTGAAGGCCGCGGGCGACCCCGTCGACCCGCGCGTGGCGCCGCGGTGGGCGCCGGCGCTGATGCTGCTCGCCGCCGGCGCGGCGCTCGCCTTCCTGCCCGCGGTCGGGCGGCTGCCTTTGTTCGGTTACGTGGCGGTCGCCGCCGTGCTGGCGGGCGGGGTGGCGGCGATGCCGTGGCTCGCGCGCACGCTGCTGCGGCCTTTGGCCCGGCTCGACACGCGCCGCGCTCCCTTCGAACTGGCGCTGCAGCGGCTGCTGGGCGCGCCGTCGCAGGCGGCGACCGCGCTCGGCGGCATCGTCGCCAGCACCGGGCTGATGATCGCGATGGCGGTGATGGTGACCAGCTTCCGCGGCTCGGTCGAGGACTGGCTGACGAGCTTCCTCGACGCCGACCTTTACGCCGCGTCGCTGACCGGGGAGCCGGTGTTCGATCCGGCGACGCAGGCGCGGCTCGCCGCCACGCCCGGCGCGGCGTTCGTGACGTTCAGCAAGCAGGTGCCCGTGGTGCTGAACCCCGATCTCCCCTCGGTGCAGCTGATCGTGCGTCCGTTCGGGCCGGGGACGCCGGCGCTGCCGCTGATCGAGGCCGCCCCGCGCGGCGGACCGGGCATGCCGTTCTTCGTCTCGGAGCCCGCGGCGCGATTGTACGGGTTGAACGCCGGCGACGCGCTGGCTTTGCCCATCGGGCGCGACGGCGGCGAGGCGCGCGGCCATGTTGCGGGGATCTGGCGCGACTATGCGCGGCAGCAGGGCGCGATCGCGATGGACACGCGCGACTACGACCGGCTGACCGGCGACACGGTGCGCAGCGAGGCGGCGGTGACGCTGGCGCCGGGCGCGAGGCTCGGCGATGTGCGCGATGCATTCCAGGCGCAGCTTCCGGCCGCCGTGCGCGGCCGCGTCGCGCTGGCCGAGACGGCAACGCTGCGCGGGCAGGCGCTGGCGTTGTTTGACCGCAGCTTCGCGATCACCTATGTGCTGGAGGCGATCGCCATCGTCATCGGCCTGGCCGGCGTCGCCGCGACGATCTCCGCGCAGACGATCGCGCGCATTCGCGAGTTTGGCATGCTGCGCCACGTCGGCATGACGCGCGGGCAGATCATCGCCATGCTGGCGTGGGAAGGCGCGCTGCTGGGGCTGATCGGCATCGCGGCCGGGATCGCCGTCGGCCTCGCGATCAGCCAGATCCTGATCCACGTGATCAACCCGCAATCGTTCAACTGGACCATGGCGACGAGCGTGCCTTGGACGCTGATGGCTGGGGTCGCGGGCGCGCTGGTGGCGACATCGGCCGGGACCGCCGTGCTGGCGGGCCGCCGCGCCGTGTCGCGCGACGCGGTGCGCGCGGTGGCGGAGGATTGGTGAAAACCCTCTCCCCTTCAGGGGAGAGGGACAGGCGGAGCGGAGCTCTGCCAGGGGGAGGGGGAGTCACGATGCGCGCGCTTGGGTGGAACAGCTGAAACACGTCGCCCCCACTCCCCGGCCCTCTCCCCTGAAGGGGAGAGGGAGTC
>DASQNO010000015.1:0-57633 GCA_035644935.1 Sphingomonadaceae bacterium
GTTCAAGCCGTACGACCCGGCCGAGGCGATCGGCGAGACGAGCCCAACCAACCCGGCACCCAATAAGGCCGCCAAGAAGAACAAGTGCGGTGCGTTCGGCGCCATCCTGCTGGTCATCGTCGCGGTGGCGGTGACGGCGGTCGTGGCGCCATGGGCGACGGGCATCGCGGCCAAGGCCGGGTTCAGCGCCGTGGGCGCGGCCGTTGTCGGCGGTGCGGTTGCGGGGGCGGCGGGCAGCATCGCCAGCCAGACGGTCGGCGTCGCCACCGGCATCCAGGACAAGTTCAGCTGGAAGGGCGTGGCGCTGTCCGCGCTGAGCGGCGCAGTAGGCGGCGGTCTCGGCAAGGTGGGGGGCACGTTCGGCAAGTTCACGAACGGCGGCTCGCTTGCCGGCAACGTGGTGAGAGGAGCGCTGGGCAGCACGATCACGCAAGGCGTTGCAGTCGCCACAGGCTTGCAGAAGAAGTTCGACTGGGCTGGCGTTGCGGCCGCCGGGATCGCGGCGGGCGCCGGACACATCGTCGGCAACGCGCTGGGAGCGCAGAGCTTCAAGGTCGACCGGTCGCTCGGCAACGTCGCGGCCAACGCGCTGACCGGCGGCGCCCGCGCCATCGCCAGCGCCGCGACGCGTAGTCTGATCGAGGGCACGAACTTCGGCGACAACGTGCTGGCCGCCCTGCCGGATGCCATCGGTCAGACCATCGGCGACTTCGTGGCGGACAGCATCACGAATCCTGAAACTTTGAAAGCTCGCTTGGCTCGCATCGAGCGCGAGTCAACAGCAATGGCCCTCGAAACTACAGCGACGGCCCAGACTACAACCGGCCCAGCCACGGCTACGCCAGTGACGTTGACGAACGCGGAAAAGCAAAGGCGGCTTCAAGCAGCCATGCCGGGCGCGATTGCGGCTATTGGAGCTGCATCAACTAGCACCACGCTGGACGCAGCCGAGCAGACCGATTTGCAGGCAGCCGCGGCTACGCTGCGTAGGCGGGATATAAATTACACCTACGGTGTGATACCCAATCAACCGACTGCCGGCGCTGCCGCGAGAATGGAGAACGGTCGCGCTACGATAACGATTAATCTTAATTCACCCACTTTGTTCAACGCGGACGGTACCGTGAACATGACGACGTTCTCCTCGTTCCTGGTCCATGAGGCACGGCACATCTCTGATGCGCGTTTCTACGGACAGCGTAACGGACCCTCGACGATTGCTCATGTGCGGCGTACCGAGCGCAATGCCTATCGGACTGAGGCAGCGTTCCTGAAGGCAACAGGCGGGGTCATGGGAATGACTGACCTAAGCGGAGCAACCGTGCCGCTCACTCGAGCGAATGCGAACGTCGCGGCTGAAGGCTCGGTAAGATCGTGGGTGGGTGCAGCGGCGATATCCGCTCGGCAAACGAACGCAGCAATCGACCGAAGCTATGCCGATTATCGTCGGCGGGTCACGGCCTTTGACAGAGCTAATGGAACGCGTACCACGCTGAGCCCCAGACAGCCCCATGTGCCAATCCCCGTTTACCGTCCCCCCTCAAGTTATTGAGGAAACTTGATGCGCAAGCCAGGAATCTCGGTAGCCTTCATCTCGTTCTTGAGTTGCATGACGGTATCTTGCGCTATCGATGGTCCAGTGACGGCTCCGGAGATTGAAGGTCTAGAGAATCAAGAGAAACTCGGTGCCGTTTACTACGGCGCGAGCAAGTGCGGGGACTGTAAGATGACCAAAGATGAGTTCACGGTCTCTTGGACCATCCATTACGGCTATCGGTTACATCCGGTCGATGACTACGATACCATAATCATTCCTGAATTTCCGAAAGATGATGTTCTACAGAATTTTAATCAATTTTTTTCTAATGAAAATCTAAGTCAGCGTCTCGGTAAAAGGACTATCTGCGCGTGTTTGGGCGAACATCGTGAGGAAGATGGCGCAATTTTCTATAAGGTTCACGAGGCCCGGTTATTCGCCAAGTGAGGAGTAGGGGTGTCGGTTACAGGTGCAACAAATCCAGCACCCTAGTCTCTAGACATAAGGTGCTGAAGCCCTCGAATAGACCGCTGTCCTACAAGCCTCCGATATATAAGCTAACGGGCTAACGGGCTAACGGGCTATGCGAGTGGACCGGGTGTGTATGGCTGCTAAAACGTCGTCGCTTTTAATCACAGCAGCATTGGCGTTAGCGGCCTGTAAAAAAGAAATTCCCGTGATGGCGGAAGTTAGATCGCCGTCCGACATAACTTTTATAATCCCGGATGAGTACCGAAGAGACTTTTGCCTGAACTCGGCTGAACTTAGATCCGTCAGTGGCGGTGAATCCGAGGCCCCGATATGGAGAGCGCGGTTGACGCCGGTAAATGGCGCGCCATGTGATTACCAGATACGTTTTTCAAACGCCGCGCGAAACTTTAAGGTCGTGCGGTCGGTATCAGCTCTGTCGGCAGGTGAGTACGAGGTGGTGATCGATGGAGGAGTGTCGACCGCTCGTTCTCGCTTTGAAGTCGGGGCAGCAAGCTTCGAGTAGTATGCTGTACGTCGGTCACCTGCCATGACTGCGTTATGACCGACTACTGATTTGATTACGACGGCAACGGCGCGCTGACCTCGGCCTATGTCGCCGACGGCCGCCCGCGCTCGATCACCTACATCAACGACATGGCCGGCCAGGTCATCCGCCGGGACGAACAGGACAACCGCTACCCGGCGTACAACCGCCCGTACGAGAACGGCGACCCGCACGAGATCTGGTTCCGCAACGCCGGCAAGCAGACGGGGTATACGGGGAACAACGGCACCACCGACACCGACTATGCCAACTTGATCGCGGCTCGCACGCGCGCGGCGCCGACGCAGATCACCGTGACGGCTGCGAACATGTTCTTGGTGTCGCTCCCCTTGCACGCTGCGGGCTGGCTGACTGCGGCGCGAAGGCTGGAATCACGCATTTCACGCTAGGGTTCTCAGGTGCCGCGAACCTACCGTTAAGCAGAGTGCTCATGCTTCTTTTATTCCAACGAAGGTTCATAGCGGAGCGCTTAATCCCGAAGCTTGTGTGGGGGAGAATGTGGGGCGCGGGCTGCGGTATTCGCCAAAAAGGTAAGTCGATCAGTTACTTAGAATTGGGATGTGACTCCCTCCCTCTCCGCCATTCCATCCTGATCAGCTCGTACATGTCTCAGGCTACTGAACGGCTGCATTTACCGCGCTACAGGCGTCTTGAGCCGTCCGTGCTGATCCGGTTTAAACCCGAGAAATTCGCACGGGATTGGCATGTACCGCAAGGATCTCGGCAAAAAGAGGTGCACGCGAATCTGGGTGCGGCTTCCATGCGCTACCCTCGGCCGGACCGATGCTTTCACCCGTTACTGTCGTTCAGCGCAGCGTGGCTCTTGATCAACGCCGACATTCGCCAACACAAGCGTGTCGCTCGTCGAGCATGCGGTTGCGAGATTATGGGCATCTGCGACCAATCGCCGACGTCACAATTGCTGAGGTTTTCCAGGTAATGGCCCGGAAGCATATGGGTCAGGGCGCTACGACGGAGATCGCCGAGCGCGGGACGACCCAAAGCCTGAGCGTCGTGCCCTCCGGCGCGCTGACGACATATGACCTGGCTTCGTCTCCACCAGGCCGCACGAAAGCCCCTGTTGCGCCCTGCGTGGACAAAACGGGTGACTGACAGAGCAGGAATTGGGGCAGCTGCGATGAAATCCGAATGCTCGATGCCGAGATGTGCCCGCTTACGCTGATGGTCGGCGGACCGGGCTCGTGCAGCAAGCGAAGCTGCCCTACGATGTTCCAAGAAGGGCGACGCAGGAGAAGCCCGCGCTGCTTGAACGCCATCGCGAACTAGCTCGCAGCCTTCTGATTAGAACGTGCCGCGTACGCTGAAGGAGAAGATCGGGCCGATAAGGCGATTACGTGTCTCAATGAAGCTAATAGGGGCTGTGTTTCGCCGCCCGTCGTACACGATCCGGTCCCAGCGGCTGCGCGCATTCAGCAGATTGCCCGCGGTCGCCCGCACGGTGAGCCCGAGCACGTCCTTGTTCTCTACGAAAACGCTGGCGAACACCGGCTCTTCGAACTGGCGCCCGACCTCGTTGAGACGGAATGAGCGGGTTACGTGTGTATAGTTCGCGTTAATGCCGTAGGCCCAATCGCTTACGGGAATGTCATGCCGAAAGGCAAATTCGACTAATTGATCCGTGAAACCACTGTAATCACGGATCTCGCCCGTTAGCGGGTCCTCGATCCTGCTTAGTTGCGCAAGTGCGCGAAGATTTATCTTAGCGCCTTTCAATCCGAAGGGATCGAGCTGAAACGTACTTGTCCAGTCGACGGCATAAGCTTGCCCTCGGGCGATATTGCCAGGGGACTCGCCACTCGCGCCGATCGGAATGATGTCGACGAGGTCTTCCTGCAAAGCGGCAATCAGGTTAACCTTCGTCCGGCCATACGCGCCCAGATCTTTTGCGAGTTCGAGCTCGAACCGCCATTGCTGGGTAGGCACTAGGTCCGGGTTTCCAGCGTTCTCGTTGTCATTGTCGAGAAAGACCCGGGCGAGGAACTGGCCGAAATTGAGCTGGCCGACGCGTCGGATCGCTTTGAGATTGGCGCTGAATGTCGGCGTGACCTGTGCGGACACCGACAAGGAACCCCTGGGACGAAAGAAGCTACGCTCTTTTCCTCCAGGACCTTCCTGGACTATTGTCGAGTATTCACCCCCAGCGACAAGCTGTAGCTTTACCTTGTTCGACAGAGGGCGGCCTATCGTCAGAAGGCTCTCGTAACGGTCCTCGCTTACCGTGCCCGTGCCGCCCGGAAAGGCGACTTCCTCGAAGTCGCCGTCGTTAGCGAGCACGAAAAGCCTTGAGACGTTCTCCAGGCTGTTGAAGGCGGCTTCACCTGAGACCTGTAAATCTGTCCGGCCCATTTTTCAACGGTACTCGGCGCGACCGATTAGCTCTTTGGAAGCGCCGTCCCGGATGAAGCGGTTTCCGACGTCGGGTGCACCGTCTGAAAAGCTTGTAAGCGCGGTTTGCGTGAAAGGTTCGTCGAAGTAGCGTTTCAGCCCGATCAGTTTAAGTCGACCATCCAGCAGCGCGAACTCGTAGTCACCGCTGATCTCGTAATTATGTCCCTTCTCGCCCTGACTGATCAGCCGCAACTGGTCCGGACCCGTGACGCGGTCTCGCTTACCGACCTCATTATAACAATAATTGAAAAAGCGGCCGAGCAGATTGAGGTTGCCGACCGAGGACCCAGGTCCGTCGAGCTTGAATTGGCCGGACAGATGGGGCTGATCGAAATTGCCTGTAAACTGATCCTGGCGGGTCTCGAAAAGGGCTCCGCCGCGCTCGATGGTCGTTGGACCTCCCGCCGCGCTTCGGCTGCCATTGTTCTGGAAGCTCAGCGTGTACTCGACCGGTCCCGCGGTACCGCTGACCGACACGTCTCCGCGGGTAAACAACGGGTCCGCATAATGCGCACGGAATTCCGGCCGGTAGCTGAACTGACCGGAGAATGTCTGGGCCTCGTATATGATGTTGGCGACTTGCCCCGTGAGCCCCGGCACATCGAGCTCGGCTGCATCGACGATCTCGATCCGCTTCACGTTGCCCGCGGGGATCGCCTGCAGCGCGGTAACAGGGTTGGTCGACTTACCGGATATCCGTTCGCCATTGAGCAGAATGTTGCCGGAGGCCTGTCCGAGACCCCGCTCGCCCGTGTTTTCACCGCGGATGTTGAAACCGGGCACCTGGTTCAGCATCTCCAGCGCCGTTCGCGGAGCAAACCGTGTGAAGTCAGCGGGCGCGTAAACGCGTTTATTGCCAAGAGGCACCGACATCGGCGGGGGAGCATCGCCCGTTTGGGGCTTCACACCCTGCGCGGCTGCAGGCACCACAAGGCCAAGCACTGACGCGCAGCTGAGCAGAACCGCCAGGCCCCCGCCCGTCGTTGGCCTTGAGCCAAGAACGTTCACAAGCGCCTCCCCCATGTTTCTGTTTTAACGAGGCTCGCTGCTGCGCGGAGGTCGCACCCCGGCCATGCGCATGCGCGTCAACTGGTCGATACCAGGTCTGCCGACGCCGGCTTGAGCAAAGCCCCGGATGTACTCGGTCGTGACGCCATGGATTCGTAACTCCACAAGCTTCTTTGTCGGAATTCCAGCGTAGCCGAGCTCGTCCAGCTCCCGAATGTAATCAGGGGTTATCCTAAAAATCTTGAATTGCACCAAATCTTCGACGGGAAGATTGGCGTATCCCAATTTGCGCAATTCCTGGATATAGGTGGGCTCCACCTTAAAGACCTTGAACTGCACAAGGTCACCGATGGTCCGCAGCCGGTACCCGCTGGCGGCAAGCTCCCGCACATACCCGGGCGTGACCTTGAAGATACCCAAGCTTACGATCCCGTCGATATCCGGCTTGGGATAGCCATGCCGCGCCAGTTCATCGAGCACGGCGAGATCAACGCCGCTCATCGTTAGATTGAAAAGCTCCCGATCGTTTGCCCGTCCGATGCCACGCAACGCGAGCGCATCGGCAAATCGTTGGTTCGCGGTCAAGCCGCAAGTGCCCGCTCCAGCGCGGAACCGGGCCTCGCCATTGCAATCAAGCCGGCCGGCGGGCTGAACGTAGTGAAAGCGGATCGGGCGTGTTCCGCCACTCTGCAGATCTGCGCTGGAGAGCCCTTCGAACTCCGACAGGGCGAAGGTTCGCGAATGCGAGGTGCGCGAGCGATCGTCGCGTCCCGTTCGCGCTTCAAAGCTGAGTTGCACTTCACCCCTTGCGAGCTGCGATGGGCTGGCCGTCAGGCTCCAGCCAATGGGTTGATCAGGGATCGCCGATCGAGCGGCGCATGCAGCTATCAGGGAAGCGGCCGCCAGAATGCCGAGCTTCAAGGCGCTGATCATGTTAGTATACTCCAGGCAAGAGGAGGGCGTGGCCCCAGGAAGGGGCGAGAAAACTGGTCTGCGAGAGGTGCGGGCGGGTTCGGCGGACGACCGTCAGCCGTCGGGATCGCTACCTGGTTCGCGCTGGCGAGTGGGCCTGTTCACGGGGCCGAACTCGGCAGCGTCGACGCCGAAAATCTTCATTCTGACGAGTTCGGCCGCAGTGAGTTCGGTAAACCCTGCTCGTCGAAGCTTGCGGATGTAGTCCGGCGTCACGCCGCGGGCTCGCATGTCGACGATCTCACGCATGGACAAGCCACGGTACCCAAGTCCCGCCAGTCCAATGAGATAGTATGGATCAACGCCCATGATCTTTGCGGTTTGCAGATCACCGACCTTCAGGTTTGCGTAGCCTGCGCTTGCTAGACCACGGACATAGGCGGGAGTGACTCCATGAATTCGTAGCGCGAGCAGTTGGGACTCTGACAGGCTGCGGAGCTGCGGGCTGGCCGCGGCAAGCCCCGTTGCGTACTCCGGTGTAACGCCGTGGATTCTACGGGAAATGAGAGCATCTACGTCAGGAAGAGCCCCGGGCGTTGCGTGTGCAGTCGCCTGAGCGGCTGCCGATAACCGCGTTGATGCCATCGCCAGCGAAGTCTTCAGCGTCGCCATCCGCGTTGGTGGGACGGGAGGAGTAGGGGGAGTTGTCGACGGCACGCGAACAACCACAGGGCTTGGGCTCGCGACTGCGGCGACGGAGGGTGGAGCCGCCTGATCAGTCATTGTCGGTGTTGGCGTCTCGCCCAATGAAGCCGGGGAGGTCGCGGAAGTTGGGCTTTGCTCAGCCAGGGCGGCTCTAAATGGCCGCAACGGCTGCGGCGCCGGCGGGGTGATGATGTAATCGACTAGCTCTTCGGGGCCAGTCTCGGCCAATGGCAGGCCAGGTGCCACGGGCGTAAGCGCCGCCAAGGGGGCAGACAGAATCACCGCAGCCACTGAGCAGATCAGCGCCCATGTGCGGCGTGCCGGCGCTCGCGACAGCCCGCGGTCGAGCACGCGCGCTACTCGGCGCGATAGTGAACTCTTCCCTGGGGCAACGCCATGGGCAGCAAGCAGAAGCGCCTTGTTCTCGTGACGGGCGGCTCCGACCAGGAGTGACGCATAATCGGCACCATCGACTTGGCTGTGCAGAACAGCATCGTCGGCGGCCTCTTCACGCAGCTGGTGGCATTCCGCAGCCAGCTTCCAGACTAGCGGATTGAACCAGAAGGCTGCTGTTGCAAGCCGCGCCACGAGTAGTTTGGCCCAGTCTAGCCGGGCCACGTGCGCCAGTTCGTGTGCAATAATAGCTTCTGCCTCGTGCGTTGCCGCCAAGGCCCTTGGATCGAGCAGAATGACCGGGTGCATGACGCCCCAGCTGACGGGCGAGACGAGATCGTCGCTAACAAGAAGCGCGGTGCCATGCTTGAAGCCCATGCGCCGCTGCGCGTGCGCGAGAGCGGAAAGCCAGGGCATGTCGATCAGAACCGATGCACGCGCTCGCAGAACGAACAGCCGGGCGACAGCGGCGACCGTTAGAAGCATCAGCATCACTGCGGGAACAAGGTACGCCCAAATGAGCAGTCCCATCTCATTGATCTGCTCGGGGACAAGCGGTGCACTCGCACCCGCGACATTCGGGCCATACGAAGCGGTTTCGGCAAGCGCGGCGGGCAGTGCGGCAGGTGCTTCGATGGCCCAAGCCGGCAAGAAGATCACCGCAACCGGCAGCAGCAAGGTCGCAACGAGTCCGGCGTGGGCGACCATGGAGCGTTCCGCCGCAGTGCGGTGCCGCAGAAAGTGAAGCAGTAGGATGGCCCCGCCACTAGTGACGACGGATTTCCAAGCCAGTTCCAGAAGCAGGCTTTCCATCACTCTCGCCCTTTCCGCGCGGCGGCGATGGCCCGTTCGAGTTCATCGAGTTCGCGCTCGTCCAATTTGTCTGACATCCCCAGGAGTGCACTCGCCGCGCTTGCCGGGGAGCCGTTGAAGAAAACGCGTACGATCTGGCTCAGCGCCGAACGCCGCGCGGCCTTCTCCGGAACGCGGGGCGCGAACATGAGACCGCGTTCGCTTGGCGTCCGTTCGACAAAGCCTTTGTCTTCCAGCCGCTTCAACATGGCTCGCACCGCCGAGTCGCTGAGAGCAACGGGCAGGAACTCACGAACTTCACTGACGAGCGAAGGACCACGCTCGTAAAGAATGTCGACGATCTCTCGTTCGCGAGGAGGAAGTATCGCAAGCATGAAAGCGGCCCCAGCTACATTTGTAGCGTCGCTACATGTGTAGCGGATGTCTGTCAATGGCGGGCTTCGGTGTTGGAGCAGGCGGTCCGTGCGAGCTAAACAGCAAGCTTCGCAAGTTGGGCGAGCCGCACTCCCCGCTCACAAAGCTAGTCTCGTCCCCGCGGACTGTGGGGCTAGCCCCGCGAGGTATCCACTTCTTGCTCATTACGGAGTGCCGCTGGAGCTGCTTGCGTGGTAGATGGGTCGCTGCCAAGGTGCTGCCGGACTGTGTGCCCCAGATGCATGGAGCCTGTGACGGGAAGTTCGGCTGATCGACGCTAGGTCTTGGAGCGTACGTTCGTCCTTGCTTGATCGGCTGGCCCCTCTCCTGGAGCAAGGCACTCGACTACATGGGCTGGAGAGCACATTTGAAACTTAAACTTGTGGGCACCGTCTCCTTGCTATCGACCGCTTTGAGCGCGGCAGCACAACCCTCCAGCTCGGCAGCCGATTATCCACCTTGCAAACGTGGTGCCGGGGATGATCGTTGTATCCAACTCTACGAACGTGGCGTCCGCGCGGCCAGCGCACCCACTGAGATCCGTGGCACCGCATCAAACTTACCGATTCCGAGCCAACGTATGGGGTCGTGGGGCTTTGATGTCTCCGGCATGGATCGAACCGCGCGTCCGGGGGAGGATTTCTTCCGCTTCGCCAGCGGTAACTGGGCGCGCACCACTGAAATTCCTACTGACCGTTCGAGTTTCGGTGCGTTCAATGCGTTGCGCGACCTGTCGGAAGCTCGTGTTCGCCGGCTCGTCGAGGGCTATAGAGCCAACGATACGGCGAACCCGGAAGGCGCAAAGGTTGCACAGCTTTATCGCAGTTTCATGGACGAGAGGCGCGTAAACGCGCTTGGCGCGCGGCCACTCGAACCATTGATCCGGCAGGTGCGGCAAGCGCGAAACAAGGAGCAGATCGCGCAGTCGATGGGGCGCGCCATGGGCGAGGTGGGCGGCACCTTTTTCAGAGCTGGCGTCAACGACGACTTCAAGAATCCGGACGAGTACGCGCTTGATCTTCGACAGTCGGGGCTCGGACTTCCAGATCGCGACTACTACCTCGAGGAGCGCTTTGCTCCGCAGAAGGCTCGCTATGAGCTTTATGTCGCTCAGATGCTTGAACTCGCTGGCTGGCAGCAGCCGGCGCAGTCAGCCAAGGCCGTTGTTGTGCTCGAATCGGAGATCGCGCGCGCTCATTGGTCCCGCGCAGAGAGTCGCAACCGCGACCGTACGTACAACCCGATGACCACTGCGGAGTTGCAGGCGCAAGCGCCGGGCTTTCCTTGGGCGGCTTTCCTAAGCGCAGCGGGGGTCCGGAATGCGCAGCGGGTAATCGTGGCGCAGAACACGGCGATTCCGAAGCTATCGCAGATTTTTGCCGCCGCAGATTTGGACACGCTCAGGGCTTGGCAAGCCTTTCATACGGCAGAAGGAGCGGCGCCACTGCTGTCTAAGCCCTTCGTCGATGCTCAATTCGAGTTCCGCAACAAATTCCTACAAGGGCAGCCCCAGCAGCGGGAGCGTTGGAAGCGAGGTGTTGGCTTAGCCGAAGATGCGATGGGCGAAGCAATCGGGCGCGATTACGTGAAGCTTTACTACACGCCTGAGGCTCAGCGGCAGATGGCTGAGCTGGTGTCGAATCTGCGAACCGCTATGCGCAGCCGCCTCCAGAACCTCGCCTGGATGACTCCGGACACCAAGCGTGAAGCGCTCGCCAAGCTGGAGACCTTCACCGTCCGTATCGGTCATCCGGACGAATGGCGAGACTACTCTGCGCTGCAGGTCCGTCCAGATGATCTTCTCGGCAACGCTCTTCGCGCCCGGCAGTTTGATTGGGATCGCGATCGTCTACGCGTCGGACAGCCAGTGAAGCGCGGTGAGTGGGGAATGTTCCCGCAGACCGTCAATGCCTATTACAACGCCGTTCGCAACGAGATCGTATTTCCGGCTGCGATCCTGCAGCCACCGTTCTTTGACCCGAGCGCAGACTCCGCCGTTAATTACGGTGCGATCGGAGGGGTCATCGGTCACGAAATAATTCATGGGTTCGATGACCAAGGCAGAAAGTCCGATGGTCGCGGTGTTTTGCGTGATTGGTGGACTCCCGCAGATGCTGCCGCCTTTGAAGTGCAAGCGGCGAAACTCGGCGCTCAGTACGAGGCCTTCGAATTTCCAAGTCTGCCGGGCCAGCGCATCAACGGCCGGGTCTCGATGGGAGAGAATATCGGTGATCTGGGTGGGCTCACCATCGCCTATGAGGCCTATCGCAATTCGCTGAACGGCGGCGAGGCGCCCCAAATCGACGGGTTCACTGGGGATCAGCGCTTCTTCCTCGGCTGGGCTCAGGTCTGGCGCACGAAGTTCCGCGATGACGCGTTGCGGCAGCAGCTTGCCGTTGGGCCTCACTCGCCAGGCATGATCCGGGCCTACGCGCCGCTTCGGAATATCGACGCCTGGTACAAGGCGTTCGAAGTTCAGCCCGCTGACCCGCTTTACATTCCGCCGGAAGAGCGCGTCCGCATCTGGTAGTCCAGCTGTTCTTGAGCCCTACTCCTGACTGGCGCGCTGCGTTTCACATTGGCGATCGTGAAGCGAATCGCGACCGGATCTATGTTTAACCCATCCAACATGCGGTGCGGCGTTCCTCAAGGAGGTCCTCGACGTCTTTTGCCAGCACGGTTCCGCCCCTGCCAGCACGTCGCGTCGCCTGAAGCTGGTCATGCTCTCTCCTTCATGGGGGAAGACTGCCGGTGCCGATCGCGCGCTCAACCTGCGGATACTCGTGAAGGCTGAAGGACACGGCGCGAAACCGAACCTCTCTCCATTGTGGCCCGACAGCCATAACAAACAACGCAGGCCTATCGTCATAAGATTATGCCTAATCGCCACAACACGAGAGTAAGCTTTCGAGAACCTCTGCTCCGATCACGTAGCACTTCTCGCTCAAGCGGATTCTCCCTCAACGAAGAGCTTCTACGCGGGGCCGAAGCTTTATCTGGGTCAGCCTCGCGAAAACGGATCCTCGGAGTCAAGATCACCTTCGCGGCTCGGAACGCCAGTCGTGCAGGATCGCTGCCCGCTACCTCGCGGTCGAAGTCACGCGTGTTTCATCCATCGGTTTGCGCGAACGAAGGAGCCGGACAGTGGCCGACGGGGTGGCGAGGTGCGCGCAATCCTGCAAACCCGCGTCACGTCCTCTCTCCGATGGAGCAGCCTCTCCTCGTCAGCGCGGCGAGGCCCAACCACGTCCGCAGCGTCGTCAGGCCGACGCTTGAACCCGCAGACCCGCGTCCGTTCAACAAGTCCCGGAGCTCAGATTTCCAGAGCGGGTTTCGGATCTGGAAACGTATAAGGTCTTTGCCTGATCCAGCGGGTCGCCAGCCATTTCTCGCCGCGGCTTACCGGAAGGCCCGCGTGAAGCGCACGTCGTAAGGGCTGCCCTTTGTTATCAACGTTCGAAAAGAACAGGGCGTCGCCCGAACGGCCTCGATGCTTAACGCCGGCTAGCGGGAACTCTGTTTCACCGCCCTGATAATCGTCGTTCAGGTAGAGCAGCATAGTGGCCACGCGCTGGTTGTCGACGTGCGCCAGCGTATCGCTGTGCGCGCGATACTCGCCTCCGGGTTGATAACGCAGAACCAGAAGCGGCTCTCCGTTACCAGCGGGCTTGTCGGCCACGGCAGCGATTCGCCGATTGATCGCGTTCACGACCAAGTCTTCGTGGAGGACACCGAAAAAGGCTTCATCGGAACGCCGTATGGGATTCGGAACCTGGCGCCCGGTTGCAGGATCGACGATCACGGATGGAGCAAGCCGTTCCTTCGCGGCGATCTGGAGCCACTGCGCCTCTGCGGGGGAGAGGAAGCCCGGAAACAGGACGACAGGCAGGTCGGCGTCCAGCATCACGGCGTTCTCACGTCGTGCTTCTGGCGCTGTGAACGACTCTCCCATGGCCTCGATAAGGGTAAGCTGTCTGGCGGCAACCGGAATAGTTTCTGCTAATTCGCGAAGTGCCTTGAGTGCGGCCCTCGGATCACTGGCCCCTCCGATGCCGCTGGCCACAAAATAGCTGTGTATCAGCGCTGCAGCCTGATGGCCGCGTTCGGCGGCGCTTCGTAGAAGCTCCCGGGCCACGGACAGCTCGCGCCGTATCTCCGCGCCACTGACGCGCCACAAGGCAAGCGTACACAGGGCGTTCGGATCGCCGGATCGGGCGGACTGGAACAGAGCTCGTGCAGCCTCGGACAGGCGTCGATCCGCCGAGGGATTACTGAGACCTACCATCGCTTGTTACCTCCCACGGATCGTCCTTGATGCTTCCGCGCACCCTGGAGACGGCAAGGCTCCTCCAGGGGTGGCCCAGTCAAGCCCTTGCCCTCGACCTGGGCGTTTCGTACGTTAGGTCTTATGAGGGTGCTTGGCGACTATCAGAGCGACGGCTATGCCCATGTAGAGCGGCTCATACCCCCCGAAATAGCCAAAGCGTTCCTGCAGGGCATGAAGAAGGATTTGGGATCGCCGCCCGTTATCGCGTTGAGCCACATCGAGAATTATCCGAACCTTCTGACGAGACCAGCCTTCGAGGTCTACGGGCACCATTACAAACCGATGTTGCACTTCCTCTGGGGGCTTACCCCCCTGGTGAGCCAGCTGGTTGGGCGTGACCTGCTCCCAACCTATGACTACTTCAGGATCTATCGGGAGGGCGATACCTGTCGCGTCCACTCCGACCGACTGTCGTGCGAGCACAGCTTGTCGCTTACGCTCGACTACAGCGACGGCGTGCCATGGAACCTCGAAGTTGAAAGGCAGCCTTCGTCGCCTTCCGCCGAGGTGGCCGACGACTTCGGCTCGGTTCAGTACGCTTCGATCGCGATGAACATCGGCGACGCGGTCTTGTACAGCGGCGTCAGCCATCGGCACGGACGGGTTAGCCCCAATCCCAACGAATGGTCTGCACACCTTTTTCTACATTGGGTCGATCGCGAGGGTCCGTACAGCGATAAAGCTTTCGACGGACAGCTGCGGCCGGCCAATGTCAATTTCAGCTTCGCTTGAGCAGGGCTACGGACGAGGGGCGTTCGTCTAATTGGTGAGCCCTAGAGGCTATACCGACGTGAGCGTACACCGAGACTTGGTTTCCGGTATAAAGCCTATCGAGCCTCCCATTTTTTCGTGCAATCGTCCCGCCTTCGATGTTCGATGGGATTGACGATGCCTTACTGGCAACGCCGACACCTTCGCGCCCGCCCGGCCACGGGTGGAACTTCGCACAACGAGAATTCGCTACAAGCAAAAACAAGGGCCAGGAGATGATCCCGACCCTTTTAGTGCGCGACTTGAATCTTCGGATCAGAACCGCGCCTTGAACCCCGCATAGAAGTTGCGACCACGCACGCCATAGATCGCAAGGTTGGTATTGTACCTGTTTTGGAACGGCAGGATGGAGACCAGTTCATCTTCTCGGCCCGTCTGACCGTTGCCACCAATAGCGCCGCCGATGACGCCGGTGCTGAAGCGCGAAAGTTCGTTTGTCGGAACCAGCGTGCCATCCGGCTGAAAGACGAAGGTGGAGTTGAACGGAGTGCCGGCTGTCACCCCGTTGCTTACTCCGACCCCGCAAACCGGGGAGGCGGCAGGCCGATTGATCGGGACGAGGCCGAAGCGATCGATGCTGCGCGAACGTACGTCGCGGAAGAAAACACGATCAGGATTGCCGTCGCTCCCGTTAACGGCACCGGAAGGGTCGCTCAACGATCGCTTAGACCTCAATGTTCTTTATACCTATCTAATTAACCTTAATCAGCGGTCGTTCCCTAGGGCGCCGCTCGAGAAGAACCGCGGACAACTGGATGGTGAAGGCCGGCTGGGCGCCGGCTTCAAGCACAAAGCGTCCGCACGCGCAGCCTACGGGGTCGGCGGGCTGTCGGCCAGTTGGCAAGTCAACTATCTCGGCAAGATCAGGGACACGCTTGGGGACGACCCCCAAGGTGATCCTGGCCTGAATGCGTTGAACAGGGTTGGCGACAGCTTTTACCATGACGTTCAGGTTCGTTACGCTGTTGGACCGGACCGCAGGTTCGAAGCTTATTTCGGCGTCGACAACCTGTTCGACAATAATCCACCGTTCTTGGTGAGTGGATTCGCTTCGAATATCACGGGCACCGAAACGGCCGCTCACACCTTCGATCCATTTGGTCGTCGCTTCTACGTCGGAGCGCAGATCCGCTTCTAACGTCAGTTCGTTTTCGTGCAGATGGGCCGGCGCGTCATCGTGCGTCGGCCCTTCTTGTGTTCGGTGCCCGCCGATCGCGCAGGTAAGCTACATCTGGGTTGAAGTTTAGAACGCCACGTACTAAACTGGACTGCGCGTTTTTTGATCGCATCGCGCAGACGACAAAGCCCGCGGCCGTCTGAGATAGCTCGGGCAGAGTCGCTCAATTTGACAGCATGTTGGTGGCTGCTTCGCGGCTCGGTGACTGCCAGTTGCGCTACATATTGGATCAGGCCGCATCGGCGCAGTGTCGGGATCTGATGCTGTATGCGTGCGCGATGTTTCAGCCCGATGATCCGTGCCTACGGCTGCCGGCTGAACGTTTCTGGCTGGAGTGGTTCTGTGACGAGGACAACGCGACTATCAACGGTGTAGGCAGCCGACTTCTACGCATGAGCAGCGTGCGCATGGGTGCTCTCGTAAGCGCTGATGCGACAGGGCGCCGCGGGAATATTCACTGCTTCTCGGAGGGAGCAAACGGGCCTGTAATGGCGCAGGTATTTCTGCTGTTCGACTTCGACCGTGAGCTTACCGTTCCAAAGGGTTCTAAGACTGTCTTTCGGCTTACTCATTCTGAGCTCAAGCACTTAAATCCGCTGTTCCGGCATCTCGTCATGAAGCTCAATCCCGCTTGGGGAAGCTTCATGGGAACATGGCAACCTGCTGAGTTTCGCCAGGCAATCTCAAGCCTTGGGAAGTAAGCTGGTGCTGCCTGCCGGCGATACTCGCATTCTCCGCGATGTTGAACAGCGGCGGGCTTCTTGAACAGCGCCGCTAGGACCTTGAGCGGCTGAACGCGTCGCGCACGAAGGCAAAGCGACCTCTGCTCATGGACCACGTGGAGGTCGGCATGCGCCTCGGTTACGATCGCTACTCGGACGGCGCGAAGCAGGACGACGCGGAGCGTCCGACGCCCCGGCTGCACTTCGTGCGTGGTTACATCGTTCGGCGTTCGGGCCAAACCTTTTGGCGCACCTCCCATCTACGAGGGGATGCGGCAAAGCCGGTTATAAGCCGGACCATTCGCTTCAATGCGTTTGGCGGCCGTGGTCAGGAGAGCGCGTCCGCATAGCCTAGCGCTCAGTCGGCCAATGAGCGCTAGCTTGATATGGCCAAGACCACTTTCCGTTCTATAAACGGCTTAACATCAACCATGTGGGGTCCATGGCGAAGCTTACCCATCCGAAGGGCACGTGCTCGCCCTGATCTGGCGCTGGCAGCCCACCACCGCCTACTTCGTACGGAACTCACTAGAACGAGGGTTGGCTACGACCCTGTCGAGCAGTCCAGGCAGCGTGTATCCGGTTATGGAGCGGCTCAAGGCGCGTGGCTACATCACCGGCGCTCTCACCGACACAGACAAGCGCAACACCGAGCAGCTGAGCTGTACTGAAGCAGGGACTGAGGCGGTCAGATCTTGGGTGTGCACTGTCGAGCCGTCCGACCTGCTGCCTGAGGACCCATGGCGCAGTAGGATGGCCTTCGCGGACTGCCTAAGCTCCTTTGAACAGGTGAGGTGGCTCCGCTCCATTCGCACGGCTACCGAAGAGCAGCTTGGGTCGTTAGCGATGCGCTCTGTGACCGCCTCGATTCTGTCGGTAACCCTAGCGCATGACAATGCACGGATGACTTTGCAGGCGCGGCTGGCCTGGATCAATCACGCGCTGGCCGAGATGGCAGGTGTCGACGGCGTCAGAGACGAAAGATGTTAGCGTTCAGTTCCTCCGCAAGAGCCAATTGAACCGCGGTCCTGATGCGTTTCCGTGCCGCAGGATCATCCGACAAAAGCCTCGCCCAGAGTTCAAGCTGGCCAACAAGGCAGGACAAGCTACGATCCGAGATCCTGTATGTGTAGCCGCGATCTCGCGCGTGTTGGCCGAGCGAGTTTCCGATAAGACTCACGAAAGCGTTCCGAACCCTGTTCAACCCGATCCGGTCCGCGACTGTCCCCTTCAGGTAGTCGTCGTTCTCCAGCACGCGCAACACGCTATGGGAGAGTTCAGCTGGTCCTCGGGCGATCGGCGAAGCACTCGCGAACCTGTCCCACTCGGCGTCGATCGCGGACTGTATGCGGGCTGAAGGAAGGTGGTTCGCCTTCGCCATCGCAGGCCCTTTGCCCAACGCTTCGGCGTGAAAGTCGTGCGGTGAAGATGTCCGCCTACCTCCGGTTCGGTTAGGGCGTCGCGGGTCGCGGAAGGCGAGAATATTGACCTCGTTCATGCCGTCTAGTTTAGCCTATGGCTCGCGATTGCCAACGTCCGGGATTGCTCGAATCGCCGAGTGTCTGCCAACGACATGGTGCGTCTGCGAACGACAGTTACCCCTTAGAACGCAGATTGCGTTTGTCCTGCAGCGATGCTGTGAAGTCAGGAGGAGGGGACGCTGGCAGTCAAGTTTCGATGGTAGCAGAAGCGGTCGTGCCACTCCGTTTGCTGAACCGGCTCATCGTAGGTTCGGCGGGAATCCTCTCTCAGTCGCCTGTCGCTCGATATCCGGAATTCCATACTCGCCGTACTATCCAGGGAAGTGTGATTGTCGACGAGCTTCCTTACTATGACGGGCCACGGGTTTGGCAGTCGGCCGCCTTCACAAGGTGGTGCCCTTATTCTCTCCCGACTTCCAAGCGGCAGCAGCGTTATCCAGGCACAGACTCCATCGTTGAAATTCGTGCTTGCGGGAGAGGAGACATACGAGATCGGCAGCCGGAAACGGTCCTTGAGAAAAGGCGAGTTCATGATGCTGGAGGCTGGCCACGAAGTTGTGGTGCGCACTTCGCGGAACGAAGAGACAGTCGGGCTGTGTGTCTACCTCGGCGCCCGAGCCGCCATCAACACACACGGTGACCTGCTGCGAGAAGCGGTGGTATTCGGCGGCGTATCGTCTCCACTCGGGAACCTTATGCAAGGATGCGCGGTCCATCTTGCGACGCAGCCGGAGATGGGCCTGGAGCTGGCGCCCGACGTGGTGGCGAAGGTCTCTTCGGGGGCTGAAGAATTCCTCATCAGCTTGAATGAGAAGGTGGAGATGCTCGGCTACGTCAAGCGGTCGACGAGGATCGAGACGATGCGTCGCGCCGAGCGGGCACGAAGCTTCATACATGAAAATGCTGGTTCCCCAATCGATCTCGAGGAGATTGCTAATCATGCGGCGTTGTCGCAGTTTCACCTTACCCGAAGCTTCGGAGCTGCCTTCGGGACCTCGCCTCTCGCTTACCATCGGGCGCTAAGATTGGACGCCGCTGCGGAGCGGTTGAAGCGCAGGGAGGAAACCGCGACTGAGATCGCGGAAGACCTCGGCTATGCCTCGTTAAGCGCATTTACGCGAGCTTTCCGGCAGCGCTTCGGTGTTCCGCCAAGCCGTGTTGGGGAATTGCCATAGTACGCTGAGCTCTTGCGGTTGCGCGCTTTTCTCCTAGACCGATGGCAGCGCCTTGCCGACGTGGGCACCGACACTTCTGTCCTGCTGCCGGCTCCTAGAGCCTGTGACGATGATGCCGTCAGACCGGATTGACATAATCATTGTGCTGCGGGGCGGGGCCGGGAAGGCGGGTGCGTGTCGGTAGCGTACGAACAGGCGGCGTCTCCAGCGAAGTGGCGATCCATTCGGCGAGGACCTCCGCCACCCGCACATTGAAGGGTCCGCTTGGTGGCTCTCCCGCCGCGATGGTTCTGCGACGCAGTTCGGAGCGGTTTCCGACCAACTCCATGCCATGGTCCGTGCTTGGGATGTCCACGAAGCGACCGGTTCCCGGACGGTGGAAGTCGACGATATCGGCGATCAGACGATGGTCCTCACCGTGAAGCGCAACGACGTCGCTTTCTCCGTACATCGCGAGCACATTGCTCCGGGTATCCCTCCAAGCAGCTACCAATGGCAGGTGCGCGATGTCCTGATTGAATACGTAGCTACGGCCGTAGGTGCGGGTCTTGCCATCCCACGAGAACACGTTCCGCAGCGCCTCGGCATATGCCGGCTTTGCAGCCACGATCTGGGCCGGCCGACTGCCGCTCGAAGTAGAAGCGATGCATAAGCTCGCGGTTCTGCTCTGCGGTTGTGACCGAGGCTCCGGGATGGTCACCCGAAAACAGGAAAGTTTGATACGCGTCCACCTCGTGGTGGTAATCGGCCCAGTTTCGGAACACCGTTCCAAAGGCGGCGACGCCCCGCGGCGGAACCTTTGAAGCCAGCAACGGTGCTTGCATGCCTCCAAGCGAGTGGCCAAACATGAAAATCCTATCCGGCGCCACGCCGCGGACCTTGATGAGGTGCTCGTAGGCTGCCCCGAACGCGGCAAGTTCATTAGCGAAATTGATATCTACACACTGCGAACCGCCTTCGCTGTCACCCATTCCGGGCTTCTCCACACGGTAGTAGGCTACACCTCGGGCAAGCATGGCGGCCCCAAGCTGCCGATAGGGGTGATCAGGATCGCTTGGCTCAATGGAAGCGCAGGAATAACCCTGCAGGAGGAAAAGCACCGGCGGGTCCTTAATGCCGGTTGGGGTCACGAGGATGTCGCGCAGCCGACCGCCCGAGAATGGCACTCCCCATAGCTTGCGGTCGCCTGCGGGTAGGTTTCACGAGGGCGTCCCAAGGCTTTGCCTCGTATGTTCATCTCCCGGGCGCCTCGGCGAATTCTCAGTCTCACGTCATTGCCGTCGCGGAGCGTGGCAGCGTACGCAACAACATCGGCTGACGAACTGACAGGCTTGCCACCAGCAGCCAGGATCACGTCCCCGGCCCTAACGCCCAAACGATCGGCCGTGTGCCCCGGTACGACGGCATCTATGACCACGGCGCCTGCAGAGGCCGCCTGGTTCGGAGTCATGCGAAGACCCAGAAGTGCTTTCCTCGTCAATTCGGCTGCAGCAGCGCCACTAGACGTGAATAAGAGCACGCCGAGCGTGATGCTCCAGCTAGCTTTGAATGTACGACCGGTGGTTTTCATAATGCTGCGTAGCAGCGGCAGTTCGGGCCTAGTTGCCATCTTTTGCTTATTTCGCTCGAATGATCAGAGCCGGACCAAGGTCTGACACGATTCAAACAGGCACCGGAGGACAGCGCATTGTAAAGGGAAGCCGGTGGGACTCGCAGAGAATGAGCAATTTATGATCACTCGCTACGGTGCTCTTCCGGTTAGTGCCATCGTTACGCAGCGTACCTATCAAGGTCATGCTTTATGAGAAGGATCTCTCGGGTAGGATACGCAGCAGTATTGCTTGCGGCGATGACGCAGCCAGCGGTGGTGGTTGGGAATGCCGTGGCTCCGCAAGCCGCGACCATCTCTAGACTGAAACCGGTCTTGCGCTTTGATCCCGTGACCTTCGACGCGTATGTCGAGAGCGCGCGGGCGCAATGGGGAGTGCCTGGTCTTGCAATCGCAGCGGTGCGCGGCGACCAGATCCTCTTTATGGACGCTTACGGCGTACGTCAGCTTGGTAAACCACAAAAGGTGGATACGCGGACGCTATTCAACGTCGGCTCCGTCACCAAAAGCTCCACGGCGGCGATGCTGGGTACCTTGGCGGCAGAGAAGAAGCTAGCAATGACCGATCGGGTGGGAACCTACGTTCCTGGACTGATCGCGGGCGAGTACGCGGACGAGATCACGGTCGCAGACCTCCTTTCCCATCGCTCGGGGCTCGGGGCCGCCAATTACTCGATCATGGGGGACATTTCCCGCGAGGAGATGGTGCAGCGCCTGCGACATCTGCCACGGGCGGCGCCGATCAGGACGAGCTTCGTGTACAACAATTTTGGCTACGTGGCTGCCGCGGCCGTGGCGGAGAAGGTGACCGGATCTACCTGGGCCACTTAATCTCGGAGCGCTTGTTCAAGCCTGCTGGAATGGCTGACGCCGTCACCAGCGTCGCTAACGAGATGAAAGTGGCCAACCGTGCTTCGGCGCATGGCGAGATCGCAAAGCGCGCTGCCGTGATCACTCCCACACCGCTACGCATGGTCGGCCCAGCTGGCACGATCCGGCTAAGCATCGAAGACATGGCCAAGAGGGTGCAACTGCACCTCAACGAAGGAAAAGTGGGCGACCGGGAAGTGCTCACTCCGCAGACTGTGCGGATGATGCAATCGCCGCACTTCTCAATTCCCTTCGGGCAGCGAACGAGGGCGCTGTGGCCCAGCATGAACTACTACGCCTACGGGCTTGGCTGGTTCATGCGTGACTATCGGGGTGTTAAGCTGCTTGAGCATGGCGGCAACACGACCGGTTATAGCGCGCATGCCGCATTCGTGCCCGAACTGGATTTTGGCGTTGTGGTTCTTTCCAATCTCGCCAACTCGCCACTGCCGACTGCGCTCCTCTATCGGGCGTTGGACCTGGCGCTTGGCGATCCGGTTCGCGACTGGAGCGGAGAGCTTCTAGCCGCCAAAGCGGCTGAGCCAAAGAAGTCGGCCGCCCCTGCGGCCGCGGCGGTGCAGCCGGCACTGCCGCTTGAACGATACGTCGGCACCTATCGCAGCCCGCTGTACGGGGAGTTGCGCGTAACACGCAAAGGCGACAAGCTGACGCTAATCTTGACCGACCAGCTAACGGGCGAGATAACGGCTCAGGCGGAAAACAGCTTCCTTGCGAAATGGCGCGATCCATATTTCGCCGCTGTTGGATCAGGCGGACCTTTCGTGTTCGAGCCCGACAGCAACGGTCAGGTGCAAGCAGTTCGTTTCGAAATACCTGGTGAGATGGTGGCCTATAATCGAGTGCCAAGTTCCACGCAGGGAACCGAGTAGGGACCAGTTGTTTGCGCGACGAAGCGGGATAGAGCCTGGATGGTATCTCGTGATCAGGTAAGCGTCTTCGTTCACGAGGCGCAGGCGATGGTAAGATCGACTAAAGTTAAAGATCTCTTCCGCGCGATGCAGAGAGGTCCGCGCTACGCTTTTGCCAAGGGCGATCGCGGCCAGGCCGAGAACCTGATGTTCATCGAAGCGCAGCTTGCGGAGATCCGGCCGGGCTTGCCCTGCACGACAGGAAGCCGCCGGCGCCACCACCTCAGAATCCCTGTCAGCCGGGGCGGTGGTGTGCGCCGCGAGATCGTCAAGCAGCACACCGGGCGTGGCAGTCGGGACCTGACCGCCGGTCAGCAGGGAAGCGACCGCGCGCTTAACCCTCCGCCTCGCGCGTGATGACCGCTTCGCCGCCGACGCAGGCCGAGAGTTTGCCCAGCCAGCTGAGGACCAGGATCGCCAGAACGGTTGCGAGGACCGCGTAGGTGTAGAGGCCGGCGAGGCTGTCGCCGAGGCCGAGCAGTACGAGCGTCGCCTTCATGGCCTCGTTCTAGGCGAGCGCGGCAACGAGGCCGAACGAGGCGGAGGCCAAGGCGATCATGGTCTGGATGAAAGCGCGGTGGTTCATGGCGAGTCCCGTGTTGAGCCGGGGCTTGCTACCAAATGGCCGGAGTGCGTCAACTTCCCGCCGGCCGCGCGGGAACGGCTTGCGCCGCGCGGCCGTTCGTCCGGGCGAAGGAGTTTTCGTCCGTGAAGCCGATCACCGAAGAACATCTCGGCCTGTTTCGACGGCACATGACCGAGGTCGTGGATATGCATTTCGAACTGGCGAGCGAGGAGATCGGCAAGCCGGCGCCGGGCGCCGCGTTGCGCCGCGCGCTGCTCGACGTGCCGCGACACCTGTTCGTGGCACCCCAGCTGATGGGCGTGGCGTATCAGGACATGCCGCTTCCTATAGGGTTCGACAAGACGGTGTCGCAGCCGTTCATCGGCGCTCTGATGATCGACCTGCTCGACATCGAGCCGGGAACGCGCGTTCTCGAGATCGGCACGGGCCTCGGCTACCAGGCGGCGCTGCTGTCCGAGATGGGGGCGCGGGTGTGGAGCATCGATGTCGTCGAGGAATTCGTCGAAGGCGCGAGCGCGCGGCTGGCGGCGCTGGACTACGACGTGGCGGTGCGGGTCGGCGACGGGTCCCGGGGATGGGCCGAGCATGCACCGTTCGACGCCATTCTGATCACCGCCGCCGCGCCCGCGCCGCCGCCGGCGCTGCTCGACCAGCTGAAAGCCGGCGGGCGCATGGTGATCCCCGTCGGCGGCAAGGAGGCGCAGCAATTGAGCCTGATCGAAAAGCGGCTGGATGGGGAGCTGATGGTGCGCGAGATCATGCCCGCGCATTTCACGCAGTTGGAGATCGGAGCGTGAGCGGCGCGGGCGACGCGTCGCGGCACGTCGTCCTGCTGGGCGATTCCATCTTCGACAACGCGGCCTATGTGCCGGGCGGTCCCGATGTCGTGCGGCAATTGCGGAGACGGCTCGGCGCCGGGTCGCGGGCGAGCCTGCTGGCGGTCGACCGGGCCGTGGTGGACGGCATTCGCCGGCAGCTCGACCGCCTGCCCGCCGACGCGACGCATCTGGTGGTCAGCGCCGGCGGCAACGATGCGCTGGGCGCGTCGGGGGTGCTGCGCGAAGGCGTGCGGAGCGTCGCGGAGGCGGTGGGGCGGCTCGGCGGCGTCGCCGAGGCGTTCGGGCGCGGGTATGGCGACATGCTGGACCAGGTGCTGGCGCGCGGGCTGCCCACGGCGGTGTGCACGATCTACGACGCCAATTACCCCGAGCCGGAGCGGGGGGTCATCGTCGCGGCGCTGAGCCTGTTCAACGATGCGATCACGCGCGCTGCGTTCGCGCGGGGGCTGCCGCTTATCGACTTGCGGCTGATCTGCAGCGAGGCGGGGGACTACGCCAATCCGATCGAGCCGTCGGTACAGGGCGGGGCCAAGATCGCGGGCGCGATCGCGCGGCTTGCCGCCGTTGAGATTTGGGGCGGAGACTCGCGGGTGATCGCGCGCTAGCGAAGCGGCGTCAGCGCGCGTGTGCGGTCCATGTGGATGACGGCGTCGAACTGCCGGGCGAGGCGGGTGCGCATGTAGTGGCTCTGCGCCTCGCTGTTGCGGGCGTAGATGACGCCGATCTCGCGCTTGGGACGCTCGCCGCCCAGCGCCTGGGCCTGGGGCGAGCCCTTCGGCAGGAGGAGCAGCGCGTCGCGTAGCCCCGCCTGGTGGAACAGTGCGGCGTAGCTGCCGGGCATGGCGGGGTGGAGCGTGTGCGTGCGGTGCGGGCCGTCCCAGCGGTCGGCGGCGATCACCGTGCCGTCGAACGTCGTGAAGCCCAGCAGGAACGTCGCCGCGCCGAAGCGTTCGCGCATTAATTGTCCCAGGTTCAGTTCGCCCCGTAGAGGCATGTCGGTGGCGCGGGCATCGCCGATGTGGCTATTGTGCGCCCACACCACGACCTTGCCGGGCGTGCCGGGCGTGCCAGACAGGGCGGCGGCGTGGTCCGCGACCTCCGCCACTGTGTCCGCCATGAGGCGGTCGCGGACGTTCCACGACAGCGTGCCGGCGAAGGACGCGCGGTTGTACGCCTCCGCGCCGACGACCGAGGCGGCGCTGCGGAGGGCGGAGAACAGGGATTCGGCGGCGACCGGGTCGGCCGGGCGGGGACGCGCGCGTACGTCGGCCAGGACGGCGACGGCCTGCCGCTCGCACGATTGGCGCGGGCGGCGCGTCGCCTCGCCATAAAGCGCGGGATCGGGACGATAGGGCGCGAAGCAGCGGTAGTTCGCGCGGGCGCGGGCGGCGGCTTGCTTGTCGACGCCTTCCAGATAGGCGACGACCGCCTCGGCGGCGCCGAACAGGTTGTAAACGTCCATACCGTAGACGCCGACACGCTGCGCGGGCGGGAGCGCGGCGTTGTGCGTGCGGAGAGTCTCGACGAAGTCCCGGAACTCGGCGTTGCGCCACATCCAGCGCGGGAAGTCGGCGAAGTCGCCCAGTGCCGCTTCCGCGCTGCGGTCCGTGCCCAGCCCGCGGACGTAGCGGTTGACGCGGCCGGTGTCTGGCCAGTCGCCCTCGATGACGACGGCGCGAAAGCCGCGGTCGCGCACGAGGCGCGTACTGATGCGCGCGCGTTCGCGGTAGAATTCGTGGGTGCCGTGCGTAGCTTCGCCGAGCAGCACGAAGCGCGCGTCCCCGATCGCGGCGAGCAGGGGGTCATAGTCGGATGGTGCGCCTGCGATGGGTCGGGCGGCCTGGGCGATCGCGGTGGCGTCGGCGGCGGCGGGCGAACGCACCGACTGCGCATCGCCCGGCGAACAGGCCGCGAGCAGCGCGGCCGCGGCGAGCATCAGTTTTCCGGAGGCGCGGCGGGCGGTCATCACGGCGGAGAAGACGAGCGGAGCGCCGGCCCGTTCCCGGCAAAGTCCCTAATCTAAATAAGGAGATAGGCCGGGGGGACGTGGTCGGTAAGCCAGACGCCGTTGGCGCTGCGGAAGAAGGGACGGTCGCGCATGTCGCCGCTGCGGATCGTGAGCACGACGGTTGCGCCGGGCCTGCGGTCCCCGACCTGGGTGGCGGTCGCCACGTCGGCGCTGAGGTGGACGTGGGTTCGTCGGCCCCGGAGCAGGCCGTCGCGCCGGATGGCGGGAAGCAGCGCCGCCTTGGTGCCGTGATAGAGGAGGGGCGGCGGCACGGCGGGATCGAGGCCGAGGTCGACGGCGACGCTGTGCCCCTGGTTCGCGCGGATCATCGATCCGTCGGGGCTGAACGCAAAGCGCTGCTTGTCGTTGGCGTGGACGAGCCGCGCCAGATCGGCGCCGTCGAACGGCCCGAAGCGGCGGGCGACCGCCGCCAGCACGTCGTGGACGGGAGCCCAGCCCTGCGGGTCGAGCGCCAGGCCCGGGGCGGGGGGATCGTGGCGCAGGATACGGGCGAGATATTTGCTGACGCGGACCGGGTTCACGGGCGTCAGGCGAAGCGCTTCTTCAGGAAGTGCCGCGCGCCGCCGGGCGGGAAGTCATCTATCGTGCCGACGAGTTCGTAGCCGAGCTTTTCGTAAAAGCCGCGCGCCTGGAAGCTGTACGTGTCGAGCGAGGCGCCGATGCATCCGCGGGCGGCAGCGACCGCTTCTGCGCGGGCCATCACGGCTTGCCCGAGCGATGCGCCGCGCATCGCGTGGGGTACGAACAGCAGGTCGATGCGCAGCCAGTGGAAAAGCGTAGTGCCCCACAGGCCGCCAACGGTCCCACCCGCATCGTCCCTGATCAGGACAGCGAGCGGACCGGTGGCGCCAAGGTCGACATGCGCGCGGTTGAAGGCCGCGAGCCCCGAAACGATCGCGGCGCGATCCGCATCGGTCGGCGCATCGGGCACGACGAGCCGGCTTGCGTGGTTCAGACCGCGACCCACTGGTTGAGCTTGATGCGGCGCTCGCCCCAGCGCAGCCCGTCCGAGAAGCCTTCGAGGTCGGCCTCGATCCGGATGGCGGCGAGGCTGCCGTAGCCGGCGTCGCCGCGCGGATTGATCCACCAGCCGGCGGACCCGTCCCACAGCTTCACTTCATCCTCGCCCACCATCACGGCATTGCCTTCGTGGTAGATGGCGTCGCCGTCCAGCCAGTGGTCGGACACACCTTCCTTGCCCCAGTTCTCACGCCACGACGCGGCCGAGTCGGCGCTGTAGCGTTGAATGAACTGGGCCCGGAAGGCGCGCACGCCGCGAGCGATGAACGCCTCGTGCGCAATCGCCGCGTGGACGCCGCAATCGACGATCGGCGCGTCTACCGCCTCGCACCAGTGGATCGGCCACGCAGACGGGCCCCAGGCCATATGCTCGCGCATCCAGCGCGGACCGGACAGCTTATCGCCGCCGTTCAGCTGCGCGAAGTCGAACGCGACGAGCCATTCGTGCGCAATGTCGCAGCAGGCCTCACCATGATGCGAGATCAAGCTGTTGGGGAAATGCTGCCACTTGCCGCCGGGCGAGGCCGCGGGCGCGGCGAGGTCGACCTTGTCGCCGCAATGACCGTCAGTCGTTTGGGCAACGGTGGGAGCTTCGGGCTTACCCTCGACCAAATACATAGGACATGCTCCTGTCATAACCGCCGGCATCGCAGAAGATCAAAAGGTCGCCGGCTTTGGACCCTTCGGGGAGTTGGACGTTGGACGCGATGATGTCGTGTTCCATGCACAGGCGGCCCATCAGGTGCGTCTTGCCACGGCCGAGCGGCTGCAGTTCGCCCGTTTCGCCGCACTGGCGAACCATTCGGTGCGGTTGCCAGAAGTGCATGGGGATCTCGGCGATCGACGCGTCGACAACGGCCTCGATCATGCCCTCCTCATGCTCCTGGATCTCCAGGATGCGCATGGCGAGCGCCATGGACGGCTGCGCCATCGCCTTGCCGGGTTCGGACGCGATCTGGCGGACGCCGGGCAGCATGGCGCGGACCAGTTCGGCGGCGTGGGCGATCTTGGACGTCTCGTCGGCGTGCCAATCGTCGGGGTACCAGCCGCCGCCCATGTCGAGCATCTCGATCGTGCGGCCGGTGAGCTTTTCGATCGAACGGCACCATTTGAGCATCGATTCGAACAGGTGCCACCATTGCGCGACGCCGACATGGCTCGACGCCATGTGGAAATGGACGCCGAACGCGCTGTCGGTGGGCAGACGCTTCACCGCCGCAACCAGCTTGCCGAAGGTTGTCGGACTGTCGAGCGGAATGCCGAAGCGCGAAACGATGTTGGGCGTGCGGATGCGAATGCCGATGTGCTTGGCGGACATCTCGCCGGCTTCAACGGCGGCTATGACGCGGTCGAGGTCGGCGATGCTGTCGCAGAACACGGCATGCATCTTCTCCCGAGGCATCAGTCCCTCGGGCCACCACTTGCCGGGACCGTTGAGGATGACCTGGTCGGGACGGAAGCCGACCTCCAGCGCGGTCTGCACCTCGCCCAGGCTGATCGCTTCAGCGTAGAAGCCGTTGTCCAGCGCCAGCTTGACCAGGCGCCGGTCCGGGTTGGTCTTGATCGAATAGCCGCTGATGACCTCGACTTCGTTGGTGCTGAGGCGATGCGCGCGGTCGGCGGCGCGCTTGAACAGGCTGGACGCGGTTGAATCCATGTAGATGTACTGCGGCGTCTGCATCGCGTCGAAGTCCTGCGCCGCAATGTCGGCGACGAACGTTTCGGGAAGCTCCGCGTACTGGCTTGGCGGTGCGCTGCCCTCAGGATCAAGCGCGACGTCGAGCATGTCGGGGTCGATCTTGTGCAACCGCGCGGCGAGCGCGGTAAGGCCCGAGGGGTGCTTCATCGAATGGCCAACGGCGCCGGCGAAGGGTTCGGGAAGCGGCGGCAGCGGGTAGTCGGCGCGCACGGGCACTTCGAGAACGACCCGCGTGAATTCCGATGATTGGGCGGGCGCGGGCTCCGCCTTCGCGCCGCTCGCGGCCTGCACCAGCAGCGCGGGGAGGTTGTGGCCGGCGATTGTGGCGCCGTGAACCCAGGCGGGGAAGCGCGGGTTCATTTCGATCAGCCAGAGCTGGTCCGCCGCGTCGCGCACCATTTCCAGTTCGCCGCCGCCGGTCCAACCGGTGTCGCGCACCATGCGGCGCAGCGGCTCCATGAAGGAGGCGGGAACCTCGGACACATCGCCCGCCCACGTCTTGCCTTCGGGCGTGATGTCGCGCTTGCGCATGCTGACGGCGCCCAGCAACTCGCCCTTGTAGGCGGCGAGCATGACAGACTCTTCGTAGCCGCTGACATGTTTTTGCAGGAAGAGCTTCTCGGTCGACCAGACTTTGCTGAGCGCATTGCGGATGGCGGTAAACGCGTCCCAGGTCGGCGTCCGCGAAGCGTCGTAATAGGGGCCCTTGAGCCACACGCGCCAATTATGTTCGCGGCAAAAGGCGTGGAGATCCCAGTCGCTGTGCTCTGTGGACAGATAGGTCGGAATCTTGATCGGCAGGCCGGACGCGGCCTCGACCGCGGGCTTGGTGATGCGCTTGATCCCCGACATCGGTGGAGCGAGGAGATTGGGGTGACCTTCAGGGAACAGGCTGGCTAGCCACATGGCCTCAAGGTCGCTGCCCGAGATCCACAGGCCGCCGGCATCGAGCGCGTCGCGGACCTTGATCCCGTAGGCATCGAGGTCGAGTTCGCCCCAGGGGCGCTGAACCCAGAGTTCGTCGAGTTCTTCAAAGTGGATGCCCGAAACGCGGTTGGAATATTCCACGCCAACCAGCGTCGCATGCGGATAGCCCTGCCGCAGCGAGCGGACGATGCCGACGCCGGGTTGCGGATTGCCGCCGGCATAAAGCCCGCTGACGTAGATCTTCATTTGAACTTCCAACATGTGAAACCGGCCGCGTCGCCGACGTCCTTGCAAAGACGCGACGCGAGAACGGTTTTGGGGAGCGCAGGATGCAGGGTCCCTTATTTAAACTTTTAAAATTTGTGCATTAACATCCGTTAAGGTAGCGTGGGTTGCGGAGGAAAACTTATCGCGAACAAGGGCTTCGGGTGTTGTAGCGTCTGCCGGGCGCTTTGTGCCAAGGGCGTGCGATGACCAGCGCCCGATACCCCAGCTACA
The DNA here is from genome assembly GCA_035644935.1 of Sphingomonadaceae bacterium. Taxonomy (GTDB): domain Bacteria; phylum Pseudomonadota; class Alphaproteobacteria; order Sphingomonadales; family Sphingomonadaceae; genus CADCVW01. The sequence goes on from DASQNO010000015.1 coordinate 29,887, forward strand.
AGAATCTCGATCCGTTCATCGACGTTGAGCGCCTTGCCGCGCTCGACGGGTTCATCACCGAGCGCCTGCGCCGACGGCTGGACGCCACTGAGGATCGGGCGTTCTACACAGGGCCGTTCCTGCTAGAAGCGGATGCGCCCGACCGCCCGGGATCGCGCATGGTGCCGCTGTCGCGATCGCGCGAGCCGGAGAACTATTACGACCTGGACCGGGCGGAGGTCTGGGAGCCGACGCCGGAGGCGGAGGAGTTCGCGCCGCTTATGGAGTTCATCGCGACGCTGCCCTTCGCGGCCACGGCGCGCATGCTGATCATGTACGACGGCAGCGGCCGCGCCGTGTCCGCACACAAGGATCATGACAGCCCCGAACTGTGTCACGAGTTTATCTGGCTGCGCACCAATCGCAGCAAACCGTTCTACATGTTGAACCCCGAAACGGGGGAGCGGGCCTATGTCGAAGGTCATGCCGCGTGGTTCGACACGGTGAATCAATTCCACGGCGCGGACGCGAGCGGCGGGCTGTCGTTCAGCATCCGGGTGGATGGCGTGTTCAGCGACGAATTCCGCCGGCAGATACCGTGGCCCGCCCAGAACCGGGCGGCGGCGCCGAGCCTTTGGGCGAACGCGGCCTGAGCAACGCTCAGGTCATCGCCAGCGCGATCCTGCGCGGGCCGGTGAAGGGCGCGCGGCCGTGGGCGGTGAGGTAATTGTCGAGCACGACGACGTCGCCCGCTTCCCAGCGATGCTCGACGCGCTCCGCCCGGATAGCGGCGCGCACTTCCGTCAGCACGTCGCGGGAGATCGGGGTGCCGTCGCCCCAGGTGACGTTCAGCCGAAACGCGTCCTCGCCGCCGTGGCAGGCGAGCAGCGTGGCGTAGGTCTCGGGGTCGAGCGCGCTAGGGTGAAAGCCGTCGGCCTGGTTGAACCAGACCTCTTCGCCGGTGACCGGGTGCCGCGCGGTGGCCAGGCGCAGCTGGCTGACGTGCAGCAAACCGCCCTCGCGCCATTCCCAGTCCGCGCCGATGCGCTGACACGCGGCCTCCGCCGCCGAAGGGTCAAGGGTTTCGAATGCGTCCTGCCAGGAATAGCCGGAACCGGCGTCGGGAGAGAGGTTGCGGACGTAGCGCACGTCCTTGGTTTGGAACAGGTCTAGCACTTCCGGGTCGATCCGCCGGAGGATGCGGCGGCTGTCCCCCAGCGTAGTGGCGCCGCCCTGTTCGGGCGCGACCAGGCAGAAGAAGAATAAATGGCGTGGGTGGACGTCGGCGTAGGAGAGCTCGTTGTGCAGCGACAGCTCCATGTCCGGCGGGTATTCGGTGGAGCTGTACAGCCCGTCGCCGCTCCCCGAGAGCGCGCGGCGGGGCGAGGCGCCGCCGGCATAGCCGAAGCGGGGCGCGCCGCCCGTGAACGCGTCGACCAGCCGGCTGAAGTCCTCGGGCGTGCGCAGGTCGAACCCGCGGAAGAGCAGGGCGCCGGCGTCCAGCAGATGCGCGGACAAAGTGGGGCGCTGTTCCGTTGCGGTGGCGACGGCTGCATCGACGGAGCGGCTGCCGGTCGGGCGGACCGCAAAGGGCGTCAGGGTGCGGTCCTGCATCTCGAGATCGATCGACGGCATCGGTGGGCGCTCCTCGCGTGGATAAAGCGCAGCGGCGCGGCGAGTTGCGCCGTCGGCTGCGAGGGTCGCAAAGCGCGGACGGAGGGGCTAGGCGGCGTCGATGCAAATGCTCGCCGCGCACTCCGCCGACCTTGCGCAGCTTTGCACGGGCGGGCGGCTGCGGCGGCTTGCGCCCGCAAGCGGGTCGGATTTCGCGTCCAACGATTATCTGGGGCTCGCCTCCTCGCGCCGGTTGGCCGACGCGGTAGGGCAAGCGCTGGCGCGCGGCGTGCCCGTGGGGTCCGGCGGATCGCGGCTGCTGCGCGGCAACCACCCGGAGCACGAGGCGCTGGAAGCGGAAGCGGCCGCGTTTTTCGGGACGGAAAGCGCCTTGTTCTTCTCGAGCGGGTTCGCGGCTAATGCGGCGTTGTTCGCGACGCTGCCGCAGCGGGGCGATCTGGTGGTGCACGACGCGCTGATCCACGCCAGCGCGCACGAGGGGATGAAGCTCGGCCGGGCGGAGGTCGCGGCGGCGGCGCACAACGATGTCGAAGCCTTCGAAGATGCCATCGTGCGCTGGCGGCGGGCGGGCGGAACCGGGCGGGCGTGGCTGGCGGTGGAGAGCCTGTACAGCATGGACGGGGACCGGGCGCCCTTGGAGGCGCTGGCAGCGCTGGCGCGGGCGCAGGACGCGTTTCTGCTGGTCGACGAGGCGCATGCGACGGGGGTCTTCGGGCGCGACGGGCGCGGGCTGGCCAAGGGGCTGGATGGGGCGGAGAACATCGTGACGCTGCGCACGTGCGGCAAGGCGATGGGATGCGAGGGCGCGCTGGTCTGCGGACCGCGGGTGGTGCGCGATTTTCTGGTCAATCGGGGGCGGGGGTTCATCTTTTCCACCGCGCCGTCGCCGCTGATGGCGAGCGCGGCGCGCGAGGCGTTGCGCGTGCTGGCCGACGAGCCCGAGCGACGCGAACTGCTGTGGGCCAATGTCGCGGCGGCCGAGCAGGCGCTGGCGCTGGCGGGCGTGGCGGCGACGGGATCGCAGATCCTGCCGCTGGTGCTCGGGAGTGAGGAGCGGACGATGCGGGTGGCGGCGGCGCTGCAGGAGGCGGGGTTCGACGTGCGCGGCATCCGGCCGCCGACGGTGCCCGCGGGCACTTCGCGCTTGCGAATTTCGGTGACGCTGAACGTGTCCGCCGAGACGATCGAGGCGCTGGGCGATGCGCTGGCGGACGCAGCGGCGTGAGCGCGATCGTGGTCACGGGAACGGACACGGACGTCGGGAAGACGGTGTTCGCCGCCGCCCTCGCGGGCGCGCGGGGCGCGTCGTACTGGAAGCCGGTGCAGGCGGGGCTGGCGGACGGGACCGACCGGGCGACCGTGGCGCGGCTGGGCGGGCTCCCGGAGCATCGGCTGCTGCCCGAGGCGTACCGCCTGGCGACGCCGTGCTCGCCGCATCGCGCGGCGGAGATCGACGGGATTGGGATCGATCCGGAACGGCTGACGATCCCGCACTTCGCCGGACCGCTGATAATCGAAGGCGCGGGCGGGGTGATGGTGCCGGTGACGCGCGACCTGCTGTTCGCGGACCTGTTCGCGCGGTGGGGTGCGCCGGTCGTGCTTGTGGCGCGCACCGCGCTGGGGACGATCAACCACAGCCTGCTCTCCATCGAGGCGCTGCGGCGGCGGGATGTGGCGATTCTTGGCGTGGCATTTGTCGGCGACCCGCAGGAGGACAGCGAGGCGACAATCGCGGCGATCGGCGGCTTGCGGCGTCTGGGGCGCCTGCCGCATCTGGAAACGCTGAACGCGGCGACGCTGCGGGCGGCTTTCGCGGCCGGGTTCGACATCGAGGACTTCCGGTGAGCGGCTCGCCGATCTGGCACCCGTTCACGCAGCATGGGTTGGGCGAGCCGATACCGCTGGTCACATCGGCCGACGGCGCGGCGCTGCATACCGCGGATGGGCGGCGGGTGATCGACGCGATCTCGTCGTGGTGGGTGACCACGCATGGCCACAGCCACCCGCGCATCGTTGCCGCGATCCGCGAACAGGCGGAGCGGCTGGACCAAATCATCTTCGCCGGGTGGACGCACGAGCCGGCCGAGACGCTGGCGCGCGGGCTGACGCGGATGATGCCGCCAGAGCTGACGCGGGTGTTCTTTTCGGACTCCGGGTCGACCAGCGTCGAGGTCGCGCTGAAGATGGCGCTGGGCTACTGGGTCAACCGCGGCGAGCCCCGGCACCGCGTGCTGGTGCTGGAGCACAGCTATCACGGCGACACGATCGGCACGATGTCGGTCGGCGCGCGGGGCGTGTTCAACCAGGCCTATGCGCCGCTGCTGTTCGATGTCGGCACCCTGCCGTTTCCCGCGGCGGGCGTGGAACGGACGACGCTGGACGCGCTGGAGGCGGCGTGCCGCGGCGTCGGACCAAGCAACAGGCCCGCGGCGCTGATCGTGGAGCCGCTGATCCTGGGGGCGGGGGGCATGCTGATCTACCCGGCGTGGGTGTTGGCCGAGATGCGCAGCATCTGCGCGGCGCACGACGTGCCGTTTATCGCCGACGAGGTGATGACGGCGTGGGGCCGGACGGGAACGCTGCTGGCCTGCGAACAGGCGGGCGTGGTGCCGGACATCCTGTGCCTGTCGAAGGGTCTGACGGGCGGGTCGCTGCCGCTGGCGGTGACGATGGCGGCGGAACCGATCTTCCAAGCGCACCTGTCGGAGGACCGGGCGCGGATGTTCTTCCATTCGTCGAGTTACACGGCGAACCCGATCGCGTGCGCGGCGGCCAACGCCAATTTGGGTATCTGGGCCCAGGAGCCGGTGCTGGCGCGAGTGGCGGATCTGGCGGCGCGGCAGGCGGGGCGGCTGGCTGCGCTCGGCGGTGAGCCGTGGATGCGGGGGGCCAGGACGCTGGGTACGATCGCGGCGTTCGAGGTCGAGGGGGAGAACGGGTATCTGTCGGACCTGGGCCCGCGCCTCAGAGCGGAATTCCATGCGCGGGACGTGCTGCTCCGGCCGCTGGGGAACACGGTTTACGTGATGCCACCTTACTGCATCAGGGACGACGATCTGGACGCGGTGTATGCGGCGATCGCGGAGGTTTGCGCGGCGGCTTAGAACCCCGACAGGAACTCCGCGACGTTCGCGCCGAGCGCGTCGACGGCGTAGCCGCCTTCCATGACGATGAGGGCGGGAACGCCGAGCCCCGCGATGCGGCGGGCGAGCGGGGCGTAGTCGGCCGTCTGCAACGCGAAGCCGGAGATCGGGTCGCCCGCGAAGGTGTCGGCGCCGAAGCTGACCACCAAGAGATCGGGGGCGTGGCGGGCGATGGCTTCGAGCGCGAGGCCGAGCGCGCGTTCGTAAGGCGCGAACGCGGTGCCTTGGGGGAGCGGGAGGTTGAGGGTGGCGCCTTCGCCCTCGCCTTCGCCGGTTTCGTCGGCGTGGCCCCAGAAGAAGGGGTAGTCGGTGCGGGGGTCGGCGTGAAGAGAGGCGACGAAGACCGCAGCATCATTGTAGAAGATGTCCTGCGTGCCGTTGCCGTGGTGGTAGTCGATGTCGAGCACGGCGACGCGGCGGCCGGCGTCGCGGGCGGCGGCGGCGGCGATCGCGGCGTTGTTGAGGTAGCAATAGCCGCCGCAATAGTCGGCGCCCGCGTGGTGGCCGGGCGGGCGGCAGAGCGCGAAGGCGTGGTCGCCGGCGAGCGTGTCCCCCAGCGCGGACAACGCGACCTGGGCGTTCCAGTAGGATGCGTCCCAGGTGCCGGGTCCGATGGGCGTGGCGGCGTCGTAGCTGAACCGGCCGAGGCGGGCGTCGATGCGTTCGAGGTCGAGGGGGCGGCGGCGGACGACGGGCCAGGCGTAGGCGCCGGCGTCGCCGGGGCGGCCCTCGGCGTGCCAGTCGGCGTAGGCGGTCTTCAGGAAGGTGAGATAGGCGGGGGTGTGGACGGCGAGGAGCGGGGCTTCGCCGTGGTCGGTGGGCGCGGTGACCGCTCCGACCGCGGCGAGGATGGAGTGGGCGCGGGCGGGGGTTTCGGCGTGGGCGGCAAAGGCGCCGTTGTGGAGCTCGGTCGCGGGGGCGTGGAGGAGCTGGCGGGGGTCGAAATAGGTGCGCATCAGGGGGTTCTCACTTGCCGTTCGTCCCGAGTGTAAACGAGGGGCGTCCGTGCACGTCTCAGCGCCCCTCGTTTACACTCGGGACGAACGATGGGGTTGCTTACCTGATCTTGTAAAACCTAGCGGCTGAGGTCGCTTGGCAGCGTCGGTTCGGAGAGGAGCTGTTCCATGCGCGTCCAGCGAACCGCGGGGTCGGCCCCGCCGCGTTCGACGTGGGCGCGGACCATGTCGAGGCCGAGGCCGTAGTTGATCACGTAGGATCGGTACTGGTCGGTGAAGCTGATCGACTGCGCGGCGCGGGCGGCGGAGACGAGCTGGTAGCGCTGCGTCATGGCGACCGCCTGGGGCTTGGTCAGCCGCCCTTCGAGATAGTCGCGGGCGATGGTGAAGCGCGCGCCGCCCAGATCCTGCAGCGCGGTGAGCAGCGCGTCGTAACGCGCGGCGTCGGCGGTCGGCAGGCCGGCGAGGGGATAGAGGACGCGGGTTTCGAAGGCGAGCTTCTCGGGGCCCGGGAAGGCGAGTTCGATGCCGTAATTGGCCGAGCCTTCGGAGATGATCGACTGCGGCGAATAAAGCGGGTTGACGGTGAATTCGATCCAGCCGCGCTTCTTGGCGAGCTCGCGTTCCAGCAGCACGTTGTAGGCGTGGTGGCCGGGATAGCCTTCGTGGCAGCCGAGATCGACGGCGCGGCTGATGCGGATGGGGAGGTCCGTGTTGACCTGGATCAGGCTGGTGTAGGCGCCCTTGTAGTAGTTGTAGCCCGACCAGCTCTTGCCGGTGACGAATTCCAGCGTGAACTTTTCGTCCGCAGGCAAGGGGATGCGCGCGACGGTGCGGCGGCGGCATTCGGCGATGGCGGCGCGAAACACGGGGTCGAGCCGGTCCTTGGGGATGGTGAAGCGGTTCTGGAACGCGTCGACGCGGTCGCTCAAGGGGCCGGGGCCGGGGACGAGGCGGTCGATGCGCGCGAGCACGGGGTCGTAGGCGGACAGCGGCTTGATGTCGGGGCGGACGGCGAACAGGCCCTGCGCCTCTTCGGCGAAGGGGAGCTTGGCCCCGCCCATCATGCGGACGCGGGTTTCGGCGGCGGTGAGCTGCCCCTGCATGAAGGCGCGGCGGCGGGCTTCCAGCCCCGTTGCGGACGGCAGCGCGGCGAGGCGGGCGGACAGGCGGCGCGCCTCCGCGCCGAGCTGCGCGGCGGTGCGCGTGTCCAGCTTGGCGGCGGCCTGCCATTCGGGCGGACCGTAGTAAGCGTCGACATAGCCCTCCTCGCGCTCGCCGAGCGCCAGCGTCATCTTCACATAATCGGTCGCGATCGCGTCCATGCTGTCACGCGGGGTGGTGGGCGTCGCGCAGGCGGCGAGCGCGAGCAGGGGGGCGAGGAAGAGGCGGCGGAGCATGGACGGCCTTTCGGGCGAGGGGTCGCCGCCTTCGTAGGACCGGGGCGCGGGGGGAGGCAAGGGAGGAGGTTCTCCCCTTTGCGGGCGAGAGCTAAGCGAGCCTGCCAGTGCGAGGCAATCGTGACCACCTCGAATCGTTGGGAGAGTCGGAAGCGCATTTTCGATAGATAACGATGGGGGCATGTGCCATTTGGCGGCCCTCCACCCGGTCAAAGATGATCCCGAAAGCTGCCGTTCGTCCAGAGCAAGCAGGACACCCTGAGCTGCTCGGAATACCCGCCATGGGTAGAAGGCGGACGTTCGTGACTCGGTAGTTCAGGTTTGCCGCAGCTTCGCCGAACCGATACACCGAACAGGTTTCGACAATTTGTAGGAAGTCGTCCGTGCAGCTGGAAACGTCGATACGCAGATTGATCATGGCCCCCATCGCGGTCGCTCTGCTCTCCAGCTGCGCGTCGACACCACTAAGGCCCGCCACGAGCAAGTTGGCGCACTGGACCACTTCCCTGCGCGAACAGCAGCCCGCGGAGTCGTTTGCGGCCATTTACCGGGTTGGCGATCGACGTATCATTTTCATCGGCGCACGCCATGAGGAAAGGGTCGACAGCCCGACTTTCCGGATGATCGCCGATGCGTACGCCAGTTTTGACATCAAACACACCATTGTCGAGGGGGTCCCCACCTCGCGAGGACCGAACCCCAAGGCGATCATCGATTATGCCTCCCGCGAACCGCGGGACGGCCGTCTTGAGGGAGGCGAACTGGCAGCGGCTGTGTTGGGAGCTCTCAAGGAAGGAGCTCAGTTTCAGGGAGGTGAGCCTGACGACGCTGAGTTGAAGGACCGCCTACTGGCCCAGGGCCTCAAGCAGGAGGATTTACTCGGTTTTTATGTACTCCGATCGATCCCTCAGTGGATTCGCGAGCGAAAGATAAAGGATGCCGGAGACCCTCGCCTGCGAGATCTTGTTGAGGCAGAACTGGCGCGGTCTCGTTCCCTACTCGGCTTAGGCTCGGCCATTGTTCCGGGCTACGACGTTTGGGCTCGCTGGTATGAAAACTTGAACGGAAGACCCATCGGCTCGGCTTTTGTTACCGAGGAGGTTGGCCCACTGTACGATGGGGAATTTAGTTCCAATAAGATAGCATACGCCATCTCCAGGGCGCGCGGTGCTCACCTTCATGAGCAAATCATCACCCAATTGGCAGCGAGCGATACGTTGCTCGTCGTGTTCGGGGGCAGTCATCTCATGATCCAGCGCCCGGCGCTCGACGCTGCCGTGGGCCGCCCCTGCTATACAGGGTCAAATCTTCGAGATGGAGCCGCCCGCTGTGGATGACGTGCTGGATAGGCTTCTCACCCGCAAACAGTGGCAACAGGTCGGAAGGGGACATTGAGAGCCTTGCCGTGCGAACGCCTGCTCGTTGGTTCCGGTGACGGAAGCAGCCAGTTGATCCCCGCCGGAACAGGACGTTCGGACGATCGGCTGAATGTCCGCTTTCCACCCGTAGCGAACATGAAGGCTATCCTGTAGATCATGTTGATGAGAAATATTCAGGTCATCGACGGGGCAGACAACGCCACCTTCAGTGTGTTTCAAGCCACCGACGAGGAGTTCAAGTCCATCTTCCCCGGCGAACAGGACATGGAGTTCATCGAGGATTACCTGGCGCGCGTGGAAGAACAGGAAGCGGGGGCGGTGCTTTCCGCGCTTTGGGAGCGTCCAATCCTCAAGGGAGACGCTCAAGGCATCCATGGCACGCTCTACTACGGGTGGAGCGATCGCAGGGCCTGCCATCCCGTCACAAAGCGGGAGGTAGATTGGGAGGACAGCGCCATTAACGATGCGCAGCGTCGCCTCTTCCGCTCCTGCCGCTGATTGTCCGCTTTCCACCCGTGGCGGACACTCGCGGTCGCGCCGTACTCGGAAGCATGAGCGATTTCCCAGCCCCTACCCTCGTTCTCGCGGTGAGCGCAGGCGTCCTGGTCTGGACGCTCGTGAATCGACGGACCGTGAATGGGGCGCTTTGGAAACCTTTGATCAGCCGGGACGAGGCACCGAGCCGATACTGGTCCGAGGTCGTCTGGCTGGACTTATTCATGCTGACACTGCTCGGCATCGCAATGCACATGGCTGCAAAAAATGCGTGACGGACCCGTAGGTGAAGAAAGAGGTCAACGCGTGTCAGCTTTCACCCGTTGCGGGCATTCGCTTCAGCTAGTCTTCCTCACGGACATCAAGAGGGAAGCGCTCGCGCAAACGCGCCTTACAGGGAATGGAGTGGGCCTGCTTAGCTTCATAATCGAGGCGCAAAGAGTTTCCCGTGATCACCCCAAGCATGGCCGTGCAAAAGCGCCTCAAATACTGAAGATCGGGATCATCTGAGCCTTCGAAGTCTTTGCGGAGCGAGGCGAAAGCAGCCTGCGCCTCAGGGAGCCGCTGGCTTCTCAGGAGCAACATTGCCCTAAGCACTCGTTCCGGAGCCCAGAGAGGCTTCATATGGGCGGCCTCGTTCAAGAGCCGAAGGCCGCCATCGTAGTCGCCCCTTCTCTCCGCCTGCTTGGCTTTGAAAAGCTTCCAGGCCCACTTCGCTCTCTTCAGCGAACGGGGAGGCGCATCGTAGTCCGTGCCTTGTGTCAGCTCATCCAAAGTCCGTGCTCCACTTGATGCGTACGTGCGGTACGGCTGTCTTGGACGAAAGCTTCCACGGGTCGTGTCTCCGTTTAGCATCAGCGTGAAATCGTGTCGCGACAGTCGCTCCCCCCCATAGGCTTGGCGCAAAGCTTGGAGGAGGCGGCGGGGTTATGTGGACCATCATCATTCTCGTAATCGCTGACGTGATCTCGAACGCGCCGGGCGTAAGGGTCGCCGGCAGCATCCTTGTTGCAGCCGTTGTCGGCCTTGCGGCCGGTCTGATCGACGTTCCATATACCATCGGGCAAGCGCGATCATGCGTAGGAGGACCCTCTCCCGCAACAATGCGGGAGGGCGGTTAGGGGAGCCTGCCTCTATCACCCACTTGGTGAAAAGCGCTTGACATCGTCACGCTGTTTAGGTACATAACAGGAACACTGACGAATTGCGAGTCGGGGCGCCGGGGTGGTCGCCTGGCTTATCGGAATGGGGAAAACGGGAGGCGGGGCCGGGGGGCTCCGCCTTTTTCGTTTCGCGAGGTTTTTCTTGAGCGACGGGGAGGGGGACAGATGACGGAGACGTTGGCGCGGGGGAGCGACGGCAAGCCGCGGGTGCGCAAGGCGAAGCGGGACGGGTGGACGGGGGTCAAGGCCCGGACGTTCCTCGACCATCTTCGAATCAGCTGCAACGTCGCGGCGTCTTGCCGCAAGGCGGGGGTGGGCGAGACGGCGGTGTACAACCGGCGCAAGATCGACGCGGCGTTTCGGGCCGAATGGGGCGCGGCGCTGTCCGAAGCGGTGGACCGGCTGGAGATCCTGCTGCTGGAGCGCGCGATCAAGGGGACCAGGGTCGAGCGGCGCGCGCGGGACGGGGCGGTGGTCAGAACGGTGCAGTACCCGGACCGGGTGGCGCTGGCGCTGCTCGCCATGAACAAGGGCAAGGCCGAAGCGTATGACGCGCCCGACGACGAGGCGGAGCTCGCCGCGCTCAGGATCAAGATCGGGCGCAAACTGGACGCGGTGGCGAAGCGCGAGCGCAAGGCGGCCAGGGATGCGGAGCATCTCGCGCGGGGGCTGGCGGATGAAGCAGGCGGGGGCGAAGGCGCGGCGTCGGGAGACGGGGCCTCGGGCGACGAGGCCTCGGGAGGCGCGGCGTGACGGCGACGCCGCCGGATGTGCTGCGGCTGGCTTTCATGGACCCCGAGGAGCGCGCGCGGTTCTTCGAGGGCGTGTCGGGGCCGGAGCTGCGCCGGTACGACGGCACGTTCGTCAACTGGGCGCACCGGGGGCAGCATCAGCCGCCCGGCGATTGGACCACGTGGCTGATGATCGCGGGGCGCGGATACGGCAAGACGCGCGCGGGGGCGGAGTGGGTCGATGGGCTGGCGCGGCGGAAGCGGTCGAGCTTGCGCATCGCGCTGGTCGCGGCGACGATCGCCGAGGCGCGCGCGGTGATGGTGGACGGGGTCAGCGGGCTGCTGAACGTCGCGGGGGGGCACGGGTGCCGGTTCGACGCGACCGCCGAGCGCGTGGTGTGGCCGAGCGGCGCGCAGGCGTTCCTGTATTCGGGCGAGAACCCGGAAAAATTGCGCGGGCCGGAGCATCATTATGCGTGGTGCGACGAGCTGGCGAAATGGGCCAAGCCGGACGCGACGTGGGACATGATGCGCATGGGGTTGCGGCTGGGCGAGCGGCCGCGGGCGCTGGTGACGACGACGCCGCGGGCGGTGCCGATCCTCAAGCGGCTCAAGGAAGCGCCGGGAACGGTGGAGACGGGCGGGCCGATGAAGGCGAACATCAACCTGGCCGACACGTGGAAGGCGGACATGGTGGCGAGTTACGGCGGCACGTTGATGGGGCGGCAGGAGCTGGACGGCGAGCTGATCGAGGACGTCCGGGGGGCGCTGTGGCCGCGGGAGGTGATCGAGGCTTGCCGCGTCCGCGAGGTGCCGGACGTGGCGCGGGTGGTGATCGGGGTGGATCCGCCCGCAGGGTCCGGGCCGGCGAGCGATGCGTGCGGGATCGTGGTGGTGGCGCTGGGCGCGGACGGGCGCGGCTATGTGCTGGCGGACGCGAGCGTGCAGGGGCAGCGGCCCGAGCAGTGGGCGGAGGTGGTGGCGGCGGCGGCGCGGCGGTTCGGCGCGGACCGGGTGGTCGCCGAGAAGAACCAGGGCGGCGAGATGGTGGGCGCGGTGCTGCGCGCGGCGGAGGCGGCGCTGCCGCTGACGCTGGTGCACGCCAGCCGCGGCAAGGTGGCGCGGGCCGAGCCGGTGGCGACGCTGTATGCGCAGGGGCGGGTGGCGCATGTCGGCGCGTTTCCGGAGCTGGAGGACGAGATGGCCGGGCTGACCGCGGGCGGGGGGTACCAGGGACCGGGCGGGAGCCCGGACCGGGCGGACGCGCTGGTTTGGGCCTTGAGCGAGCTGATGCTGGGGGAGCGGCGGGTGGAGCCGGGGGTGCGGGTGTTGTGAGGCCAGGGTTGCGGGGCGCGGTTGTAAGGCTGGCTTAGGAGAAGATTATGAGATGGTTTGGGCGGAAGGCCGCGCGGGAGACTGCGCCGCCTTTTTTGTTGCGTGGGTTGCCGGGGAGCGTGGCGAGGCTGGGAGAGGCGCCGCGATCTTACGAGGCGCAGGTTCGGGAGGGGTATGGGGCCAATCCCGTGGCGCAGCGGGCGGTGCGGCTGGTGGCGGAAGGGGTGGGGTCGGCGGTGGTTTTCGATGTGGGGGAGAATAACGCGCTGCAAAACCCCTCCACCATTCCGCTTGCGCGGAATGGTCCCCCTCCCCGCGAAAGCGCGGGGAGGACGGGGAAGCTCGTTACTCCTGCTTTGCTCGAGACCGTGGCGACGCAGGTGATGTTGCATGGCAACGCGTTCGTGCAGGTGCTGGCCGACGAGCGGGACGAGGCGGCGGAGTTGTTCGCGCTGAGGCCCGAGCGGGTGAGCGTGGAGGCGGACGCGGGCGGGTGGCCGGTGGCGTACCGGTACCGGGTGGGCGAGGCGCGCAGCCGGATCGCGGCGCGCGACCATCGCGGGCGGCGCCAAGTGGTGCATGTGCGCGGGGTCAATCCGCTGGACGACCATTATGGGCTGGGATGCCTTGGCGCGGCGGCGGGCGCGGTGGCGCTGCACAACCAGGCGACGCGGTGGAACAAGGCGCTGTTGGACAATGCGGCGCGGCCGTCGGGGGCCTTGGTGTACGAGCCCGCCGACGGCGCGTCGCTGAGCCCCGACCAGTATGCGCGGCTGCAGGCGCAGATGGAGGCAGGGTTCGCCGGCGCGGGCAATGCCGGGCGGCCGATGCTGCTGGAGGGGGGACTTCGCTGGCAGGCGATGAGTTTGACGCCCGCCGACATGGACTTCGTTGGGCTGAAGGCGGCGGCGGCGCGGGAGATCGCGCTGGCGTTCGGGGTGCCGCCGATGCTGCTCGGGCTGCCCGGCGACGCGGCGTACGCGAACTACCGCGAGGCCAACAAGGCATTGTGGCGGCTGACGATCCTGCCGCTGGCGGGGAAGATCCTGGACGCGCTGAGCGCGGCCTTGGGGGACTGGTCGCCGGGCGTGCGGCTGGCGGTGGATGTCGATCAGATAACGGCGCTCAGCGAGGATCGCGAGCGGTTGTGGAATGCGGTGTCGGGGGCGGATTTCCTGACGCGGGAGGAGAAGCGGGAGATGCTGGGGTTTGGGGCTGACAGGCCCCTCTCCCCGCTCGCCGTTGGCGAGTCGCCCTCTCCCTCGAGGGGAGAGGGATATGACTGACAAGGCGGTTTTGGCGCAGTTGGCGCGGCAGGCGGAGGGGGCGGGGGCGGATCTCGTCACCGTGCGCGCGCTGGTCGAGGAGGCGAGCGAGGCGGGGGCGGCGCGGGCGCTGGGGCGGCTGGGGCTGGAGGATGCCCGCGCGCGGCGGGACATGGATGAGCTGCGCGAGCTGTTGCAGGCGTGGCGCGACGCCAAGCGCGGCGCGCTGTCCGAAATCGGCAAGTGGGTGGTGCGGATCGTGCTGGCGCTGCTGGTGGTGGGGATGGTGGTTCGGGCGGGAATTCTGGAGAAGGTGACGTGAGGGGTCCTTTCGTCATGCGCGCTGCGCGCGCGCCCCTCCACCACGCCGGCTCCGCCGGCGCGGTCCCCCTCCCCCAGAAAACTGGGGGAGGAACTAGTGTCCGCTTCGCCGGCTATGCCGCGTTGTTCGACCGGGTGGACCGGGGCGGGGATGTGGTGCGGCGGGGGGCGTTCGCGCGGGCGGTGCGGAAGGGCGCGGTGCCGCTGCTGCTGGAGCACCGGCCGGAGGCGCGGATCGGGCGGGTGGAGAGCTTAAGCGAGGACCGGCGCGGCCTGCGCGTGATCGCGCGGGTGGAGCGCGGGGCGGTGCGCGAGGGGCTGGGGCTGAGCTTCGGCTACCGGGTGCGGGCGAGCCGGGGCGCGGCCCCGCGCGAGCTGCTCGATCTCGAACTGGTGGAGGTCAGCCTGGTGCGCACGCCGATGCAGCCGGGGGCGCGGGTGCACCGGGTGGCGGGCGGCTGAGAGTGCAGCCCCCACCCCAACCCCTCCCCTCAAGGGGAGGGGCTTTCAGGCGGCGAGCCTGGCGGCCGCGATGACGCGGTCGAGCACGGCGGGGTGCAAGGGCGCGTCGAACCGGCAGCCGAGGCTGTTGCCGCTCGACCAGGCGACGGTGGCGGGGATCGCGGCCAGGCCGGGCAGCGTGAGCCAGACCTGCGCGCCCATCGGGATCAGATAGTGGGATTCAACGCGAAAGCCGGATTCCGAAAGATCCGCGACGTTGGCGTTGAACTTGGTCTCGCCCTGGCGGCGAAGCGTCGCCTGGATGCTGACCGGCTTGCGCGTCGCGCGGCGGGGCGTTGGCGGCGGCGGGGGTGGGGCGACATCGAAGCGGGGCGGGGCGCTCGCCGCCGCAGCGGTGGCCTGCGCTTCGAACCAGGCCGACACCTTGTGGAGCACGGCCACGATCTGGGCGTCCGCAACGCCGTTGGCGATCTCGGCGCACTGGCGCGCCTTGTCGCGAAGCAGCTGGGGTGAAGGCATCGCTTGGCACTACTCGCTTTGGAACGCGTGTGCGCCGGGCGAGGTCAATTTCTGGTTAACGAGCCCTTCTTCCGCCCGGCGGAGGGAGGGCATTTTTTTAGTGGGAGAGAGTGAATGACGGACGTGGTGAAGGACGAACTGGAGGCGAGCTTCGCCGAGGTGCTGGCGCGCGATGAGGTGGCGGAGCTTCGGGACGAAGTGCGCGCGCTCAAGGACCGGGTCGAACGGCCGGGGCCGGTGCGGCGGCCGGCGCTGAGCGGGGCGGAGACGGGCGCGCGAGCCGCGTTCGTCGACGGGTATCTGCGCCGCGGAACCGCGGTGGAGACCAAGGCGCTGGTGACGTCGGTGGATGTCGACGGCGGCTATGCGGTCCCCGAGGAGATCGACGCGGCGATTGCGCGGACGCTGCAGTCGATTTCGCCGATCCGCGGCATCGCCAACGTCGTGACGGTGGGGTCGGCGGGTTACCGCAAGCTGGTCACCACCGGCGGCACGCCGTCCGGATGGGTGAGCGAGACGGCGGCGCGGCCGGAGACGGATACGCCCGACTTCATCGAGATCGCGCCGCCGATGGGCGAATTGTACGCCAATCCGGCGGCGTCCCAGACGATGCTGGACGATGCCGCGTTCGACGTCGAGACGTGGCTGGGGCAAGAGATCGCGGCCGAGTTCGCCAAGGCGGAAGGGTCGGCGTTTGTGCGGGGCAACGGCGTCAACCAGCCGCGCGGGTTCCTGTCGACGCCGACCAGCGCGGCGGCGGACGGGGTGCGCCCGTTCGGAACGGTGCAGTTCGTGACGTCCGGCGCGGCGGGCGCGTTCGCCGCCGTCAACCCGCAGGACCGCCTGATCGACCTGGTTCAGGCGCTGCGGCCGCCGTACCGGCAGGGGGCGGTGTTCGTGATGAATTCGTCCACCGCGGCGCGGCTGCGAAAGATCAAGACCAGCGACGGGGCGTTTCTGTGGCAGCCGGGCATCGTGTCGGGACAGCCGGACACGCTGCTTGGCTACCCCTTGGTCGAGGCCGAGGACATGCCGGACGTGGCGGCGGACAGCCTGTCGATCGCGTTCGGCAACTTCAAGGCGGGGTACCTGATCGCCGAGCGGCAGGAGACGCAGATCCTGCGCGATCCGTACAGCCGCAAGCCGTTTGTGCACTTCTACGCGACCAGGCGGGTCGGCGGGCAGGTGTCGAACAGCGAGGCGATCAAGCTGATGCGGTTCAGCGCTTAGTTCGGGGAGAAGAAGCCCCTCCACCATGCTGCGCATGGTCCCCCTCTTCTGCAAAGGCAGGGGAGGACGAAGGCCCGTCCTCCCCTCGCTTTCGAGGGGAGGGGGACCGCGAAGCGGTGGAGGGGCGCCTTAACGCACGGGAGATTCAAACATGGCCGATGCTTTTGGGGGGACGCTGGACAGCGTCTCCAGCCCCGCGACGCGTGGGGTGGCGGTGACGCCGCATGACGCGGAGCCGCTGGCGGACGTGCCAAAGGCGCTGTTCGTGGGAACCGGCGGCAGCCTGACGCTGCGCGGCGCGGGCGGGGGCGGGGACGTGGTGTTCCGCAACGTGCCCGCAGGGTCGGTGCTGCCGTTCCGCGCGCAGTTCGTGCGCGCCACGGGGACCAGCGCCGCCGACATCGTGGCGCTGTACTGATGCTGGGCCTCGGCATTGCGTTGCGGCCCCCAGCCCGGGCGGGGTTCGATCCGGCGACGCTGATCGGGACCGGGACGGCGGCGATCTGGCTGGA
Organism: Sphingomonadaceae bacterium; assembly: GCA_035644935.1. GTDB lineage: Bacteria > Pseudomonadota > Alphaproteobacteria > Sphingomonadales > Sphingomonadaceae > CADCVW01. Next base: position 46,412 of record DASQNO010000015.1, read on the forward strand.
GCCGTCGGACCTCCGGTCCATGTCGCAGGACGCGGCGGGGACCGTGCCGGCGGCGGTGGACGCGCCCGTGGGGCGCATCGCCGACCGATCGGGCCGGGGCCACCATGCGACGCAAGGCAACGCGGCGTTTCGCCCGATCCTGCGGCGGGAGGCGGACGGGCGGCTGGCATTGGAGTTCGACGGTGTGGACGACTTCCTGGTCCATGCGTTCGGCGTCGGCGCGGGCGACGTGACGCTGTCCTGCGCGGCGCAGCGAACGGGCGACACGGTGTTGGACATCGGCCTGTTCCAGGCGACGCCGCCGGGCGCCCCGTTGCGCGCCGGGATCTGGGCGCAGGCGGCGGCGCCCCAATGGGGCAGCTACATCGCGGGGGCGTTCCGGCCGGCTGGGCGCGACATCCGGACGCGCGCGGTCATGACGGTGGTCGGACGCGCGGCGGCGGACACGCAGCGCATGCTGACCAACGGGGGCGCGGCGGTGGAAATGGCGGGGTCCTACGCCGGCGACGCCCAGGATCGCCGCGCGGTGGGCCGCGAATTCAGCGCAGCGGGGCAGCGGACCTTCCGGGGGCGGCTGTACACGCTGTTCGGCGTCGCGCGCGCGCTGGACGGCGACGACTTGTCCAGGCTGGTCCGTCACCAGGCGGCGCAGGCGGGAGTTACGACATGATCACCGAGGACAAGCCGACGCCCGGGCCCGACGCGCTGGCCGACGCCAAGGCGCAGCTGCGGGTGGACGGCGCCGCAGACGATGCGGCGATCACGGCGCTCGTCGCGGCGGCGCTGGGCGTGTGCGAGGCGTTCGTCGGGCAGATGCTGCTGGCGCGCGGCGTCGAGGAGAGCGTCGTTGCGACCGGAGCATGGACGCGGCTCGGGCGGACGCCGGTGCGCGAGATCGTCGCGGTGACCGCGGGCGGCGCGGCGGTGCCGAGCGACGCCTGTGCGGTCGACATCGACGGGAATGGCGATGGATGGGTGCGTTGCGGCGGCGCGGCGTTGTTCGCGCCGGTGCGGCCAGCGCGGGTGCGGGTGAGCTACCGCGCGGGGCTGGCGGAAAGCTGGTCGGCTCTGCCCGAGCCGTTGCGGCAGGGCGTGCTGCGGCTGGTGTGGCACCTTTATGCGGAGCGCGGCGGGCAGCCGGAGAGCCCGCCGGCGGCGGTGGCGGCGCTGTGGCGCCCGTTCCGGCGCATGCGGATCGGGGCCGAGGCTTACGGTGCGAAGCGATGAGCGAGGCGGAAGCCGCGGGCGAAAGCGGGGCGGCGGGCGCAGGCCGTGCGGTCGGCGCCGCAATGCTGGCGCGGTTGCGCGGGGCGCCCGAAGTCCGGGGCGTCGCGCTGTTCAACGCGGATGTCGCGGGAATCGCGGGCGTTTCCGTGCTGCCGCGGATCGAGGTCGGCGGGGGGCAGGGGAGCGACTGGAGCGCGGTGGCGATGCGCGGCCGCGAGATCCGCACGGCGGTGACGGTGCGCGTCGCGGACGGCCAGCGGGCGCGGCTGGGCGCGCTGGTCGCGGCGGCCGAGGCGGCGGGCGAGGCGCTGGCCGGGGATATCGGCGGCTGGCGCGTGGCGGCGGCGGCGTTCGTCCGGAGCAAGCCGGTGGCGGAAAAAGGCGGTGCGGCGGTGCTGGTGGAGCACCGGGTGCGGGTGATGGAAATCCAGGGAGCGGCGTGACCGCTTCGCTAACAACGAAGGGAGGGTATTGAACATGCCAGCGGAAAAAGGGTCAGCTTTCCTGCTCAAGATCGGGGACGGGGCGCCCGCGCCGCAGTTCACAACCGTTGCGGGGATGCGGACGACGCAGATGCAGATCAACGGCGAGCCGGTGGTCGTGACGCACAAGGGGTCCGGCGGGTGGCGCGAGCTGCTGTCGGGGGCGGGCGTCCGGTCGGTATCGGTGGCGGGGAGCGGCATCTTCACCGGGTCGGCGGCGGAAGCGCGGTTGAAGGCGCATGCGCTCGCCGGGATCGTCGACGATTACCGGGTGAGTTTCGAAAGCGGGGAAAGCGTGACGGGGCGGTTCCTGGTGACGCGGCTGGACTATGCCGGCGATTTCAACGGGGAGCGGACGTACACGCTGGCGCTGGAGAGCAGCGGCCCGGTGGTGAGCGCGTGATGGGGGTGGACGCGTCGCCCTCACCCTCACCCTCCCACTCGGCTGCGCCGAGCGGGCCCCTCCCTCTCCCTCAAGGGGAGAGGGGAAGAGCCAATCCCGCGCGGGGGGAGGCTGCGATCGTGGTGCATGGCGAGACGCTGGTGCTGCGGCCGAGCTTCGAGGCGCTGGTCGCGGCGGAGGGGGAGCTGGGGTCGCTGTTCGCGCTGGTGGAGCGGGCGGCAGAGGGGCGGTTGAGTTTGGGCGAGATCGCGGGGCTGTTCTGGCACCTGGTCGCCGACCGGCCGGCGGGACTGACGCGCGCGGATGTCGGCGAGGCGGTGGTCGCGGGCGGGCTGGCGCGGGCGACGCCGGTGCTGCGGCAGGTGCTGGGCCAGATCCTGCAGGGGCGCTCGTGAGGTGAGCGGGGATAGCTTCGCGGGCGCGGCCGTGCGGCTGGCAGGCTTTGCGGGCGCGGTGCTGGGGTGGCGGCCGGGGGAGTTCTGGGCGGCGACGCCGGCGGAGCTTGGCGTGGTGGTGGAGGCGATGCGGGGCGAGGGGGAGAGCCCTATCGATCGCGCGGATTTCGATGAACTTAGGGCGAAGTTTCCGGATGACGGTGCGCGTTTGGATCAACGTCATCGCGAGGAGCGTAGCGACGTGGCGATCCAGTCCTGAGACTCCGGTGGCCACGAGGCTGGATCGCCGCCCCCGGCCTTCGCCGGGGTCGCGATGACGGCTAAGGGAGGACAGGAATGGACGATGATTTCGAGCGTGGGCTGGTGCGGGTGCGGGCGGATACGGGGGCGTGGGCGCGGGACGTGGCGGAGATGCGCGCGCAGCTGACGGGGCCGCTGGCGGCGGGGGCGGATCAGGCGGGGCGGATGATCGAGGGCGCGCTGGGACGGGCGATCCGGACGGGGAAGTTCGGGTTCGAGGACCTGAAACGCATCGCGCTGTCGACGCTGGCGGAGATCGCCGAGGCGGCGGTGCGGGCGGGGATCGGCGCGGTAGGCGGGGGATCGGGCGGCGGCGGATCGGGGGCGGGCGGGCTGCTGTCGGTGCTGGGCGGGCTGGCGGGGTCGATGCTGGGGCCGCCGGGGCGGGCGACGGGCGGCGGCGTGTCGCCGGGGCGCGCGTACACGGTGGGCGAGCGCGGACCCGAACTGTTCGTGCCGACATCGGCGGGGCGGGTGGAGACCGGCGGCTTTGGGGTCCCGCGCGAAGTGCGGGTGACGATCAACGTCCAGTCGCCGCAGGCCGGCGCGCCCGAAGCGCTGACGCGGTCGTCGCGGCAGATCGCGCGGGCAGTGCGGCAGGCGATGATGGCCCCGGATTGAACGCGACGCCGATTGCGTCGGGCGCGAATGGCGTTAGCGTGGCGGCGACATACCTTGGGGGGGACACAAGACATGCGGCCCAAAGCCATCACCACGTTTGAAGCTCTGTTCGCCGGGAGCATGCTGCTGTCGCTGCTCAACATCTTCGTGATCGCGCCGGGCGAGGGGCGGCTGTTCGAGGCGGCGTTGGCGGTGGTGACGCTGGGTCTGGCGCTGGCCGTGTCGCGGATGCGCAGCAATGCGGTGCGGTGGATCCTGACGGTGCTGGTGCTGCTGGGGGCGGCGGGACAGGCTTACGTGCTGGCGACGGACGGACTGGCGGCGTCGGGCGGGGCGTTGGGATTGCTGATCACCGCGCTGCAGCTTGGGGCAATCGCGCAGCTGTTTCGGGCGGAGGCGAGTGCCTGGTTGACGAACAAGGAAAGCTCCGCGGCAGCGTAACCCTCTCCCGCGCGAGACGCGGCAGCTTCCTGCCTAGTTGCACCGGTGAAGGTATCTTGCCGCGGGGTAAGAAGTAAGAAGACCCTCACCTCCCAAGCCTAGCGGCTTGGGTCCCTCCTCTCCCGCAACAATGCGGGAGAGGGTTGGCTTCTCCCGCGCGCGGGAGCGGGTTAGCTTGGAGACATCGATGGCTCATTGGCTTGCATCGCCCGGCGATGCGGGGACGTTTGCGCACGTCAAGCGCTTCGACCCGCGATACTGGAGCGTCAACTTTCCCCGTCCGATGATGGCGAGCGCTGTAGGCGAGGGCGCGCACGGGTTGCGGGTGGATTGCACCTTCTATCGCGGCGACGATCTGGCGGGGCTGATCTGGGATGCCGCGGACGGGCATGGGCATCCGCTGCTCAGGTACGAGACGGCGCGCGATTTCCGCGAGTGCGTGCTGAGCTTCGGCTGGGCGTCGGACGGGCTGATGCCGCTGGACGCGGTGAACGGGCCGACGCTGACGATCGAGGGGCGGGACGCGGACGGAGCAGCGCGCAGCTGGTACGTGCGGTTGTGGAACTATGCCAGCGGCACGCCGGAGGCGGCGCGCGTGCGGATCGACTTCGCGGATGTCCAGGGCGGGTTCGCGCTGCCGGATGAGGCGGTGCCGGTGTGGGCGGGGGACATCGACCGGATGTTCATCAGCCTGGTGCCGCCGGGGTACACGGGGGCCAAAGGACTGTTGCCCGCGCCGGTGGAGGCGTCGGTGGTGCTGTCCGACATCGTCTGCGAGGGCGTGGGATCGGTGCTGCGCGTGGGCGACGGGCAAATTCCGGCGCACCGGCTTCGCATGGCGACGGGGTATGACGACCTTTACCACCTGAACCCGGCGCGCGTGGTGCACGAGATCGTGCGGCTCGGCTACCGCCGGATCATCAACCACTATGTGGGGATGAGCCACTATTTCCGGCTCGAGGCGGCGGCGGGCGGGTTGTACGCGTCGGTGGGGGCGAGCGCGATCAATGGGCCGTGCGCGCGGTGGCACGAGGCGTTCGCGGCGGAAGCGAAGGCGGCAGGGTTCGAGATCATCTGGTCGCTGTCCTACGAATTGCTGGACGGGCATTGCTGGGGCGACTGGAAGCAGCGGGACGCGGGCGGTGCGCCGGCGCTGACCGGGTGGGAGCCGCCGTCGACGCTTCTGAGCCCGGCGCATGCGGGGGCCATGGCGTATCTGCGCAGCGTCGCACTGGCGTTCGTCGCCATCGCGCGGGACATCGGCATGCGCGTGCGGTTCCAGGTGGGAGAGCCGTGGTGGTGGACCAATCCGGGCGGGCGGATTTGCCTGTACGACGACGCGGCGCGGGCGCGGCTGGGCGGCCCCGTGATCGGCGACGTGCGGGGGCCGCGGGGTGCGGCGGAGATCGCGTTGCTCGACGCGGCGGGGGCGGTGCTGGCGGAGTCGACCGCGGCGCTGGTCGCGGCGGTGAAGGCGGCGGCGCCCGGTGCGGAAACGCTGGTGCTGGTGTACCTGCCGACGGTGCTGGACGCCGAAGCGCCGGAAGTGGTGCGCGCCAATGTCCCGACCGGGTGGGCGGCGCCGGCGTTCGATGTGCTGCAGTGCGAGGATTACGACTGGGCCGCCGCCGGGCGGTCGGGCGCGAGCGGGCGCGGGCTGGCGCTGATGCGGGCGCGGCTGGGCTATCCGGACGAGGCCCAGCATTACCTCGCCGGCTTCGTGCTGCGGCCTGAGGATCGTGGGCAGTGGGCGCCGATCGCCGACGCGGCGGCGCGGGGGCTGGCGCGCGGCGTCGCGGAAACGTTCGTGTGGGCGCTGCCGCAGGTGATGCGCGACGGGTTCACCTGGTTCGAACCATCGGGGGAGGAAGCGATGCAGGCGTTCGACGATGTGCGGTTCCCGCTGGCGATCGGGCGAGGGGCGAGCGTGTGCCCCACCTTTTCCACCGCCGTGGTGGCGACCGCGTCCGGCGCGGAACAGCGCAACGCGGACTGGAGCGACGCGCGGATGCGCTACGACGCCGGGCCGGGGGTCCGGGGCGAGGCGGAGCTGGCGGAACTGATCGCGTTCTTTCGCGCGCGGAGGGGGGCGGCGCGGGCATTTCGTTTCAGCGATCCGTTCGACGCCAGTTCCAACGGCATGACGGGCGAGCCGGGCGCGGGAGATCAGCGGATCGGGACGGGCGACGGGGCGCGGACGCGGTTCGCGCTGGTGAAGCGGTACGGAAATGGCGCGGAGGCGCAGGTGCGAAGCATCACGCGGCCGGTGGCGGGGAGCGTGCGCGTGGGCGTAGGTGGCGCGGCGCTGAGTGGCGGCTGGCGGGTCAACGGCGGCGCGGTGGAGTTCGATGTGGCGCCGGCGGCGGGCGCGGCGGTGACGGCGGGGTTCCGCTTCGACGTGCCGGTCAGGTTCGCGGAGGACCGGCTGGAGATCAACGCGGCGGCGTTCGCGGCGGGGGAGGCGGTGAGCGTGCCCTTGGTGGAGGTTCGGGAAGGGTAATCGCGCGCATCGTTCGTCCTGAGCCTGTCGAAGGACTCTCCTTCGCTCATCGTCAAGGAAGGGGGGGCTTCGACAAGCTCAGCCCGAACGGTTTTCTTGTTCTTGTTCCTCCCTGTCCTGCCGGTTTCGTGCGAGTTGGCTGATGAGCGGCCAGTCTTCCCGGATCAGCGCCAGCTTCTTGGCGCGTGACCAGCCCTTGATGCGGCGCTCGGCTTCGAGTGCTTCCCGGCGGGTGCCGAAGCCCTGCGACCAGACCAGGGTCACGGGCAAGCGGGTCGATGTGTAGCCTTTGATCGCCCCAGTCACGTGGGTGCCGATACGCCGCTCCAAGTCATCGGTGTGGCCGACGTAGAAGCTGTGGTCGGCGCAGTGCAGCATGTACGCCCAGAACGGCATGACGGCACGGTAAGTAAAAGTAGAGCCCTTCGACAATGACGAGGTGCGAACGTCCCCCGGACGTCCGCAGCCATGCTGGGGGCATGGCGACCTCGTCATCAGGGCGAACGGTTTCTTCAATCGGAAGGTATTCAGATGAACATCGCTTCCGGCGAAGTGACGACGCTTGCCTTGTGCTGGCGGCTGGTCAGGCGGGACGGGGCGGCGTTGGGGTTTACGACGCATGACCGCGACCTGGCGATTGGCGGGCTCCTTTACCGCGCGGCGCCGGGGATGCTGCCGTCGGCGATCGCGGCGGGGGAAGGTTTGGAGGTCGGCGGGCTCGATGTCTCGGGCGCGCTGACGGCGGATGCGATCACCGCGGACGACCTCGTCGCGGGGCGGTGGGACAGGGCGCGGGTGCGGGTGTTCGCGGTCGATTGGGAACGGCCGGAGGCGGGACAGGTGGCGCTGGCGCGCGGCGAACTGGGCGCGGTGAGCGTCACCGGCCGCAGGTTCGAGGCCGAGCTGCGGGGGCCCACCGCGGTGCTGGACGGGCCGGTGTGCGAGGCGACCAGCCCGGAGTGCCGGGCGCAACTGGGCGACGCGAGGTGCCGGGTCGACATGGCGGGGCGGAGTCTGCGCGCGCGCGTGACCTCCTGCGACGGCGACGGGCGGGTCGTGCTGGACGGGAGCAGGGAGCTGGAGCGGTTCCGGTTCGGGCGGCTGCTGTGGCTGTCCGGGCGCAACAGCGGGGTGGCCGGTCCGGTGGTCGAGGCCGGCGAGGGGTGGCTTCGCCTGCGCGAGCCGCCGCCGTTCGCGCCCGAAGCGGGGGCGACCGTCGAGATCGCCCAGGGTTGCGACAAGCGGCTGGAGACGTGTCGCGACCGGTTCGCCAACACGCTGAACTTCCGCGGCGAGCCGCATCTGCCGGGCAACGATCTGCTGACGCGATATCCGGGGAGCTGAGCGTGAGCGACGTGGTGCGGCGCGCGCGGGCGCTGATCGGCGTGCGGTTCCGGCCGCAGGGGCGCGACCGCCAAGCGGGGCTGGATTGCATAGGAGTGGTGGCGATGGCGTTCGGGCTGACGGCGGTGCGGCGGGATTACGGGTTGCGTTCGGGCGACGCGGTCGAGTTGAACGGCGAATTCGCTGCCAGCGGGTTCCTCCCGATCGCGGCGACGCAGGCGGGGCCGGGGGACGTGCTGCTGGTGCAGGCGGGACATCGGCAGTTGCACGTCGTGATCCTGACGCCCGAGGGGTATCTGCACGCAGACGCGGGGTTGCGGCGTGTGGTGGAGGTGCCGACGGCGGTGGCGTGGCCGGTGGTGGGTGCGTGGCGGCATCCGGAGAATGGCGCGGGTGGGGACCAGGACCCTCCCCTCCGCCGCCTTTCCACTGGCTGTCGCCAGCGGAACCTTGGGCGGCTCCGCCCCGCTCGCCCTCTTCCGCGAGCGGGAGAGGGTTGATGGCGACGCTTGTTCTGTCGAGCGTGGGAACGCTGATCGGTGGGCCGGTCGGGGGCGCGATCGGGGCGTTGATCGGGCAATCGGTGGATGCGCGCGTGCTCGCGCCCAAGGGTCGGCAGGGGCCGCGGCTGGGCGACCTGGCGGTGCAGACATCGTCCTACGGTTCGGCGATCCCGAGGATCTTCGGCGCGATGCGCGTGGCGGGGTCGGTGATCTGGGCGACGGACCTGAAGGAGGACCGGCACAAGCAGGGCGGCGGCAAGGGGCGGCCCAAGCAGACGACGTACAGCTATTCCGCGTCGTTCGCGGTGGCGCTGTCCGGGAGGCCGATCGCGGGGGTCGGGCGCATCTGGGCGGACGGCAAATTGCTGCGCGGCGCGGCGGGGGACTTCAAGACCGAGACAGGGTTCCGGCTGCATGACGGGAGCGAAGCGCAGGCGCGCGATCCGGACATCGCGGCGGCGGAAGGGATCGCGAGCACGCCGGCCTTTCGCGGGATCGCCTATGCGATGTTCACCGATTTCCAGCTGGGCGAGTACGGCAACCGTATCCCCTCGCTGACGTTCGAGGTGATCGCCGATACGGTCGGCACGAGCACGGGGGCCATTGCGGCGTCCGTGTCCGAGGGCGCGATCGCGGCGGACGCGGGAACGCCGCTGACCGGCTTCGCGGCGCATGGCGACAGCATTCGGGGCGTGCTGGGGGTGCTGACCGAGGCGGTGCCGACGTTGCTGTTCGACGATGGCGAACGTCTGCGGCTGGGCGCGCGGGGCGGGGACGTGGTCGAACTCGCCCCCGGCGTGGTGCCGGAAACGACGCGCGCGGCGGCGGGGCAGGTCCCGGACGCGGTGTCGATCGGTTACTACGATCCGGCGCGCGAATACCAGGCCGGGCTGCAGCGGGCGAGCCACGCCGGGGCGGGCGAGGGGGCGGGAGGGGCCGGCGCGGAACGGCGCGGCGAGCGGATCGCGCTGCCCGCCGCGCTGGATGCGGGCGCGGCCAAGGCGATGGCGTCGGCCAAGCTGGACCATCTGTGGCGCACGCGGGCGCGGCGCACGGTGACGCTGCCGTGGCGCGACATCGGGGTGCAGCCGGGGTGCGTGGTGCGGTTCGCCAATGCGGGCGAGGCCGGACGGCTCTGGGTGGTCGCCGGCTGGACGTTCGAGCGCATGGCGGTGCGGCTGGAGCTGGTGCCGCATGGCGGCGGGGCGGCGGCCGCGACGTTGCCGGCCGTGCCGGGGCGCGCGGCGGCGGCGCCCGACGATCTGCATGGCCCTACGACGCTGCGCGTGCTGGACCCGCCGCCTCTGGGCGATGCGGTGGAAGCGCGGCCGCGGCTGGTGGTGGCCGCGGCGGGCGCGGAGCGGGGATGGCGCGCGGCGACGCTGGAGGTGAGCGGCGATGGCGGCGCGAGCTGGTCCGCGGCGGGGATGACCGCGCCCGCGGCGGTTATGGGAACCGTGGTAGGCGTGCTGCCGGCGGCCGGGGCGACGCTGTTCGACCGCCGCAACGCCGTCGAGATCGAGCTGCTGCACGACGGCATGTGGCTGGAAAGCCGCAACGACGACGCGCTGGTCGCGGGCGAGAACCTGGCCATGATCGGCGACGAGCTGATCCAGTTCGGGGATGCGCAGGCGCTGGGACCGCGGCGGTTCCGCTTGTCCCGCTTGCTGCGGGGACGGCGGGGAAGCGAGTGGGCGGCGGCGACGCACGCGGCGGGCGAAGCCTTCGTGCTGATGGACGCCGACAGCCTGCTCGCGCTGCCGATGCCGGTGGCGCAGGCGGGCGGCGTCGTCGAGGTCGCGGCGCGGGGCATGGGCGACGGGATCGCGCCCGCGCTGGCGTCGCGCGTTGTCGGAACGGAGGCGGTGCGGCCTCCCGCGCCGGCGCACCTGACGGCGCGGCGAGGGAGCGACGGCGCGATCGTCATCGCCTGGACGCGGCGCAGCCGCACCGGCTGGGCATGGATCGACGGCGTCGACGCGCCGCTCGGGGAGGATCGGGAGGCGTACGTCGTCGCCGTTAGCGGGGGAACACGAGTGCGGGTCGTAGAGGTCGATGCGCCCCGTTTCGTCTATTCGGCGGCGATGCAGGCGGAAGACGGCGCGGGCGCGAGTGTCACGCTTGACGTGGCGGTGACGCAGGCGGGATCGGCGGCGGCGTCGCGGCCGGCCGCGCTGACGATCCCGCCGGGTGAGGGCAACGGGGGAAGGGGAGGGGCATGACAAACACGACCGCGCGGCTTGGGCTGCCGCTGATCGCGCCGGGGCAGGCGCAAAAGGAGATGTTCCACAACGAGAGCCTGGCGGCGATCGATGCGATGCTTCACGCGGCGGTGGAGGCGGTTGGGGCCTTGGCGCCGCCCACCGTGGCGACGCCGGGGCAGAGCTGGATATTGGGCGCGGAGCCGGTGCGCGAGTGGGCGGGGCGCGCGCACCACCTGGCGAGCTGGACCGATGGCGGCTGGCGGTTCCACCCTCCCGCCGCCGGCATGGGTGTGACGCTTCGCCCCAGCGGCGTGCCCGTCAGCTGGTACGACGGGGCTTGGCGTGTCGGCGAAGCGCGTTGCGAACGCCTGGTCGTCGCGGGCAAGCAGGTCGTGGGCGCTCGGGGCCCCGCCGTGTCGGCGCCGACCGGCGGGACGACCGTGGACGGGGAAGCGCGGGCCGTCCTGGAGTCGCTGCTGGGCGCGCTGCGGGAGCACGGCCTGATCGGCTAACGCCCGGTTCCTGCGTTTTTTGCATCGTCCGCGCGGAGTCCGGTGAGCGTGTGGTGCTTTTTGGCAACAGCTTGGGGGAATCGATTTCTTGCCTGGCAACCCTGCCTCAACTATTGGGTTCAGGCAGTCTCAATCAGGACGCAGCTCGAAAGGGGAATTTTTATGCGGAAGCTTGCCATGGTACTGGCGCTTTCATCGACGGCTTTGGCGACACCGGTACTGGCGCGGGATGGCTCGTTCTATATCGGCGTCGAAGGCGGCGCGATGATCGTCGAAGATCTCGATCTCGA
>DASQNO010000016.1:0-7279 GCA_035644935.1 Sphingomonadaceae bacterium
CTTCGGCGTTCGCGTCGGCGGGCGGGGTCCCGGGTTCATGCCTTATCTCGATGCCAAGGTGCTGCACGAGTTCAAGGGCGGAAACGACGCGTCGTTCACGAGTGGGGGCTTCACGCAGACGTTCGCCGATCGCAACAAAGGAACTTGGTTCCGCGGCGAGGTCGGGCTTGCCGGCTCGGCCGACCGCTTCGGCGGCTTCCTGTCGGCGTTTGGGGAGGTCGGCGACGTTCGCGGTTACGGCCTGCGCGCGGGCTTCCGCTGGTAGTTCGCGGGACCCCGTCGCTTGGGTGAGCACGGCCGCAAGTGGAGGGCGACAGAGCAGCCCGAGGATTTATGGTTCGCACTCCGGTCTAGGAATAGGAGGTCCGCTTTGAGAGCGCGCCTCCTCGCATTTGAAGGCTTCGAGAGTCACCAGCGTGCGCATCCTTAACCGTTCGCCCAATGACTTTTCATTCGCTCGCTGCCACTCCTTGCTGGACGGGAGATATGAACAAAAGTCCGGTTGTGGATTGCGGCGGGAACACGCTGCGCGACCGATTGTGGGTCGAGCAAGCCGGTGCGATTGAGAATGTCTCTTCTCAACGGGTAGTACGTGGGCGCCCTTTGGGAGAAGGGCTCCGGACCGGCCCGCGTAGTCCATTCGGAGGTGGGCCCTTCGAAGGACGGGGTTCTCGCCGAGCGGAAGCGTTCATAAGACTGTTCGCCTCCGCAACCACGTAGCCCTCCTTCCGTAGCCTGACGAACGCATCGCGGACGCTGGAAGCGACCGTTGATCGGACTGCCTCCGGCAGGTCTGCAAAAGCCGTATTCGCGTGAATGGCGTTCACATCGCGCAGCAGCGCGTTTGGCAGACCCTTCGACGCGTCTTTCAGAGCAACGATCGCGTCGACGATTGCTGCGTTGTTGATGTCTTGCATGGTATCGCTGGCGGATCTGCTCATGGTCAGTTTGAACGCGGTTCGGCCGCAAAAGGAAAATGGGCTTCTCTGTGGAAGTGGGCGCGGAGCCTTTCTGGACGAGCGTCCACTTGTTAGATGCGTCCCGACCGGGATCATGACCGCAAGTGGGTCGTCCGGAACACCGCCGCAAAGAGCTCGAGCCGCTTGGTTCCTGATACTTGGTCAGCGGCTCGCGTTCCAATCTCAGCTTCAAGAGCCGAAGGGTACTCGCGCCAATTGAGGAACTAGCGGCCGAATATGCGCGCTCCGGGCGCAGCCACCTAAGGAACGACGATGGATGAATTTGCCCGCTTGATGAGTATAGAGGGTGTGCGTCCTCTCGATGAACCGAAAGAGAAATCCCGCCGTCCGGCTAAACAGCCGAGCCCGGTTTCCAACCAAGAAACTGTGGCACCGCCGGAACTGGGCCCCGGTGGCCACGCGTGGGTTACCGGTCCTCGCGCGCGCACTGCGCTCGAGACGGCGCTTGAGCGCCTTGCCACCGAGATCCGCAGTGGACGGCGTGGCTGGGCCACCGGCATTCGTCAGGATGGTATGACGGTCACGTTACCTGCTTCGTCAGGAGCGGCAGCGCTGCTTGGCACCGCAGATCGACAGTCGCTGCGCCTGATGATTGTCGGCGGCGACGGCTGGACGTTCGTCATGCATCCGCTGATGGGGGTCGCCACGCTCGATCAGGATCCTGCTAGATCCGAATGAACGAGCGTCCAAAACCGGGGAGCGGGTGGGACGGTTTGAACGTCCGCTTGTGGGTCTATTTAGCCCCTAAAGTTGAACTGGGATTCGCGCCGGGATGGAGCTTGGATGCGGAGTGGAACAGAGGCACCGCAAGGAGGCTTACACAGCCGGTCGCTAGCAATGCCCAGGTGAGTGGCTGCTCGGCACCGGAGCTCGTCAGCATGTCCGCCAGCCCTCCTGCCGTTAGGCTTCCGATGGCGATTCCGACGCCATTTATGGCCAGTATCGATATGGCGATCACGGTTCCTTTCAGCCGCGCCGGCGCGAGCAGCGCGATTTCGCTGAGAACCGGGCCGAACGGCAGGAGAACCGTCGCGCTGACCACGAACGCCGAAAGGTAGAAAAGGGGACTGTCGCCGGGCAGCAGGCGATAGCCGAGCAGCGCAGGAGCCGTCGCCAGAATGGCTACGGCGAGGAATAGTTGACGGCCGCCAGCCCGCCGGCGGTTAAACACGTCGCTGAGCCATCCACCCAGGAAGGCACCCGTCACGCCGCCGATCAAAAAGATAAGCCCGAGAACCTGCTGCGCTTTTGCGACGCCATATCCGCGTTCGCCGACCATCCAAGCCTGATCCAGCACCAGCGCGCCGTTGGCGAACACCAGTAGCACCGCGCCGGCGAGCGTCATCCACAAGGCCTGCGTCGCCACGATCGCCGAGCCGGCGGCGCGGATCGTCGGAAGCATGTCGAGGCTGAGATCCCCCGAGAGCGCCCGCCCGCGCCTTGGCGGATCGCGTAGCAGGAGGACCGCCGCCGAGGCCAGGATCCCGATCGCGCCCATGAGGATGAACGTCCCGCGCCATCCCAGCGAAGCGCCGATGGTGCCCGCGATGAGCAGCGCACCGCCGGCGCCGATAGGGATGCCGAGGTAGTAGATACCTGTGATCCTGCCTTGCACCGCGGGCGGGTAGGAGTCGCTCAACATGCTGAGGCCCGCGGGCGCCAGGCTGGACTCGCCCGCGGCCACCAATGCACGGGCGGCTGCTAGGTCCCAGAAGCCCCGGGTGAGCCCCGACAGGGCAGTCATGGCGCTCCAGAAGCACAAGCCGGCGGCGAGCAGCTTCTGCCTCGCCATCCGGTCCGCTAGAACGCCCATGATCAGGCCGGCGACGACATTGGCCGCCGAGAAGATGATGCCGGCGAGCAGCGTAAATTGCGTGTAGCTGAGGTCCAAATCCCGCCGCACGTCGACTACAAAGGCCTGAAGCAGTTGCCGGTCGACGAAGTTGAGCACGTTGAGGCCGAGCAACGCCACGAGAAGAACGCGCGACCCTCGCACTGCATCAGAGGCGGCGCCGAGGTGGTCGGCCCGGGTCATTGCGCTTGCACCGACTGCACGCCGGGCAGCCTGAACCGGCCCTCGCGTAACGCCGGGCCAGGAAGATAGGCGCGGAAGCTGAGACGGAACGGGCCGCGCGGAGCCGGTAGCCAGTTTGTAGCGGCCTCGCCCACGGGGCGAACGTGCTGAATCAGAATGTTGATGGTGCCGTCCGGATTGCGCCGCAGCCCGGGCGTGCGATTGCCGATCGCGTAGCGGCGGATCGGGTTGGCTACGAAGAACAGTCGGTCGTCGGTCTCCTCGTACATGGTCAGCGACCAGAATCCCTTCACCGGAATATCGGAGGGCAGGCGGATCCGGTAGCTGTTGCGGGCACCATCGAGGCTGGCGCCGTCGGCGGTCGTGCGCGTGAACATGTACATGGCTTCGTCGGGCTCGAGCGCGGCCAGGCCTTCGAGCGCAATAGCCGCGCGGTAGGCGTCGTTCTGCCCAAAATTGCCAAGCCCCGGAAGCGGATAGCTCCATCCATCGTGCCGGGTCACGTGGGTGTCGAGCCCGCCGCGAAGGCCATTGTTGAGGCTGTCCCAATTGGTGGTCCACATCGCCTGCACCGAAGGGCTGAGCTGCGCCCAGGCGTTGGCAGCGCCGGGGCGGATGCCGACGGCGCGTAGCCGCGCGATACGATCGGCGTGCACCGGCGATACAGGCGAGCGCGCCAGCGCCTCGTTGACCACGTCAAGGAACTGAGCCGGGTTCGGGCGGAGCGGCGGCCGGGCAACGAACGCCGTTCCCTCGCCCGGCGCGGGAGGGTCGATCCTGATGCGGTCCTGAATTGCCGTGGCGGCGGGCAAATCGGCCGGACCGTCCACCAGAAGGCGCGAAATAGCCCAGACGTCGTTCGTTGGCGCTCGCGCCATCCGCGCTCCGGAAGGAGCATTGCCCCGCCAGTCCGGGCCGACCACGAACAGCTTCTCCGCTCGCCCGCCGGACGTGCGGGTACCGGAGTAGGCGAAATGATCGGTAAACATGTCCATGAGAGCGATGCTCAGATAGCGCTCACCCGTCTCCGGCACGAAGATGGTAACCGGCCCTCCGCTGAGATCGAGCCAAGCGGCGGAGTAGAGCGTGTCGTTATTGGGGGTGGTGACGACCCGGTCGTTGTGATCGCTCAACGTCTTGCGGTGCGCGAAGCGATTGATGGCCGGCACGCCGCGTGCGGTGAGGCGTTCAACGAATTCGTGCCGCACCCGCGCCATTTCGTAGACGGGAAAGCCAAGGTGGAAGGCGTCCCGAACCAGCGTCTTGTCCACGCGAGGAGCCGGCGTGAGGGTCGCACAGGCCGCCGCCACAAACGCCATCAGCAGGACCAGAAAGCCTCGTGCCACGTGCGGTCTCCGTCAGGGTGTCAGGTTGGTTGATCCTACCCACTGAAAGCGGGATTGCAATATTGTCGACAATTCATCGTATGCGCGGCTGGCGTCAGTTGGCGAGATTGTCTAGCAGTTCGTCTGCTCGGAGGTGGTGATGGTGCGAGGTCTCGAACGGGGAGGGGCAGTTGCGGGTTCAGCGCGTGTGCCGCCGCTGGTTGCCCAGATCGCCGACGAGGTAAGCGACGACATAATCAGCGGGCGGTTCAAACCTGGAGAGCGTATTCGCGAGCAGGATTTGGCGGATCGCTTCGGCACCAGCCGCGCGCCGGTTCGGGAAGCAATCCGGCTGCTCGAGATCGAGGGGCTGATCGAAACCGAGCATTGGCGCGGCGCGCGCGTCGTCAACCTCAGCGTCTCACAGGTCGAGGATCTGTTCGAGATGATCTCCGCCATCTTCGGTCTCGTTGCGCGGCTGGCTGCCAGGCATGGGTCACGCGCCGATTTCGAACGCTTTTCCGCGGCGGTGGCGGAAATGCAGGTGCGCCATGACGAGGGCAGCCCCGGTCGCGAACGCGTGCGCGCCTCGTTCGAAGCGGCGCGTGTCCTACGCGAAGCGTGCGCCAGCCCGCTTGCGGGAGAGATGCTACTGAAATTGTCCCGCCTGGCGTTTATTCATCACCGGTTGGTGCAGGCTGCCGACGATGCGTGGCAGTTGGAAGCGCTGGAGCATTGGCGCCGACTCGCGGGCGCGGTCCAGGGAAGGTCCGACGATGAATCCGAAGTCTTGGCGCGCCGCATCATAAAGCAGACGGAGATTTTCACCGTTACCCAATTGCGCGACGCCGAACGCACCGCATCTGCCCAGCCTTCCAAGCCCAAACCACGAACCAGACCCCAGCGAACCGCCGCCGCGTTGGCCGGCTGACGCCTCGTTCAAGGAGACTGAGATGCGCGACGCCCTGCAATTCTACATCGGCGGCCAATGGGCTGACCCCACGCAAGCCTCGTCCATCGAGGTCATCAATCCCGCGACCGAGCAGCCGGCGGGGCGTGTAAGCATGGGAAGCTCCGCGGATGTGGACACCGCCGTGGCGGCCGCGCGTGCTGCGTTCGATAGCTACTCGCAGACAAGCCGGGAGGAGCGCATCGCGCTTCTCGAGCGGATCTCCGGCGAATACCAGAAGCGCTACGCCGACATAGCGGCGGCGATCACAGAGGAGATGGGCGCCCCCGCCGCCTTGTCGAATCAAGCGCAGGCCGCGGTTGGGATCGCGCACCTGCAGGCGGCGATTGGCGTTTTAAAGCAGTTTCCCTTCGAGGAGCCGCGCGGCACGACGTTGATCCGTAAAGAGCCGATCGGCGTATGCGGGCTGATCACGCCGTGGAACTGGCCCGTCAATCAGGTCGTCACCAAGGTCTTTCCGGCGCTCGCGGTCGGCTGCACGATGGTGCTCAAACCATCGGAGGTTGCACCCTTTTCGGCGATCATCCTCGCCGAGGTGCTCGATGCGGCTGGCGTCCCGGCCGGTGTTTTCAACCTGGTCAACGGCGAGGGACCGATCGTGGGCGCCGCGATCGCTTCGCATCCGGACGTTGACATGGTTTCCTTCACCGGATCGACGCGCGGCGGAATTGCGGTTGCGAAGGCCGCGGCGGACACGGTCAAGCGCGTGCACCAGGAACTTGGCGGCAAGTCCCCCAATATCATCCTCGACGACGCGGATCTTGCGCAAGCAGTGACGGGCGCGATGCGCGGGCTGCTGATGAACTCGGGCCAATCGTGCAATGCCCCGACGCGTCTTCTCGTGCCGCACGATCGGATGGATGAGGTGAAGGCGATCAGCAAGGCGGTGGCCGAAGCCACGAAGGTAGGCGATCCGAACGGCGACGCACATATCGGTCCCGTTGCTTCCGAGGCGCAGTGGAAGAAGGTCCAGTCGCTCATCGAGAAGGGGCTGTCCGAAGGTGCGACCCTGGTTGCGGGAGGGCCGGGCCGGCCGGAGGGACTGGAGCGTGGCTTCTACGTGAAGCCGACCGTCTTCGCCGACGTGACCAATGACATGGTCATCGCGCGCGAGGAAATCTTCGGCCCTGTGGCGGTCATCCTGGGCTATTCCGATGAGGACGAGGCGGTTCGGATCGCCAACGACACACCCTACGGACTTGCCGCTTATGTGCAATCCGCCGATCTCGTGCGGGCGACGCGAATCGCGTCGCGGCTGCGTGCGGGGCAGGTAACCATCAACGGCGCCGGCCTCGATTTCATGGCTCCTTTCGGCGGCTACAAGCAGTCGGGCAATGGCCGCGAGTGGGGCGACCATGCCTTTGCCGAGTTCCTCGAAGTGAAGGCGGTGTTGGGCGGTGTTGCGGCTGCGGCTTAGAAAAGCCCTCAGTCGAGCCGCACCTCGATAAGCTGCGGCCCGGCGCCCGGCCGCAGCGCGTCGCGAAATTGCCGGACGAACATGGCCGTGTCGGTGGCGCACACCGCGGGCACTCCCATGCCTTCCGCCAGCTTGACAAAATCCAGCTCGGGCCTGTCCAGTGTGAACTGCTCCATTGCCGCGCTGCCGACCGGGCTGGCGCCGGTCAGCCGCTCATATTCGGCGGCAAGGATCGCATAGCGCCGGTTGCTGAAGATCACCGTCACGACGTCCAGCGCTTCGCGCGCCTGCGTCCAGAGCGCCTGCAGCGTGTACATGGCGCTGCCGTCGGCCTGAAGGCTGATCACCTTGCGCCCCGGGCACGCCACAGCAGCGCCGGTGGCGAGCGGAAGACCCTGGCCGATCGCGCCACCCGTCAGTGTCAGCCAGTCGTGATGCGGCGCGGCGGCACAGAGCGCGTAGGCGGGCCCGCCCGACGTGTTCGCCTCGTCGATGACAATGGCGCCTTCAGGCAGAAGCGCGGCGACGACCGCCCCGACCGCCGACGCGTTG
>DASQNO010000017.1:0-2090 GCA_035644935.1 Sphingomonadaceae bacterium
GCTTCCACATCGCGCGTGCGGCATGAGCCTGGCCGTGCGGTCGCTTAAGACCGAGCAGATGGACGATCCGGCGCTGCCTCCGGACGTTTACGACGCCGTGCTGGCCGATCTGTCCCGTATCAACCGCCTAACGCTGGCGGCACGACCAACGCTGGCGTTTGTCGCGCGCGCCGTTGGCGCATCGAAGCGCTTCCGCCTGCTCGACGTCGGCTTCGGACATGGCGACATGCTGCGCCGCATCGCACACTGGGCGGCGCGGCGCGGGGTTGCGGCCGATTTGGTTGGGGTCGATCTCAACGCCAACAGCGTAGCTGCCGCCCGCGCCGCCACGCGGGCGGATCTGGCGATCGACTACCAGACAGGCGACTATCGCAATGTTCCCGGCGCGTTCGAACTAATCGTAAGCAGCCTTGTCGCGCACCACATGGACGAGGCCGAACTGATCGCCTTCGTCGCGCACATGGAGGGCCACGCGACGCGCGGCTGGTTCATCAACGATCTCCACCGCCATGCTTTCGCTCACGCCGGCTACCCACTGCTCGCGAGGGTTTCGGGCGTCCACCGGATCGTTCGCGAAGACGGCACCCTGTCGATCGCGCGCTCGTTCCGTCCGCCCGAATGGGGTCCCATCCTGGCGCGAGCGGGCGTTCCCGCGGGCGCGGCGCGTGTTGTCCGCCGTTTTCCGTTCCGGCTATGCGTCGAACGGCTGCGCTGATCCTCGGCGGCGGCCCGGCGGGGTCAGCCGCGGCGATCACGTTGGCGCGCGGAGGTTTGGTTCCCCATCTCGTCGAGCGCACGACGCGTCCTCACGACGTCGTGTGCGGTGGGTTCCTGGGGTGGGATGCTCTTGACGCACTAGCGACGCTCAGGATCGACGTGCGCGCGTTGAAAGCTCATCCAATTCATCGCTTGCGACTTATTGCGGCGAGATCGCAGGTCGAAGTCGACCTTCCCCATCCTGCCGTCGGGCTGTCGCGGCGCACACTCGACGAAGCGCTGCTCAACGCTGCCAGAAAAAGTGGCGTGCTCGTTTCACGAGGACGGGTCGCGCGCGCGCTTGAAGCGGATCGCCGTGTCCGCTTCGACGATGGCGAGGAGTTTGCCCCCGACGCGCTGTTCCTCGCCACGGGCAAGCACGAGCTCCGCGGCGGTGCCCGCCCGCTGCAGGACCGCGCCGAGCCTCCTTCGATCGGGCTCCGCGCAAGCCTCCACGCCTCACCCGCTTTGGACGTCGCGCTCGAAGGCATTATCGAGCTCCACTTCTTCAACGGCGGCTATGCGGGCTTGCTGCTACAGGAGGACGGAACCGCCAATCTCGCCATCTCCGCCGCGCGCGCGCGACTCTCTGATGCAGGCGGCGCACGGGCGCTTGTGAACGAGATTACGCGCGAGGCACCCAGATTGGCGGAGCGCATTTCAGATCATCACCCTGACGCTTGGACCGCGATCGCGGGCGTCCCGTACGGCTGGCGTACTGCGGAGACCCAGCCCGGCGTCTTCCGACTGGGTGATCAGAGCGCCGTCATCTCCTCGCTCGCGGGCGACGGTGTCGCCATCGCGTTGCGTAGCGGCATCGCCGCGGGTCTGGCTCTCCTGGCACATGGACCTGCCGGGGCGGAGGCGTATCAGCGGGGCTTCTCCGCCCGGGCGAGGCGTCCTCTCGCGGTAGCCGAAGCGCTGCGCTGGGCGGCCGAGCGGCAGGGACCCCGTATTGCGCTGATGGGGCTTGCACGGGTTCGCGGTCTCACGCGCCTGGCAGCAAGGCTGACGCGCATTGGCTAATGAGCGACAAAGAAGCCAAACAGCGCGTGCGACGGTCCTCACGCCTTGCGCGAAAGGCCAAAACGATATCGAGGTCACCACGACAATATTGGACAGCGCCACGGACCGGAAAGTGCGAACCCGAACATTCATAGCCAGCTTCCTGTGCACGGTCTTTCCAACTTGAAGACCCAGAAGCGGGCATTCAGGTGCCACGAGCGGCTTCCCGGAGTCGGACGTCCGTTCACGTAAAGTTCGACGGTATCTGGCCGTAAGCGGACGAAGCCCGTCCTTAGCGGCTGCGTACGCCGACGGAGGACGGACCCCGC
>DASQNO010000018.1:0-12725 GCA_035644935.1 Sphingomonadaceae bacterium
TCCCCGCCGCGTAGAGCGCCATGTACAGCGGCGATCCGTGCGCGAGCAGCGTCGACAACGTGATCAGGAAGTCGCCGGATGCGCTCTCGCCCTGCACCTTGTTGCCGGCGAACTGCGCGATCGTCAGCGGCATCAGCAGCAGCGACGATGCGAAGATCGGTGGGATGACGCCCGCGGTGTTGATCTTGAGCGGAAGATGCGAACGCTCCGCTTCCATGCCGCCGCGCGCGGTCTGGCGCTTGGGGTACTGGATCAGCACGCGGCGCTGCGCGCGCTCCATGAAGCAGATGAACAGGATCAGGCCGATCGCGAGCAGCAGCACCGCGACGATGATCAACGGCGACAGCGTGCCCGTGCGGCCGCCCTCGAACACCTGCGCCAGCGCCTGCGGCAGCGAGGCCACGATGCCCGCCATGATGATCAGCGACACGCCGTTGCCGATGCCTCGCGAGGTGATCTGCTCGCCGATCCACATCAGGAACATCGTGCCGCCCACCAGCGTCACCACGGTGGACAGGATGAACAGGTTACCCGGGTTGACGACGACGCTGATGCCTTGGCTCGCCGTCGATCCCATCAGGCTGGTGGCCAGGAAATAGCCCTGAACCACCGTCAGGAACACGGTGCCGTACCGCGTATACTGGTTCATCTTCTTTCGGCCGGCCTCGCCCTCCTTCTTCAACGCCGCCATGTGCGGGCTGAGCGAGGTCGAAAGCTGCACCACGATCGACGCGGTGATATAGGGCATCACGCCGAGCGCGATCAGCGACGCGCGCTCCAGCGAACCGCCGGAGAAGGTGTTGAAGAAGTCCAGAACGCCGCCGCGCTGCGTGTTGTACAGCTCCGCCATCATCAACGGG
This sequence comes from Sphingomonadaceae bacterium, assembly GCA_035644935.1. Classification (GTDB taxonomy): domain Bacteria; phylum Pseudomonadota; class Alphaproteobacteria; order Sphingomonadales; family Sphingomonadaceae; genus CADCVW01. The sequence continues at coordinate 861 of DASQNO010000018.1, forward strand.
TCGATGCCCGGCAGCGGCACGAAGCTCAGCATCCGGAACACAACCAGGGCGCCAAGCGTAAACCACAGGCGCTTCTTGAGCTCGGTCGCCTTGGTGAAGCTCGCCATCGATATGTTGGCGGCCATCTGTTCGGCTGCGGATGCCATGCGTTTTTGGACCTTGATGCGCGGACGAAGGTCCGCGTGCTTGGCGATCATATAGGACGGGCATGCCGTCGCGCCCAACCCCTAAACGTCATCCCGGCAAATGCCGGAGTCTGATTGGCGGTTCGCACAAAGGCTTCGTGGCCACCGCCCTGAGATCCTGGCCTTCGCCGGGACGACGCGCGACCTTACGCTTTGCGCGCGTCCAGCTTGGCCTGGCGGACCTTGCCCTTCTTGGCGGCGGCCTTCTCGGCGGCCGGGACGACGGCGATCACCTCGACGCTGCCCCCTGCCCGCTCGACCGCTTCGATCGCGCCCTTGGACGCACCGGCGACACGAAGTGAGATCTTCGCCGTCAGTTCGCCCTTGCCGAGCAGGCGCACGCCGTCCTTGCCGCCGCGCGCGAGGCCGGCGGCCTTCAGCGCCGCGTGGTCCAGCGTGCCGTCAACTGGCAGCGTGCCGAGGTCCACCAGCTTTTGGATCGCGCCCAGGTTCACTTCGGCGAAGTCCTTGGCGAAGATGTTGTTAAAGCCGCGCTTCGGAATCCGCATGTGCAGCGGCATTTGACCGCCCTCGAAGCCCGCGATGCTGACGCCGGAGCGGCTTTTCTGCCCCTTCTGCCCGCGCCCGCCGGTCTTGCCGACGCCGGAACCGATGCCGCGTCCGACCCGGACCCGCGACTTGCGCGCGCCGGGATTGTCTCTGATGTCGTTCAGTTTCATTTCAATGCACTCGCTTTCGCTTTTATCGCGCGGGATGGAAGAAAGGAGAAGCATCATCCCGGCAAAAGCCAGGACCCAAGATCATGATGTTCGGAGGATTAGCAACGACTTCGCCGCCTCACCCTCGATCTCCGTGTTCTTGGATCCCTGCTACCGCCGGGATGACCATATATTCGGTCTTTAGCTCTGCGTCTCGACCTTGAGCATATGCGCGACCTTGCGGATCGCGCCCATGTTGTCGGGGGTGTCTTCGATCTCAACCGTGCGGCCCATCTTGTTCAGACCGAGCCCGATCAGCGTCGCGCGCTGGTCCTTGGGACGGCGGATGGGGGAGCCGGTCTGCGTGATCTTGATCGTCGCCATCTCAAACTACTCCACAACCGCTTCGGCGGCGGCTTCGGCTTCCGCCGGCGCCGCGCCGCCGCGACCCAGCAGGTCGGCGATCTTCTTGCCGCGGCGCTGTGCGACCGCCTTGGGGCTCGTCTGCTCGCCCAGCGCCTCGAACGTCGCGCGGATCATGTTGTACGGGTTGGACGTGCCCGTCGACTTGGTCACCACGTCCGCGACCCCCAGCGATTCGAAGATCGCGCGCATCGGCCCGCCGGCGATGATGCCCGTGCCCGACGGCGCCGAACGGACGTACACGCGGCCGGCGCCGAAATGGCCCATGCCGTCGTGATGCAGCGTGCGGCCTTCACGAAGCGGAACGCGAACCATCGCGCGCTTGGCCGCAGCCGTGCCCTTGGTGATCGCTTCCGGCACTTCGCGCGCCTTGCCCTTGCCAAAACCGACGCGACCCTTGCCGTCACCCACGACGACCAGTGCCGCGAAGCCGAAGCGCTTGCCGCCCTTTACCGTCTTGGACACGCGGTTGATGTGGACCAGCTTTTCGATCAGCTCCTCGCCGCCCTCTTCGCGCGGGCCGCCGCGCTGGCCGTCGCGACGACCGCGATTGCCGCCGGGGCCGCCGCCGCGGTTGCCGCCGGGGCCGCCGCCGCGATTGCCGCCGGGACCGCCCCGGCCGCCGCCGCCGCGAGCGCCGCGCGCGGGGCCGCGATCGTCGCCAGAAGACGCCGGCGCAGGCGCGTTCTCGGTCGGGTTGACGATGTCCTGCGGAGGACCGGCTTCGGTTACGTCTGCCATTCTCTTAAAACTCCAGGCCGCTTGCGCGCGCCGCGTCGGCCAGCGCCTTCACGCGGCCGTGATACAGAAACCCGCCACGATCGAACACGACGGTGGTGACACCGGCGGCAACCGCGCGCTCGGCAACGCGCTTGCCGACTTCCGCCGCCGCTGCCGTCGTCGCGCCGGTCTTGCCCTTGCCGTCGGCATCCAGCGAAGACGCCGCCGCGAGCGTGCGACCCTGCGCGTCGTCGATCAGCTGCGCATAGATATGCCGGCCGGAACGGTGAATAGACAGCCGCGGCCGCGCGCCGCCGAGAACAGCGCCCTTGGCCTTAAGCGCCGTGCGCACGCGACGCCGGCGACGGTCGAAGAGAGACATCTTGGCCATTACTTCTTCTTCCCTTCCTTGCGGAAGATGAACTCGCCGCGATACTTGATGCCTTTGCCCTTGTAAGGCTCGGGCTTGCGCCAGCGGCGGATCTCGGCGGCGAACTGCCCGACGCGCTGCCGGTCGTTGCCGCTGATCACAACCGTGGTCTGATCCGGCGTCGCGACCGCGAGGCCCTCCGGGATGTCCAGATTAACGTCGTGGCTGTAGCCGAGCTGCAGACGCAAATTCTTGCCCTGCACCGCCGCGCGGTACCCGACGCCCGTGATTTCCAGCGTCTTGGTAAAGCCTTCGGTCACGCCCGTGACCAGGTTCTGCACCAGCGTGCGGTGCATGCCCCAGAACGCACGGGCGCGCTTGGTTTCGTTCGCCGGCTTCACCGTAATGCTGCCCTCGGCGATACCGTAATCGAGATCGTCGATCATCGGCATCGTCAGCGTGCCCTTCGCGCCCTTGACCGACAGCACGCCTTCCGACGCGCTGGCGGTGACGCCGCCCGGCACGGCGACCGGCACTTTTCCGATACGTGACATTCTAGAATACCTCCGCCAGCACTTCGCCGCCAACGTTCTGATCGCGCGCTTCCGCGTCGCTCAGGACGCCGCGGGGCGTGGACACGATGGTGATGCCAAGGCCGTTGCGAACCCGCGGCAGATCGGTCGAGCCCGAATAAACCCGGCGACCGGGCTTTGACACGCGGCTGACGTGCTGAATCGCGGGCTTGCCCTCGAAATATTTCAGCTCGATGCGCAGGCCCTTGTGGGCGCCCAGCGCTTCTTCCGAATAGCCGCGGATATAGCCTTCGCGCTCGAGCACGTCGAGGACGCGCGCGCGCAGCTTGGACGCCGGGGTCACCACGCTGTCCTTCTTGGCCTGCTGGCCATTGCGGATGCGGGTGAGCAGGTCGCCCAGGGGATCGGTCAACGCCATATTACCAACTCGACTTCGTGAGGCCGGGGATCATCCCCATATTGCCCAGCTCGCGGATCATGATGCGCGACAACTGGAACTTGCGGTACACCGAACGGCTGCGGCCGGTGACCATGCACCGGTTGCGCACGCGCGTCGGGTTCGCGTTCCGGGGAAGCTCCGCCATCTTGAGGCGCGCCATCAGCCGGTCCGTGTCGTCCGCCGACTTGTCGTCCGCGACCGCACGCAGCTTGGCGAACTTCGCCGCATGCTGCTTGACGAGCTTCTTGCGCTTCTCGTTCTTGTTGATCGAACTCAGTTTCGCCATGACTTAAGTTCTCTTTCTGGCCTTAGGCCGCCTGCGCCTGCGGCGCATCGGCCACGGGCTTGGGGAAGGGGAAGTTGAAGAGGCGCAGAAGTTCGCGCGCCTCGTCATCGGTACGCGCGGTGGTCGTGACGATCACGTCCATGCCGCGGACCTTGTCGATCTGGTCGTAGCTGATCTCCGGAAAGATGATCTGCTCTTTCAGGCCCATCGCGTAATTGCCGCGGCCGTCGAACGACTTGTCGTTCAAACCGCGGAAATCGCGCACGCGGGGAAGGGCGACGGTCACGAGACGGTCGAGGAACTCGAACATCCGCTCGCGGCGAAGCGTCACCTTGCAGCCGATCGGCATGCCTTCGCGCAGCTTGAACTGCGCGATGGACGTCTTTGCCTTGGTCACCACCGGCTTCTGGCCGGCGATCAGCTGCATCTCGTTGGCCGCGATGTCGACCTTCTTCTTGTCCTGTGTCGCTTCGCCCACGCCCATGTTGATGACGATCTTGTCCAGCCGCGGAACCGCCATGCGGTTCTTGTACCCGAACTTCTCAATCATCGCCGGGACGATACGCTCGTCATAATCCTTCTTGAGGCGCGGCACGTAGCCGTCCGTCTTGGCTTCAGCCATTGATCAGCTCCCCGGATGCGGCCGCGACGCGGACCTTCTTGCCATCCCGTGTTTCGAAACGAACGCGCGTCGCCTTGCCCGTCTTGGGATCAGCGATCGCAACCTTGGACGCATGCAGCGGCGCTTCGCTTTTCTTGAGGCCGCCCTGCGGGTCGGTCTGCGAAGGCTTGGCGTGGCGTGTGATCACGTTGATACCGCCGACGATCACCTTGCCATCCTTGGGCATCGAAGCCGTGACGGTGCCGGTTTTGCCCTTGTCGCGGCCCGACAGGATCACGACCTGGTCGCCCTTCTTGATCTTTGCGGTCGCCATTACAGCACCTCCGGCGCGAGCGAGATGATCTTCATGTGCTTCTTGGCGCGCAGTTCGCGCACCACCGGGCCGAAGATACGAGTGCCGATCGGCTCCTCGTTCTTGTTGACCAGCACGGCGGCATTGCTGTCGAAGCGGATCGTCGAACCGTCGGCGCGGTGAATGTCCTTGGCGGTACGCACGATGACGGCGCGATGGACGTCGCCCTTCTTCACGCGGCCACGCGGCGCTGCTTCCTTGATCGACACGACGATGATGTCGCCGACGCCGGCGAAGCGACGCTTGGACCCGCCCAGCACCTTGATGCACTGGACGCGCTTGGCGCCGCTATTGTCGGCGACTTCGAGATTGGACTGCATCTGGATCATGGCTTGATCCCGTTCCTTCTAATTCGTGTGTGGCGGTTAAGCCGTGTCGGCCCGCTCGGGCGTCGCGTGCGTGTCGACGCGATCGATCACGGTCCACGTCTTCAGCTTGGAAATCGGCGCGGTCTCTTCGATCCGCACAGTCTCGCCCTGCTTGTAGACATTGCCTTCGTCATGCGCGTGATACTTCTTCGAACGCTTGATGATCTTGCCGTACAGCGGGTGCTTCACCCGCCGTTCGATCGACACGACCACCGTCTTGTCCGGCTTGTCCGACACGATCGTGCCGGTGAGAATACGTTTCGGCATGGCTTACTGTCCCGTCGCGCGAGTGCGCTGCGTCTGGAGTGTCTTGATCTGCGCGATCGAGCGGCGGACTTCGCGCACCCGGCTCGGCTTCTCGAGCTGGTTGGTCGCCGCCTGAAAGCGGAGGTTGAACGCCTCGCGCTTGAGCTCGCCCAGCTGATCGTTCAGCTGGTCGTCGCTCGCCGCCTTGAGGTCTGCAATCTTGGCCATGATCAACCCACCATGCTTTCGCCAAGGCGCGCAATGACCTTGGTCTTGATCGGAAGCTTCTCGGCGCCGCGCTCGAATGCGACCCGCGCCAGCGCGCCGGGAACACCGTCGAGCTCGAACAGGATACGGCCGGGCTTGACGCGCGCCGCCCAGAATTCCGGCGAACCCTTGCCCTTACCCATGCGGACTTCGGCCGGCTTGGACGAGATCGGCACGTCCGGGAAAATCCGGATCCACAAGCGTCCCTGACGCTTGATGTGACGCGTGATCGCGCGGCGTGCCGCCTCGATCTGGCGCGCGGTGATCCGCTCGGGCTCCAGGGCCTTGAGGCCGAAGGCGCCGAAGTTCAGGTCCGTACCACCCTTCGCATTGCCATGAATGCGGCCCTTGAACGCCTTGCGGAACTTGGTCTTTTTCGGTTGCAGCATCTTATCTGTCCTAGCGAGCCGGGCGCACGCCGGAGGTCTGCGCTTCCATCATCAGGCGATCCTGCGACATCGGGTCGTGACCCAGGATCTCGCCCTTGAACACCCAGACCTTGACGCCGCACACACCGTAAGCGGTGTGTGCCTGCGCCTCGGCGTAATCCATGTTCGCGCGCAGCGTGTGCAGCGGCACGCGGCCCTCGCGATAGCTCTCGCTCCGCGCGATCTCGGCGCCGCCGAGGCGACCGCCGCATGCAACGCGGATACCCTCCGCGCCCAGGCGCATTGCCGACTGCACCGCGCGCTTCATCGCGCGGCGGAACGCAATGCGGCGCTCCAGCTGATCGGCAATTCCCTGCGCGACCAGCTTGGCGTCGATCTCCGGCTTGCGGATCTCGACGATGTTGAGCGAGACGGTGGACGTCGTCATCTGACCCAGCGTCTTGCGCAGCGTCTCGATGTCGGCGCCCTTCTTGCCGATGATCACGCCCGGACGCGCGGCATAGACCGAGATGCGGCAAAGCTTGGCCGGACGCTCGATCACGACCTTGCTGATCGCCGCCTGCGGGATCGTCTTCATGATGTGCTTGCGGATCTTCAGATCCTCGAGCAGCAAACGACCGTAATCGGCACCCTCGGCGTACCAGCGGCTGTCCCAGGTGCGGTTGATCTGAAGCCGGAGCCCGATCGGATTGGATTTCTGACCCATTAGGCTTCTTCCTGCTCGCGCACGACGACGCGGATACGGCTGAACGGCTTGATGATGCGGCTTGATCGACCACGCGCACGAGTGGCGAAGCGCTTCATGCTGAGCGCCTTGCCTACGGAGGCCTCCTGCACGACCAGCGCGTCGACATCGAGATTATGATTGTTCTCGGCGTTGGCGATCGCCGAGGCGAGCACCTTGCGCACGTCCACAGCCATCGCCTTTGTCGAAAACGACAGGATGTTGAGCGCGTCACCAGCCTTGCGGTTGCGGATCAACGCCGCGACCAGGTTCAGCTTCTGCGCCGAACCACGGATCGTGGTGCCGACGGCCAGAGCCTCCTTGTCGCCGACGCGGCGCGGGTTTGCGGTCTTGCCCATCAGCGCTTGCCCTTCTTGTCCGCGGCGTGACCCGGGAAGGTCCGCGTCGGGGAGAATTCGCCGAGCTTCATGCCGACCATGTCCTCGTTGACGGACACCGGAATGAATTTACGGCCGTTATAGACGTTGAACGTCAAGCCGACGAACTGCGGCAGGATCGTCGAACGACGCGACCAGGTCTTGATCGGTGCGCGCGCATTCGCCTCCTGCGCCGTCTCCGCCTTCTTCAGCAGCGACAGCTCGACGAACGGGCCTTTCCAAACTGAACGAGCCATATTCCTACTTCTTCTTCTTGGCGTGACGCGAGCGGATGATCATCTTGTCGGTCGACTTGTTGTGACGCGTGCGCGCGCCCTTGGTCGGCTTGCCCCACGGCGTAACCGGATGACGGCCGCCGGACGTGCGGCCCTCACCGCCGCCGTGCGGATGGTCGACCGGGTTTTTGGCGACACCGCGCGTCAGCGGACGACGGCCCTGCCAGCGGGTGCGCCCGGCCTTTCCGAAATTCTGGTTCTGGTTGTCCGGGTTCGAAACCGCACCAACCGTCGCCATGCAGTTCGATGGGATGTAGCGCTGCTCGCCTGAGTTCAGACGAACGATCACCATGCCGCGATCCCGGCCGACGACCTGCACGTACGTGCCCGCGGCACGTGCGATCTGGCCGCCCTTGCCCGGCTTCATCTCCACATTGTGGACAATGGTGCCGACCGGCATCTGGCCCAGCTCCATCGCATTGCCCGGCTTCACGTCGACCTTGCGGCCGGCGAAGACCTGGTCGCCCGGCGCAAGCCGCTGCGGCGCAATGATGTACCGCTGTTCGCGCTTGCCTTCGGTCTCGTAGTTCACGAGCGCGATGAACGCCGAACGATTGGGATCGTACTCGAGTCGCTCGACCGTGCCCGCCACGTCGAACATGCGGCGCTTGAAGTCGATCGTGCGATAGGACTGCTTGTGTCCGCCGGCGATTCCGCGCGAGGTCACATGGCCCTTGTTGTTGCGGCCGCCGGTCTTGTGCTTGCCCTCGGTCAGCGCCTTGACGGGCTTGCCCTTCCAAAGCGACGACTTGTCGACAAGAACCAGGCCGCGCTGGGCGGGGCTGGTCGGATTATATTGTTTGAGCGCCATGGCTTAAATTCCCGTGGTCACGTCGATGGACTGGCCGATAGCCAGCGTCACGATCGCCTTCTTCATGTCCGACCGCGTATACTCGCGGCCCTTCCAGCGCTTGACCTTGCCCTTCTGAACGATGGTGTTCACGCCGGTGACGTTGACGCCGAACAGCGCCTCGACCGCCGCCTTGATCTCGGGCTTGGAAGCCGAGTTCGCGACCTTGAATACGACCGCATTGTGCTCGGACAGGATCGTGGTCTTCTCCGTGATGTGCGGCGCCAGGATGACGTCGTAATGCTTGTTGTCGACCTTAGGCATTGCCCACCTCCTGGCGAACGAATCGCGCCTCCAGCTTTTCAACCGCCGCGCGGGTCAGGACCAGCGTGTCGGCCTTCAAGATATCGTAAACGTTGGCACCGACCGCGGGGAGAAGGTTGATCTCCTTGAGGTTCGCCGACGCGTGCGCGAACCCGACGTTCAGCGCGTCGCCGTCGATCACCAGCGTCGTCTTGCCAAGACCCAAACCCGTCATCTGCTCGGCCAGCACCTTGGTACGCGCCTCGCCCAGATCGAGATTGTCCATCACGATCAGCTTGCCGTCGCGCGCCTTGGAGGACAGCGCCATGCGCAGGCCAAGCGCGCGAACCTTCTTGTTGAGCGAAGGATCGAAGTCGCGAACGCGCGGGCCGTGCGCCTTACCGCCGCCAACGAAAATGGGGGCGCGGCGATCGCCGTGACGGGCGGTACCGCCACCCTTCTGCTTGCCGTACTTCTTGCCCGTGCGATTGACGTCCGACCGCTCGCGCGCCCCGCGGGCGGTGCCGCGGCGCTTCTCGAGCTGCCAGGTGACGACGCGGTGCAGAATATCCGCGCGCGGCTCCACACCGAACACGTCGTCGTTAAGGTCGATGTCGCCGGAGGGTCCGGCAAAGGTTTGAACGTCGAGCTTCATGTTCAGCCCTCCTTACCGGTTGTGTCGTCGTTGCTGCCGTCGGCAACATGCGCGTCGGTCTCGGCCACGCCGGCCGCGACCTCGTCGTCACCCGGGAATGGAGCGATCTCGTGAACGGCGGCCGTCTCGACCAAGCCCGCCGGAGCCTCCTCGTGCACCATCGAAGGCGCGACCTCGCGGAGCCCGGCAGGATAAGGCGCTTCCGCCGGGCGCGCAATCTTCACCGCGTCCTTGACAAGCAGCCAACCGCCCTTGTGGCCGGGAACCGAACCCTTGACGAACAGCAGTCCGCGCTCGAGGTCCGTACGGACGATCTCGAGGTTCTGCTGCGTGCGATTGCGCGCTCCCATGTGGCCGGCCATCTTCTTGTTCTTGAAGACCTTACCGGGATCCTGACGCTGTCCGGTCGAACCGTGCGAACGGTGCGACACCGAAACACCGTGCGTCGCGCGCAGGCCGCCGAAGCCCCAGCGCTTCATAGCGCCCTGAAAGCCCTTGCCCTGCGTTACACCCTGGATGTCCACATACTGCCCGGCGATGAAATGCTCCGCCGAGATCGTCGCGCCAACATCGAGCAGCGCATCTTCCGACACGCGGAACTCGGCAACCCGCGCCTTGGGCTCGACCTCGGCCTTACCGAAATGTCCGCGCTGCGGCTTGGCGACGTTCTTGGCCTTGGCAACGCCGGCGCCCAGCTGCACCGCGGTGTAGCCGTCGACGTCCGTCTCGCGACGCGACACGACCTGTACGTTCGGGAGCTCCAGAACCGTAACGGGCACGTGGCGGCCGTCGTCCTGGAACAGGCGGGTCATCCCCATTTTCTTCGCGATCACGCCGGTGCGCATGACCAATTCCTTTCGTTCAGAGGCCCCGCGAGCGAAATGCTCGTTGGGGGCGTGATCCAGCCAAAATACGAGCGGCCCCGTCGGGCTGGTCCGGCCGGAGCCGGTGACGGGGGACGCTGACCGCAGCCAAGCTGCGCGGTATCCCTATGTGCCCGCCGCCAAAGCAGCAGGTCGTGCCGGCCTCTTACGCCAGCTTGATCTCTACGTCCACACCCGCAGCGAGGTCGAGCTTCATCAGCGCGTCCACCGTCTGCGGGGTCGGCTGCACGATATCGAGCAGCCGTTTGTACGTGCGCACCTCGAACTGTTCGCGCGACTTCTTGTCGACGTGCGGCGAACGGTTCACGGTGAACTTTTCGATTCGGGTGGGCAGCGGAATGGGTCCGCGGATCGTCGCGCCGGTGCGACGCGCCGTATCGGCGATGTCACCCGTGGCCTGATCAAGCACCCGATGATCGAACGCCTTGAGGCGAATCCGGATGTTTTGCGTGTCCATACCTAATGCCAATGCCAAAGAGCCACACCGACGCGGGACAATCCCGAGCCGGTTACAAATCCAAAACTATATGCGAGCCGCCCGAATCCGCTTCGGACCGGGCGGCTTCACATGTGTTACTACTTGCTTATCTGCGCGACAACCCCTGCGCCGACCGTGCGGCCGCCTTCGCGGATGGCGAAGCGGAGACCCGCGTCCATTGCGATCGGCGCGATCAGCTTGACCGTCAGGTTCACGTTGTCGCCGGGCATGACCATCTCGGTCCCTTCCGGAAGAACCACCTCACCCGTCACGTCCGTCGTGCGGAAGTAGAACTGCGGACGGTAGTTGGCGAAGAACGGCGTGTGACGCCCCCCCTCGTCCTTCGAGAGGACGTAAACCTCAGCAGAGAAGTCGGTGTGCGGCGTGATCGAACCGGGCTTGCACAGGACCTGCCCACGCTCGACGTCGTCGCGGCCGACGCCGCGGATCAGCGCGCCGATGTTGTCGCCGGCCTGACCCTGATCGAGCAGCTTGCGGAACATTTCGACGCCGGTGACGACGGTCTTCTTGGTGTCGGAAATGCCGACGATCTCGACTTCCTCGCCGACCTTGACGATGCCGGTCTCGACGCGGCCCGTGACCACCGTACCGCGACCCGAAATCGAGAACACGTCCTCGATCGGCATCAGGAAGGGACGATCGAGCGGACGCTCCGGCTGCGGGATCCAGCTGTCGACGGCTTCCATCAGCTTCAGGATCGCGTCGTGTCCGATCTCCGGCGTCTTGTCGTCAAGCGCCGCGACCGCCGAACCCTGGATGATGGGGATGTTGTCGCCATCGAAGTCGTTCTTGGACAGCAGCTCGCGGATCTCGAGCTCGACGAGCTCCAGGATCTCGGCGTCGTCGACAAGGTCGACCTTGTTCATGAACACGACCATCTGCGGCACGCCGACCTGCTTGGCGAGCAGGATGTGCTCGCGCGTCTGCGGCATCGGGCCGTCGGTGGCGGACACGACGAGAATGGCGCCATCCATCTGCGCGGCGCCCGTGATCATGTTCTTCACATAGTCGGCGTGACCCGGGCAATCGACGTGCGCGTAGTGACGCGCAGCCGTCTCGTACTCGACGTGCGCGGTCGAGATGGTGATGCCGCGCTCGCGCTCTTCCGGCGCCTTGTCGATGTTGGCGTAGGACGTGAACGTCGCGCCGCCGCTCTCGGCCAGCACCTTGGTGATCGCCGCGGTGAGCGAAGTCTTGCCATGGTCGACGTGACCGATGGTGCCGATGTTGCAGTGCGGCTTGGACCGCTCGAATTTAGCTTTCGCCATTTTGAATAACCCTCTGACTGATAACTAAGTGACTGATTAAGCGAGCTTGGCCTTGACCTCGTCAGCGACGTTCTGCGGCACTTCTTCGTAGTGCGAGAACTGCATCGAGTACTGAGCGCGACCCTGGCTGAAGGATCGCAGCTCATTAACGTAGCCGAACATATTGGCAAGCGGCACGATCGCCTCGACCACCTGCGCGTTGCCGCGGCT
>DASQNO010000019.1:0-16238 GCA_035644935.1 Sphingomonadaceae bacterium
ATCTAAACCAACAATGTCAAAGAGCCGACGCGCCTCCATCCCCCATCTCACGATCGGGCACCGGACCTACCGATGAAAGAGACACCAACGAAACACCAACCAACCGGCCGCGCCCCGTCTGCTAAGAGCCATATATGTTAGCTTTTCGGTCCCTTCAACCGCCGTCGGCGCTTTTTTTCGATTTCCGACGATTCTTTTTGCGGCGCCCTGCTAAGCGGCCGTTGCCGCTCTGGCGTTCAGCGTCCAGCGCCCGCCGCTGCCTTGAAGCCGTCCAAGGGTACGATGGGCGTCAACCGAGTAGGAGTCGAGCATGGACCTACCGCCATTCGCCGTCGGCTCGGATCCTCGTTGATCTGGCCGCCAGCAGCCATCATGCTTGATGCGCCCACCAACGACTGCGGACGGATAAGGTATTGGATTTCAGAGACAGACTGGCAACGCATGGATCAGCCGCCCCCGTGCGGGCGCTGAGCACGCTCCTGCTGATCGCAACCCTGGCCGCTTGCGACCTGTTGAGTGGGGGGAAGATGCCGCCGGCGCAGGGTCCCGCCCGGCTGCCGGAAACGACCTGCACCGCAGTGGATGCGACGCTTCGCGATCTGCAGGGAAAGATCATGATCGAGTTTGGCACCGGCGGAGAGGCAAAGGTCGAGGAAGCTGCGTGGCGGTCCATGGCGCGCGACTCGCGCGACCAGATCGTCAACGCCTTGGCCGTCCGCGCGGCGTGCGGGACGGAGTACCCGCCCGCGGAGCAGCCGGTGACCGTGCGCAACGAGACCGGCGACGTCCTTGCGGAACGCGCGGTGCAGGTCTGGGAAGCACCGCGGGACGAGTAGACGAGCGTCGCTAGCGGCCCGTTAACGGTTCGGCGCTACGAAGGTTCGCATGATCGTGATCATGAGAGCCGCTGCCAGCGGCAAGCCGGTCGGCATCAACGTAAGCCAGGTGCGATTCCTGCGTTCCAACGCCGACGATGTCACCGCCATCGTCTTCGGCAAGAGCGGCGAGGAGCACTCAGTGCTGGTCAAGGGCACGCTCGCGCGCGTTGCGGAGGACCTCAACATGGCGATGCGCCGCCGCGACATCGCGCCGGCGCCCGCCGACGACCGCCGGAGCTTGCAGCGCTCCGCCTGACTGGCCCGCTCCGCATAATCCGCATGGCGCCTGCGGCAAGGCGTGGCTAACGAGCCAAGAGGTTCCGCGGCAAAAGGGTTGAACATGGCGAGCGACCATCCCCGGACGTCATCGGCGGCCGGGGCTCCGGCTTCTGCCGGCCCCGAGACCCCGATTGCCGTGCCCCCTGCCGAAACGCCGGAGCTCAAGACTCTGGTCGGCCTCGTCATCGGCGTCGTGGTGGTGGCGGCGCTGTACCTGGCACGCGACGTGTTGGTGCCGATCATGCTGGCGGTGTTGCTGTCGTTCCTGCTAACGCCCCTCGCCAATCTTCTGCGGCGCTGGCATTTCGCGCGGGTCCCGGCCGTGCTCGTCGCCGTCGGCGTCGCGCTGGGCATCATCGTCGGGCTGGGCACGGTGATGGGGACGCAGGTGGCGAGCCTTGCCACAGACGTGCCGCGCTACGTCACCAGCATCCAGGCCAAGGCGGAGAAGCTCAGCGACTCCACCGTCGGGCGCCTGCCCCGGGTGCTCGGCCGCCTGGAGGAGCAGATCCGCGGCGCCGTGGGTCCGAACGCGCAAGCCCCTGCGCCTCAGGCCGTAGGCCGGAACACGGTCAAGCCAATCCCGGTCGAGGTTCACGAACCGGCCGCCTCCCCGCTCGCCACCGCCGCCGCGGTGCTGGCGCCGATCGTCGGGCCTATCGAGACGACGGTCATCGTGCTGGTGGTTGCGGTCTTTTTCCTGTTGCAGCGCGAGGATCTGCGCGACCGCCTGATCCGGTTGTTCGGATCGACCGACCTCCACAAGACCACGGTGGCGATGGATGAGGCTGCTGCGCGCCTGTCCCGATACTTCATAACGCAGCTGTCGCTGAACAGCGCGTTTGGGCTCGTGATTGGCATCGGGTTGTGGCTGATTGGGGTTCCCTCGGCGCCCTTGTGGGGCGTGCTGGCAGCGCTGATGCGCTTCATTCCGTACGTGGGTTCGTTCCTGGCCGCCGCCCCGCCTTTGATCCTCGCGGCCGCGGTGGACCCAGGCTGGACGATGGTGCTGCTCGTCGCCGCGCTGTTCACCATTGGCGAGTCCATGATGGGCTACGTCGTCGAGCCCATGGTGTACGGGCACTCCACCGGGCTTTCCCCGGTATCGGTTGTGGTCGCCGCGATATTTTGGACGTGGCTATGGGGACCCATCGGCTTGATTCTGTCGACGCCGCTGACCCTGTGCCTGGTCGTGCTCGGCCGGCATGTCGAGCGTTTGGAATTTCTCGACGTGCTGCTCGGCGACCGGCCGGCGCTGACGCCCGTGGAGAGCTTCTACCAGCGCATGCTGTCGGGCGATCCCGACGAGGCACTGGAGCAGGCGGAGGAACTGCTCAAGGAACGGTCGCTGTCTTCCTATTACGACGAGATTGCGGTCCCGGGATTGCAGCTGGCGGCGGCCGATGCGTGCCGCGGCGTCATGAGCGCGGAGGCGCTTGGGCGGGTGCGCGGAGCGATCGCGGAGCTGATCGGCGATTTGGCGGATCACGGCGACACGGACGGGCCACCACGCGAGGACGACGAGATCCTGCCCCCCTCGCTTGCGGAACGACGGGTGCCCGCCGACCCGGCACCCGCTGCGTCAGCAACCGTGCCGGACGCGTGGCGCCGTGACGGCGCCGTGCTCTGCCTGTCGGGGCGCGGTCCGCTGGATGCGGCCGCGACGGCGATGCTGACGCAGCTTCTCGACAAGCACGGGCTCGGCACGCGCGCCGCTTCGGTGGACGCCGCGTCGCGCCAGCGGCTGCCCTCGCTCGACACGCGCGACGTCGCCATGGTGTGCATCACCTATCTCGACATCAGCGGCAGCCCGTCGCACCTACGTTACCTGCTGCGCCGGCTGCGCGCCAAGCTGCCCGGCGTGCCGATCCTGGTGGGGCTGTGGCCGGCCGACGACCGCACGATGACCGATACACAGGTCCAAGCGATCGTCGGCGCCGACGCGCATGTCGCGACGCTTGCGGATGCGGTGGCCACGTGCCTCGCCGCCGCGGCCGGCGAGGACTTGAGCAAAGTCGCGGCGGCGGCCTGACGGCTTATTCGGCCTTGGCGTCGATATTGACGGACGTTTCGGCCAGCTTGGTCGCGTACTGATCGCCGCCGTAGATATCTTTGACGATTTGCTTGAGCTGCCTGACGGCATCCTTATCGCCCAGCGCTTCGGCATAGGCAGCAGCGGTGCCGAAGCCCGCCAAACCATAGTGGCTCATACGCTGATACTGCGCGATGATGATCGCATCTAGCAGCGGTCCCTTCTTGGGCGCTTCCTCGCCGGTGTGCTTGGTGGCTTCGGCGACCAGGCCTTCCATGCCCTTGCAATGTTCCTTGGACACCTTGCCCTCGGCCGCCTCGATCAGGCTCTTGAGCGTCTCGGTATGCGTGTTGATGCCGTCCACCGACTTGGTCAGCATCTCCTTGAGCGCCTCGTCGCTGGCCTTGGTGATCAGCTTCTTGACGACCTTCGCCATCTGGTCGTTGGCGGAATACAGGTCCTGCATCTCATGCGAGTAGAGGTCGTGGAGGCTTTCGGGTGCGGACATTGGCAGTTCCTTGTCGCTGATGATGGATCGGCGACCCCGCGGGCCGCCGTCCCATGCGAGCGAACGGACGCGCGAAGGGTTCCGCCCCTACGCGTTGACCGGACTCAAGCCGACGCCTTGCGGCTCGCCTTCTTGCGCTCATGCGGGTCGAGGTGGCGCTTGCGCAGGCGGATCGACTTGGGCGTGACTTCGACCAGCTCATCGTCGCCGATATAGGCGATCGCCTGTTCCAGCGTCATGCGCTTGGGCGGAGTCAGGCGGATCGCGTCGTCCTTGCCGCCCGAAGCGCGGAAGTTGGTCAGCTGCTTGGTCTTCATCGGATTGACCTCGAGGTCATCCGGCTTGGCGTTCTCGCCGATGATCATGCCTTCGTAGACCGGCTCCTGCGGGCCGACCATCAGGATGCCGCGCTCTTCCAACGGACCCAGCGCGTAGGTCACCGTCTCGCCGGAGCCGTTGGAGATCAGGACACCGTTCTGCCGGCCTTCGATGCGGCCCTTGTAGGGCCCGTACTTGTCGTACAGCCGGTTCATGATTCCCGTGCCGCGTGTGTCGGACAGGAACTCGCCGTGATAACCGATGAGGCCGCGCGAGGGACCGGAGAAGGTGATGCGCGTCTTGCCACCGCCGGACGGGCGCATGTCGGTCATCTCGGCTTTGCGCTGCGCCATCTTCTCGACGACCGTGCCCGAATGCTCCTCGTCGACGTCGATGACGACCTGCTCGTACGGCTCCTCGCGCCCGTCCGGGCCGTCGCGGAACAGCACGCGGGGGCGGCTGATCGTCAGCTCGAACCCTTCGCGGCGCATCGTCTCAATCAGCACGCCGAGCTGCAGCTCGCCGCGGCCGGCGACTTCGAACGCGTCCTTGTCGGCGGATTCGGTGATCTTGAACGACACGTTGCCCTCGGCCTCGCGCTCCAGCCGGTCGCGGATCATGCGGCTGGTTACCTTGGTGCCTTCGCGGCCGGCCATGGGTGAATCGTTCACCGTGAACGTCATCGCCAGCGTCGGCGGATCGATCTTCTGCGCGTGCAACGGCTCGGTCACCGATGGCTCAACGATCGAGTTCGACACGGTGGCCTTGGTGAGGCCGGCGATGGCGACGATGTCCCCTGCCCCGGCGCTTTCCACCGGCACGCGCTCCAGCCCGCGGAACGCCATAATCTTGGTCGCGCGACCTTCCTCGACGACCTTGCCTTCATCGTCGATCGCCTTGATGGGCATGTTGACGGTGAGCCTGCCCGACGCGATGCGCCCGGTCAGCACGCGGCCGACGAAATTGTCGCGGTCCAGCAGCGTCGCCAGCATCTTGAACGGCCCGTTGGGATCGGCATCCGGCGCGCGGACGTTGGCGACGATCGCCTCGAACAGCGGGTCGAGCGTGCCCGAGCGCACGTCATCGGTCAGGCCGGCATAGCCGTTGCGGCCCGAGGCGTAGAGCGTCGGAAAATCGAGCTGCTCGTCATTGGCGTCGAGCGACAGAAAGAGTTCGAAACACTCGTCCAGCACCTCGGCCGGGCGCGCGTCGGGGCGGTCGATCTTGTTGACGACGACGATGGGTTTGAGGCCCAGCGCCAGCGCCTTGCCGGTAACGAACTTGGTTTGCGGCATCGGGCCTTCCGCGGCGTCGACGAGCAGGATGACGCCATCGACCATCGACAGGATGCGCTCCACCTCCGCGCCGAAGTCGGCGTGGCCGGGCGTGTCGACGATGTTGATGTGCGTGGACGTGCCGTCCGGCGCGGCCCATTCCACCGACGTGCACTTGGCGAGAATGGTGATCCCGCGCTCTTTTTCGAGATCGTTGGAATCCATCGCGCGCTCTTCGACGCGCTGGTTGTCGCGGAACGTGCCGGACTGGCGGAAGAGCTGGTCGACGAGCGTCGTTTTGCCATGATCGACGTGCGCGATGATGGCCACATTGCGGAGAGGCATGGGTAGAGCAGTCCTGTACGGGGGTTCGGGACGCCTTAGTCGCTATGCTGCGTTGCGGCAAGGTTGGCGGCAGGCCGCGGACAGGGCTTCGCCCCGATGACGCCGGGCGAGCCGATCCGGTCCATCGGAACTGCGGCGGCAGATGCCCGAAAGGTCACACCAAAGTCACGCCAACGCGCGGAGCGGTCCACCGCAGACGCGGAACACGGACCGAGGGTTGTCGTCGTTGGACGAAGATCGAATCAACATGCAAGTCACTAACCACAACGGTTCGCTGTAGGACAGGCCTTTGATCGGCCGGCGCGGCGTCCGCTCAGCGTAGCGCGCGCCACGCCAGCACCGCCCATCCTGCGATCATCAGCATCCCGCCCAGCGGCGTCACCGGCCCGAGCCAACGCGCACCCGTCAGCGCAAGCGCGTAAAGAGAGCCCGAGAACAGGATGGTTCCCGCCACGAGCAGCGCGCTGGGGAGGCCCAGCCGCGGGATCGCAACTGCCGAGAGCGCCGCCAGCGCGACCGCATGCCACATCTGGTATTGGACGGCGGTGTTCCAGGTGGCGAGTTTGTCGGGTCCCAGCGTGTCCCGCAGGGCATTCGCGCCGAAGGCCCCCATCGCCACGCCGGTGGCGGCGAGCAGCGCGCCGGCGAGCAGGATGGGCCGCGTTTGCCCCGCCAATGAACCCGCCTCGATCATCGCTCGTTTTCCCCCCACACCATCCGCAGGAGCGACCGCATGCCACAAGGTGACAAGGACGCCTACACCGACAAGCAGAAACGCAAGGCCGAGCATATCGAGCAGGGCTACGAAGAGCGCGGAATGTCGAAGGAGGAGGCCGAGCGCCGCGCCTGGGCGACGGTCAACAAACAGGACGGCGGCGGCAAGCAGGCGGGTTCGGGGCGCGCCGTCGATCGGTCGGCGGCGGCGAAGAAGGGTTGGGAAACGCGGCGCAAGCAGGGGTGATCGGCTCGTCCAAGAATGTGATTTGGCGCAGCTGCTCCCGGGCCTAGGCCGGGGTCCAGTAATACCCCCGGCATGACTAGGCTCCGGCCTACGCCGGAGCGCTCCCTACTTCCGCCCGTTGCCGTTCGCCGGACCCCCGCTATGAGGGCAAGTCCGTCCGCTTCACCCCCGAGGTTCCCCTATGCCGTCCGGCCTGGTCGCCCTGCTCGACGACATCGCCGCGATCACCAAGCTCGCGGCCGCATCGCTCGACGACATCGGCGCGGCGACGAGCAAGGCGGGGTCCAAGGCGATCGGCATCGTCGTCGACGACACGGCGGTAACGCCGCGCTACGTCACCGGCTTCACGCCCGACCGCGAACTGCCGATCATCGCTAAGATCGCCAAGGGTAGTTTACGCAACAAATTGCTGTTCCTGCTGCCCGGCGCGCTGGCCTTGAGCGCGTTCGCGCCGTCGGCGATCACCCCGCTGCTCGCCGCGGGCGGAGCATATCTCTGCTTCGAGGCGGCCGAGAAGATCTGGGAAGCGGTCGGCGGGCACGATGCCAGCGACGAGACGCCCGTCGTGCTGGACCCCGAGGCGCACGAATCCGCGATGGTCGCCGGCGCGGTACGCACCGACCTGATCCTGTCGGCGGAAATCATGGCGATCGCGCTGGCCGACGTCGCCGACCGGCCGCTGCTGACGCAGGGCATCGTGCTGGCGCTGGTCGGCATCGCTATCACCGTCGGCGTCTACGGGCTGGTCGCGCTGATCGTGAAGATGGACGACATCGGGCTGCACATGGCCAAAGGGGGCGCGGCGGCGGTTCGGGGGATCGGGCGCGGGCTGGTGGCGGGCATGCCGGTGCTGATGCGCGTGCTGTCGGTGGTGGGCACGGCGGCAATGGCGTGGGTGGGCGGCGGCATCATCCTCCACGCGATGGAGGAATGGGGCCTGGGCGCGCTGCCCCACGCGCTTCACGACGGCGCGCACGCGGTGGCCGAAGCGTTGCCTGTGGGCGGCGGCATCGTGGAATGGCTGATCAACGCCGCCGGTGCGGGCGTGTTCGGCGTCGCGGTAGGGGCGGTGATCGTCGCGCTGCTGCATCTGGTGCCGCGCAAGGGGCACGGCTGATCGGGTGTACAACTTGTCGTTCGTCCCGAGTGTAAACGAGGGGCACTGATGCAGGCGGGTTCTTAGCGCCCCTCGTTTTCACTCGGGACGAACGGGATCTTCGGTGCGAGTCCGCCGGGCGGATGCGCGCTTAAGCGAACACCGACCAGCCGGTGCGTTCGACGAGCTTCTCCAGCGCCACCGCGCCCGCAAGGCTCGTCCCCGCCGCGTTGAGGCCGGGCGACCAGACGCAGATCGCGCCGTGGCCGGGGGCCACCGCGACGATGCCGCCGCCCACCCCGCTCTTGCCCGGCAGGCCGACGCGGAACGCGAAGTCGCCCGAATTGTCGTAATGGCCGCAGGTCAGCATCAGCGCGTTGAGCCGCCGCGCGCGCGCCGGCATCACCACGGCCTCGCCGCTCGACGGGTCGATGCCGTCGAACGCGAGGTACAGCGCGGCGCGGGCGAGCTGGCGGCAGCTCATCGCGATCGCGCATTGCCGGAAATAGACGGACAGCACCGCCTCGACCGGGTTGTCGAGATTGCCATGCGCCGCCACGAAGTGGGCGAGGCTGCGGTTCAGCGCCCCCGCCTGCGACTCGGACATCGCGACGCCTTCATCAAGGCTAACCGTTTCATCCGCGCTGCGCGTTTGCAGGAACGCCAGGATACGGTCCACCGCCGCGTCCGCGCCCTGTTCGCCGTCTTCCGCCTCGATCAGGTGGTCGGTGACAATGAACGCGCCCGCGTTGATCATCGGGTTGCGCGGCTTGCCCTTTTCCTCCTCCAGCTGAACGATGGCGTTGAAGGGCGAACCCGACGGCTCGCGCCCGACGCGGTTCCACAATTGCGGCCCGACGCTCTGCAGCGCCATGGAAAGCGTGAACACCTTGGAGATCGACTGGATCGAGAACGGCTCGTCCGCATCACCCGCGACGAAGCTCGACCCGTTCTCCAGCACCAGGGCGATGCCCAGCTTGCGCGGGTCCACGTTCTTCAACGACGGGATGTACGACGCAGTCGTTCCGTGCCCGCGATACACCTCGGTGTCGCCGAGCACGTCGTTTACAAGCTGCTGGTAGTCCAAGCCGAAGCCCCTCATCTTCTGCCCGGGTGAAAGTACCACTTTCACCCGAAATCTGGATGCCCCGCGTGGATTCGAACCACGATTAACAGATTCAGAGTCTGCGGTCCTACCGTTGGACGACGGGGCAGCGCTGGCCGGAGCCGATGCGATTAGGGGAGTGCGCACGCTTCTGTCAACGCAGGTCCACCCTCCCCGCCCGCCTCCGCCGCTTGCCCTGCCGCGCGTGCGCGGATACGTTGCACCCAAGTCACAGTCGGGCTCCGGCTGGAAGAGAACAAGGACAGGCGATGGCGGTCGATGCCGTACGCGCGCGGAATTCGGGCGAAGGTCCGTCCGCGCAACCAGCGCCGCAAGGTCGGCAGCAGAACGACGCCTCCGTGCGCGGCGCGGCGGTCCCCCAGAGGCACAACGGGTCGCGGCACACATACGCGGCGCTGGATCTTGGAACCAACAATTGCCGCCTGCTGGTGGCGCGGCCGTCGCCGGGCGGCGGCTTCGTCGTGGTTGACGCATTCTCGCGCATCGTGCGGCTGGGCGAAGGGCTCGCCGCCAGCGGCCGCCTGAGCGACGCGGCGATGGACCGGGCGGTCGCGGCGCTGGCAGTCTGCGCCGACAAGCTGCGCCGCCGCAACGTCAGTCTGTCCCGCGCCGTCGCGACCGAGGCCTGCCGGCGAGCGGTGAACGGGCGGGAGTTCGTGGAACGGGTTCACGACGAGACGGGCATTGCCCTGGACATCATCCCGCCGGCCGAGGAAGCGCGGCTGGCGGTGCTCGGCTGCCACACGCTGCTGGAACCGGGGGACGGACCGGCGGTGATCTTCGATATCGGCGGCGGATCGACCGAACTGGTGCTGGTGGCCAACGACGGGGCGCAGCCGCGCATCCTGGGCTGGGCGAGCGCGCCTTGGGGGGTCGTCAGCCTGACCGAAAGCGAGCGCGGCGAGGCCGCCGACGAGCCCGCACGCCTCGCCGCCTACGGCCGCATGAAGGCGCGAGTGGCGGCGTCGTTCGCGCCGTTCGCCAAGACATTGCCTGTGGGCAGCGGAGAGCCGCGGCTGCTGGGCACGTCGGGGACGGTGACGACGCTGGCCAGCGTGCATCTGGGGCTGCCTGCCTACGACCGTCGCGCGGTCGACGGCCTCGTCATGCCGGCCTCCGCAATGCGCGCGATCGGGACGCGATTGTCGCGCATGAGCCTGGACGAGCGGATCGAACTCGCCTGCATCGGCACCGAGCGCGCGGACCTCGTCGTCGCGGGCTGCGCGATCCTGGAGGCGATCTTCGATATCTGGCCGACCGAACGGCTGGGCATCGCCGACCGCGGCATTCGCGAGGGTATCCTGCGCGGGCTGATGGCGCGCGACGGGTACGTGGTATGAGCGCAGACCTATGAGCAACGACGGCGGCGGCCTGCGCACCCGCGTCAAGACCGCGCGCGGCCGCAAGGTCGGTTCGACGCGCTGGCTCGAACGGCAGTTGAACGATCCGTACGTCCGCCGCGCCAAGGCCGACGGCTATCGCAGCCGCGCGGCGTACAAGCTCATTGAGCTCGACGAACGCTTCGGGTTCCTGAAAGGCGCGCACCGCATTGTCGATCTCGGAATCGCCCCCGGCGGCTGGTCGCAGGTCGTGCGCCACCGTCTGCCGTCGGGCACGCTGGTCGGCATCGACCTGCTGGAGACCGAGCCAATGGACGGCGTCACCATCCTGCAGATGGACTTCATGGCTGACGACGCGCCCGCCCGGCTGTCCGAAGCGCTGGGCGGTCCCGCCGACCTCGTCCTGTCCGACATGGCGGCCAACACCGTCGGCCATCCGCAGACGGACCACCTGCGCACGATGGCGCTGGTGGAGGCGGCGCTGCTGTTCGCAACGGAGGTGCTGCGGCCGGGCGGCGCGTTCGTGTCCAAGGTGCTGGCCGGCGGCGCGGACAGCGCGCTGGTGGCCGAGCTCAAGCGCAACTTCACCGCGGTCAAGCACGCCAAGCCGCCGGCGAGCCGTAAGGGGTCGAGCGAGTGGTACGTCGTCGCGCAGGGGTTCAAGGGCGCTTCCTGAACGTCACTCCAGCGCAGGCTAGGGTCTCGGTGAGTCCAGGCAACGCGCGCTTCACCCGCTGAGATCCCGGCATGCGCCGGGATGATGCCTATCTCCGCGCCGCCCTCACGTCGGCGATCGCCTGTTTCAGCGTCTCGTAGGCCACCGCGCCGGGAAATATCTCTTCCCCGACGATGAACGCCGGCGTGCCGCGGACGCCGATGGCGGCGGCGAGCTGCGCGTTGGCGCTCAATTCCGCATTGATTTCGGGCGTTCCAGCCATCGACACGCCCTGCGCCGCAGCGACGCGCGCCAGCGTCGCGGGCTCCGGCCGGCCGGCGGCGAACAGCGCGTGGTGGAAGGCGTTGTACCTGGCGGAGGAGACTGCGGCGGCGGCGAGGCTGGCGCGCGCGGCGGCGTCGCTGTCGGGACCGAGCACGGGAAACTCGCGATACACGACGCGCAGGTTCTTGTCCTCGGCGAGCAGGCGGTCGATGACCGCGACGCTTTGCCGGCAATAGCCGCAGGCATAGTCGAAGAATTCGACAAGCGTCACGTCGCCGCGCGGATTGCCGGCAAACGCGTTCTTGTACGGCGTTTCGAACGCGGCGCGGTTGGCGGACACAAGCTTGCCGACTTCTCGCGACTGCAGCTTGAGCGCGGCTTCCTGGATGATCTCCGGATTGCGCAGGATGTAGTCGCGGACCACCTGCTCGATCCTCGCGCGCTCCGGCGCGCTGACGGTCGCGGGCGCCGCCACCAGCATGGCGCCGCCGCCCAGCACCGCGCCCATCAGTCCAACGGCCAAGCCCTGCCCCCACTTCATCGTCGCGCGTCCGCGCAGGTTTCGAACCCACGGCGCGGGCGGTCGCTGCGCGCCTTGCCTCCCGCTTCGCGGAAGATCTCGGTACAGGACACCATCGAAATGTCCTGCGCGCGGATCCAGTCGGGCGTGCCCGTCGGGATGCCGCGCAGCGCGGCCGTCGCGCTGGATAGCGCGAGCCGCGGATTGCCTTCGAGGTTGTAGCGCTCGGCGGTGGCGAGCGCCGCACGCGGCTCGTCGCCCTCTCGCGCATAGACGATACCCAGCTGGTACCAGGCGAAAGGGTTGTTGTTGTCGCGGTTGACCGCGGTGCGAAGCAGGTCCTTGGCTTCGGTGAAGTACGCCTTGTCCTCGGTCGAGATCAGCGCGTGTCCGAGCGTCGCGGCGATCAGCGGCTGGTCCGGCGCGCGGGCGACGGCCTGACGCAGCGGGCCCAGCGCCTCGCGCGGCTTGCCGGTTTCGAGCAGGACCTGCCCCTGCAGTTCAAGATAATAAGGGTCGCTGGGGCGCTTGGCGACCAGCTTGGCGATCTCCCGCGCCGCGCGGTCGGGGAACTTGGCCTGGTGCCAGGCATAGCCGCGTGCATACAGCGCCGGCTCGCTCTGGTTGCTTTCCGGGTAGGACGCGAGCACGCGATCGATGTGCTGCGTATAGCCCGCGAGCTTGGCCTTGACCCGCTGGAAGCGGGCTTCCAGCACCGGATCGTCGGGCTTTGTCCATGCCGGGCTGGCCTTGAACACTTCCTCCAATGTCGCGATGCGCTCGCCGGTCAGCGGGTGCGTGCGCGCATAGCCGTCGTCCTGCTTGATCCCGTAACGGAACTCCTGGTTCTGCAGCTTCTTGAAGAAGGCGAGTTTGCCCCGGCCGCTGATTCCGGCGGCGGCGAGATACTTTGCGCCCGCCTGGTCGGTACTGGCTTCCTGGTTGCGCGAAAAGGCGAGGAACTTGCCCATCGCCGCCTGCTGCCCGGCCTGCATGATCGCCGCGCCCGCCTCGCCCGCGCCCATCGCCATCGCCGCCGCGCCCGCGATCAGCGACAGCAGGGAGATGCTGGTCGCAGCCTTGGCGCCTTCGTTGATGCGGATGATGTGTCCGCCCGCGACGTGGCCGAGTTCGTGCGCGATGACACCCTGCAGTTCGCCGACGCTGCTCGCCTCCGCGATCAAACCGCTATGGATGTAGACGCGCTGCCCGCCAGCGACGAAGGCGTTGATCGACTTATCCTGCAGCAGCACGATGTCGACATTCTTCGGGCTGAGCCCGGAGGCGGCGATCAGCGGCTTGGACGCATCGCGAAAGAACGTTTCGGTTTCCGCATCCCGAAGCACCGACTGTGCCGAGGCGGGCTGCGCCAGCGCCGCCCAAAGCACCGTAAAGGCCATGAAGAAGCGGGTAATGCTGCGCATAGCCCCGCGATGATCGCGCCGACGTGAACCGCGGGTGAGCGGGACGCTAGAGGAACCCGCCTCGCGCGGACGCGGGCTCCTCACGCGATGAGAAGGCTGGGCGCGGCTACCCAAACGTCCTCTGCCACCATCCGCTGCGCGACCGGGCGGGCTCGCCGGCCGGCGCCTCTTCCGCCGATGCGGCGTCCGCGGCAGTCGTGGGCCCCGCATCCCCGGCACTGCTCGCGGCGCTGGCCGTCTCGAGCGATGCGTCAGCGTTCGCTTCGCCGTCGTTTACCGTGCCTTCGAATTCGGTAGACGTAGGCCCGTCGTCCAGTACGCCGACCTGCGACGGCGCCAACGGCAGCGTTTGCTCAAGCGCCGCCGCCGCAACGTCCGCCGCCTTGCGACGGGTCCGCTTGGGCTTGGCCGGGGGTGCGTCCGTGACCGTTTCGGCCGTGTCGGGAGCATCGGCGACCGGCGCCGCTTCCGTAGCGGCAGCGGCTTCATCCCCGACCGGCTTCTTGGCACGTGGGCGGCGGCGCGTTTTGGGGCGCTCCTCCTCGGCCAGCGCAGCCTGCGCTTCGCGGGCATCCTCTACCAGCACGCCCGTTTCCTCCGACCGGCTCTCGCCCGGCGCGATCGCCGCGATCCCGACGTCGGCATCCTCCGGCAGCAGCGGCTCGGTCACCGCCACGGCGTCGGCATCGAAAGCCTCGTCGGTATCTACGGTGAAAGCCTCGTCGGTATCTGCGGTCTCGCGATCCGCGACCCCGCCATTCTCTACGGATGCGTCGGCATCGGCGGAGACGCGCTCGGCGCCCTCACCGCTGCGACCGCGTCCGCCGCGGCGGCCCCGGCGTCCGCGACGACGGCGCGCGCCGCCCTCGCCTTCGTCGCCGCGCGCGGCGGCGCCTTCAGCCTCGTCGATCTCGTCGGACGCGATCGCCTCGTCGAGCTCGCCTTCCCCATCCGCATCTTCGATCGCGTCGTGGCTCACGACCTCTTCACCGACGGGCGCGAGGCTCGGTGCCCCGTCACGGCGCGCGCCCCGCGAGCGGCGGCGGCGGCGCTTGCGCCCCGACGCGTCCTCGTCGTCGCGGCCGGACCGACCGCGCTCGGGGCGTTCGGACCGCATCGTGTCGGGACCGTCTTCCTCCGCCTCGGTGGCGAAGGCCTCGGGCTCCTCCTCCTCCAGCGGCAGCAGGTCGTCGTCGTCGTCCTCGTACTGCGCGGGCGCTTCGAGCTGCGGGCGCGGGATCGGGCGATTGCCCGAGCTTTCCACCTGCATGCGCGCGCCTTCCAGCCCGGCGTCGATCATGACTTCGATCTGCACGCCATAGCGCGCCTCGACCTCGCCGATCTCCCGCCGCTTCTTGTTGAGCACGTAGATCGCTGCCTCGCGCCCGGCGCGCAGGCAGAGGCGATCGCCGCGGCCGCGCGCGGCCTCGTCCTCCAGCATGCGCAGCGCCGACAGGCCCGCCGACGCCGCCGTGCGCATCAGCCCCGTGCCTTCGCAATGCTCGCATATGCGCGTCGACGCTTCCAGCACGCCCGTGCGCAGCCGCTGACGGCTCATCTCCAGGAGGCCGAAGCCGGAGATGCGCCCGACCTGGATGCGCGCGCGGTCGTTGCGCAGCGCGTCCTTCATCGCCTTTTCGACCTTCCGGATGTGCCCGGATGACTCCATGTCGATGAAATCGATCACGACCAGCCCCGCCATGTCGCGCAGGCGAAGCTGGCGCGCGATCTCGTGCGCGGCCTCGATGTTGGTCGCATACGCGGTCTGCTCGATATTGTGCTCGCGCGTCGACCGGCCGGAGTTGATGTCGATCGAAACCAGCGCTTCGGTCGGGTTGATCACGAGGTAACCGCCCGATTTCAGCTGCACCACCGGCTGGTACATCGCCGACAGCTGGTCCTCGACGCCGTAGCGCTGGAACAGCGGCACCGTGTCCTGATACGGCTGGATCTTGCGCGCATGCGTCGGCATGAGCAGCTTCATGAAGGTGCGCGCGGCGCGGAAGCTCGCCTCGCCCTCGACGATGATCTCGTCGATCTCCTTGTTGTAGATGTCGCGGATCGCGCGCTTGATCAGGTCGCTGTCACCGTAGATCAGGGCCGGCGCGGAGGACGACAGCGTCTTCTCGCGGATCTCGTCCCACATGCGCGCGAGATAGTCGAAGTCGCGCTTGATCTCGATCTGGCTGCGCTGGAGGCCCGCGGTGCGGACGATGCAGCCCATCGACTTGGGCAGCTGCAGGTCGGCCATGATCGACTTCAGCCGCTTGCGGTCGGCGCCGTTGGAGATCTTGCGGCTGATGCCGCCGCCCGACGACGTGTTGGGCATCAGCACGCAGTAGCGGCCGGCGAGCGAGAGATACGTGGTCAGCGCCGCGCCCTTGTTGCCGCGCTCCTCCTTGACGACCTGCACCAGCAGCACCTGCCGCCTATGGATGACGTCCTGGATCTTGTACCGGCGGCGCAGCGCCTGGCGCTTCTTGCGCAGCTCGTCCGCCTGGCTGCCGCCGCGGCGGCCGCCGCCGCCGCCCATGTCGCCGTTCGCCGGTTCGAAGTCGTCCGATCCTTCGGGATCGCTCAATTCGTCGGCGTGGGCGTCGGCCGCATGCTCGTCCCCGTGCGCGTCCGAATGGTCTTCGCCATGGGCGTCCGAATGGTCTTCGCCATGGGCGTCGGCAGGGTCGACATAGCTTGCGACCGCCTCGGCCACGCCGCCCTGAGAATCGCCGTCGACGGCCTCCAGCGCCGCGAAGTCGTCGTCCTCGTCATGTTCGAAGTCGTCGTCGGGATCGTCGTGACGCGCGTCCTCCTCGGCGCGGAGGCGCTCCTCCTCGGCGGCGTGCTCGGCCTCTTCCTGCAACAATGCGTCGCGGTCGGCCTTCGGGATCTGGTAATAGTCGGGGTGGATCTCGCTGAAAGCGAGAAAGCCGTGGCGGTTGCCGCCATAATCGATGAACGCCGCTTGCAGCGAGGGTTCGACCCGGGTCACCTTGGCGAGGAAGATGTTCCCCTTGATCTGCTTGTGATCGGCCGATTCGAAGTCGAATTCTTCAATCCGGTTGTTCTGCACCACCGCGACCCGGGTTTCTTCCGGGTGGCGCGCGTCGATGAGCATGCGCGTTGTCATTATAGTCTCTCCAGGGGCGCGCCGCCGGGCCGTGGGGCCGGGGCATCGCGCCGTTGTTCGCCGGGCCGGA
>DASQNO010000020.1:0-2916 GCA_035644935.1 Sphingomonadaceae bacterium
CGTCGCCGTTTCGTGGCGGCACAGCGTGGATCTTCCGCTGGTCTTCGCGCTTTTAGCCAATAGTAAACGCGCCGTTAGGGATCATGCGCGGCGAGGATTGGCTTCATGACAGGCGGTTACGGGATGATTGGCGCCAAGGTCGGCGTGCTGCTGCTGCTGACCGCGGCGCCCGCGGCGTTGGTGCTGACGCGCGACGGGGGGGCGGCTTCCGCGCCGCCGATCGCGTCGGCAACGGCAGCCGCGCCGCCCGCGGTCGCGATTTCCGCGCCTTCCCCTGCCTTGGTCGCGGCCCGGTTCGATCCCGCCGAAGCGTCCGCGGCGCAGCCGGCCGCGGCGTCCGCCGATCCGCTGGTCATCAAGCGCGTGCTGACCATCGATGGCCCGTTCCGGCACGGCGACTTCGTCTGGGACGACAAGGGCGTGCCCCCGGGGCCGCTGGTGGTCACGGTCGACATCGGCGCGCAGACGCTGTCCGTGTTCCGCGGCGGTTATGAGATCGGCGCGGCGGTGATCCTGTTCGGCGCGGACGACAAGCCGACGCCGCTTGGCGTGTTCCCTATTACGCAGAAGAAGGCCAAGCACGTGTCGAACCTGTACGGCGCGCCGATGCCGTACATGATGCGGCTGACCAGCGACGGCGTGGCGATCCACGGCAGCACGGTGGAGCGCGATTCGGCGACCAACGGCTGCATCGGCGTGCCGACGGAGTTCGCCAAATTGCTGTTCGCGCAGGCCAAGCTCGGCGACAAGGTGATCATCACCAACGGCGAGCGGCTGCAGCTCGGCGGCGCGATCACCGCGATCTGATCGGATCGACGAAGGTTAGAGGCGTCCTCAACTTACCGTTCGGGCTGAGCTTGTCGAAGCCCTTTCCTTCCGGGCGAGGAGAAGGAAAGCTCTTCGACAGGCTCAGGGCGAACGGCCGATAAGAGTTCTTCCAGGCGCGACTCTATCGCCGCGTCGCGCGCGCCGGCTCGAACAGGCTCTTCACCGGCTCCGCCTCTTCGATCGAGGGCAGGAAACGCGGCGTGACGATCTTGCGGCTTGCCTGTTCGTAGGCGTAGCCCAGCGACAGGATCTGCGCGTCGGCCCATTTCGGGCCGATGAAGCTCAGGCCCACGGGCATGCCTTTGGCCAAGCCCATCGGCACCGTGAGGTGCGGATAGCCGGCGACGGCCGCGAGCCCGCCCGCGCCGCCGCCCGCATATTGGTCTCCGTTGACCGAATCGATCAGCCAGGCCGGCGACATCGTCGGGCCGACCAACGCCACGACATCGTGCTCCCGCAGCAGCCGGTCGATGCCCTCGACCCCCGCCTTGCGTAGCGAGGTCGCACGCGCCTTGACGTAGTCGGGGTCGGACAGGCCCTTGGTCATCTCGGCCTGGACGAAGGTCTCCTGCCCGAACAGGCCGAGTTCGCGTTGCGCATTGGCGTTGTTGAACGCGATCACCTGCGCCAACGTGCGCGTCTTCACCTGCGGCGGCGTGGTAGCGAGATAGGCGTTGAGGTCGGCCTTCAGTTCGGTGAGCAGCACCTTGAACTCGTTCGACCCGATCTCGCCGCGGCCCTCGAACTTGTCGATTTCCACCAGGATCGCGCCCTGCGCCTGCAATGTTCGCAGCGCCTCGGCGAACGCTGCGTCCGTGCCGAAGCCGGTGGCGAAGCGCATCACGCCGATGCGCTTGCCGCGCAGCGATTGCGCCGACAGCTGCCCGGCATAGTCGACGCGGCGGGCGTCCGCCTCGCGCGTCTGCGCGTCGGCGGGGTCGCTGCCCGCCATCGCGCCCAGCACCAAAGCCGCGTCGCGCACGGTGCGCGTCATGGGGCCGGGCGTGTCCTGGCTGTGGCTGATCGGGATGACGTGCGTGCGGCTGACGAGGCCGACTGTTGGCTTGAAGCCGACGATGCCGTTGACTGCCGCGGGGCAGGTGACCGACCCGTCCGTTTCGGTGCCGATTGCCGCCGGGACCATGCCTGCGGCGACCGCCGCGCCCGACCCGGAGGAGGAGCCGCAGGCGTTGCGGTTGAGCGCATGTGGGTTGCGCACCTGGCCCCCGACCGCGCTCCACCCGGAGATCGAGTTGTTGGACCGGATATTGGCCCATTCGGACAGGTTGGTCTTGCCGACGATCACGGCGCCCGCGGCGCGCAGGCGGGCGACGAGCGGGGCGTCGCGGCCCGTAACGTTGTTCGCCAGCGCCAGGCTGCCGGCGGTGGTGGGCAGCGGGCCCTTGCTCTCGATGTTGTCCTTGATGAGGATCGGCATGCCGCCCAGCCGCCCACGGGTGGGGGCGCGGTCGAGCGCGCGCGCCTGATCGAGCGCGGTGGGATCGACGGCGGTGACCGCGTTGATGCGGGGGTTGAGCCGCTCGATCCGGGCGATCGCATCGCGCGTTTGGCTAACCGCAGAGTTCCCCGGCGTAGGCCGGGGTCCAGTCGTGCCGGCGGTGTCGCTGGACCCCGGCCTACGCCGGGGAACATCTTGCGCGAATACTGGACTGATCAGCGCAGAAATCAGGACGGTGGCGATGAGCGTCTTCATTTGGCGGCCAGCAATCTGTCGAGAGAGGAGGGGCCGGAGCCGGTGCGCTCCAGCGTCGGGTAGCGAAGACCATCGTAGTAAGCGAGGTCGATGGCGCGGAACTGGTCGCCGGACTTCACCAGCAGCCGGATGGGCGTGCGGCTGGTCTTGGCGGCGCCGATCGCGGCCTTGAGGTCGTCGGCCTTGTACGCGCGGTCGTTCACCGCGACGACCCGGTCGCCTACCGCCACGCCCTGGTTGAACAGCGGGCCGTCCCACAGCACGGAGGTGAGGTCGCCGTCCTTGTTGAGCGTCGCGCCGATGTTGAAGGTCAGATCCGAGATCTCGCGGTCGCGTTCGTTGGACGAGAACCAGTCGGACGGCTCGTCCTTGTA
>DASQNO010000021.1:0-6288 GCA_035644935.1 Sphingomonadaceae bacterium
TCCATGTCAGGCGGCGTCGAGGGGGAAGAAGACGCCGTCGCTCCACAAGCCGGCGGGATCGGCGGCCTCGTCCAGCGCCCAGTCCGCGAGTTCGTAGAAGACGGGACGCGAGATCAGCGCTTCCAGTCCGCCGCGTACGCCGAGATAGGGATGCGGTCCGTTGCCGTGGTTGGTTAGCGCCAGGCGATTTTCGGGCCCGGCGACCACCACCTCTCCGGTGTTGAGCCGGAACGCAAGCCGGCGCGTGGGGCCGCCGCCCTCGCTCTTAACCTCCATCGCCACGAAAGCCGCGTCGTCGACGTCGATGTCGAGCTTCTCGGCCGGGGTGACGAGCACGTGCCGCCCGTCCGGCTCGCGCCGCAATATGGTGGCGAACAGCCGCACCATTGCCGGCCGCGCAATGGCGGCGCCTTCGTGGAACCAGGTGCCGTCCGCGGCGATGCGCATCGCGCTGTGCCCGCAATGCGGCGGGTTCCAGTTGGCGACGGGCGGCAGCTTGCGTTCTACGATCGCGGCCGCGATGTCGGCCAGCGACATGCGGCTGAGGTCGGCGGGCGGTTCGGGCGAGGGCATGGGAGGCGCTGTAGCGTGGCGGGGCGGGCAGCGGCAACGGGCGTTGCCGGGCGGGGCGGGCAGCGACTAGAGGCGCTCCTCATGGACTCGGAGTTCCCGCCCGCGCGCACCGCCATCGTGACCGGCGCGGCCAAGCGCATCGGTGCCGCGGTCGCGGACGCGCTGCTGGCGGACGGCTGGCACGTGCTCGTGCATTGTCACACTTCGCGGGCCGAGGCGGAGTCGCGGTTCGGCGCACATCCCGCAGTGCGCATCGTCACCGCCGATCTTGCCGATCCGCACGCTGCGGCGGCGATCATATTGGCGCTGAAGGGGCTGCCGCCGCCTGCGCTGCTGGTGAACAACGCGTCGCGCTTCGCCTTCGACTCGGCGAACGGCTTCTCCGCCGACGATTTCGACACCCACCTGGCGATCAACCTGCGCGCGCCCGCTTTGCTTTCGCAGGCGTTCGCGGCCGCCGTGCCGGCCGGCGCGCGCGGCCTGATCGTCAATCTCCAAGACGCCAAGCTCGCCGCGCCCAATCCGGACTTCTTCACCTACACCCTGTCCAAGATCGGGCTGGCGGGCCTCACCGAACTGACGGCGCGCGCGTTCGCCGGGCGGGGCATCCGCGTCAACGCGATCGCCCCATCGGTGACGCTGGTTTCCGGTCCGCAGAGCCGCGAGAATTTCGACGCGGTGCACCGGCTCAACGCGCTCGGGCGGGGCGTCACCGCCGAGCAGATCGTGGCGGCGCTGCGCTTCGTCATCGCCTCGCCGACAATGACGGGGCAGACGATTACGCTGGACGGCGGGCAGCGGTTTCTCGGGCTGCCGCGCGACGTTCAGTTCCTGGAGACGCCGCGATGAATGTTTCCGACTGGCCCAGTTCTGACGCTGCCGCGCCGGATGGCTTGAAGCCCGCAACGCACAAGATCGTCATAGATGGCTATGCGTTGGACGTCGACATCGGCTTTCACGAATTTGAGATCGGGCGTCCGCAGCGGTTGCTGGTGACGGTGGAGGTCTGGGTCGCACCCTCCGCGTTTCCGACGGACGACGACGCGGCCTCCGCGTGGAACTACGACCTGCTCCACCGCGCGATCGCACGACTTGTAGCCGGCCGGCGTTTCAACCTGCAGGAGACGGTGGCGCGCGAAATCTACGACCTCGTGGCCGCGCGCCCGGCCGTGACCGCGCTTCGCGTGTCGACTCGCAAGCCGGACATCTATGCGGACTGTGTCGGCGTCGGCGTCGAACTCGCATCATTTTGAACCGCCGGCCTCTGGATCAGCAGCATTGCGCCCGCCAAGACGTAGCGATAGGGTCGCAAGGCGGAATCGTGAGTTGTTGATGCTTCGTGCAACGCACATCGTGCCTTTTGCGTTGTTGATTTTGGTTAAGCGCTAGGCGAATACGCCAGAGCCGGGTTTCAGGAGTGATGCGGGTTAATGGCCTACGCTGATCAAAAAATGAGTTCCAACCGGATCGTGGCGATGATTCTGGTCGCGCTGATCCATGTCCTCGTCGGTTATGCGTTCATCTCCGGATTGGCGTACCAGGCGATCAAGGAGGTGAACAAGGACCTGAACGTCTTCGACGTTACGGAAGAGCCGCCGCCGCCGCCTGAGGAGGACCCGCCGCCGCCGCCGCCCGAGCAGCCGCAGCAGCCGGCTGCCCCGCCGGTCGTGGTGCCGCCGACGCCGTTCCGGGTCCAGACGCCCAACGTCGTTCAGAGCACGCCGACGATCCCGCCGTCCGCGCCCCTCGTCTACCAGCCGCTGCCGCCGTCGCCGACGCCCGCGCCGGTTCCGCCGCCTCCGCCGCCTCCGCCTCCGCCGCCTCCTCCACCGGCGGCGCCTGTTGTGTCGCAAGCTGCGAAGGCTCAGGGGAGCTTGCCCGGCCTGATCGACGGTGAATCCGATTATCCGGACGCGGCGCGTCGTAACGAGGAGCAGGGCTCGGTTCGCGCCCGGCTCGATATCGGTGCCAACGGCCGGGTGACGAATTGCGTGGTGACCAAGTCCAGCGGGTCGTCGTCGCTCGACAGCACGACCTGCCGCATCTTGCGGT
The DNA here is from genome assembly GCA_035644935.1 of Sphingomonadaceae bacterium. Taxonomy (GTDB): domain Bacteria; phylum Pseudomonadota; class Alphaproteobacteria; order Sphingomonadales; family Sphingomonadaceae; genus CADCVW01. Next base: position 2,626 of record DASQNO010000021.1, read on the forward strand.
CACGGGCAAAGTTCACCCCGGCGAGGGATCAGAACGGCAATCCCATTGCCGACTCTATGACTACGCCGCCGATCACGTGGCGCTTGACTGAATAACCGACACCGCTTCATCAAACGTTCCAAGACTTATCCGAAGGGATCCGACATATGACTTTTCTAGCATTCGCGGCCGCCGCCACCGCCCCCGCAGCCGAAAACCCTTATGGCCTTCGAGCGGCGCTGGAGGAAGGCGGCCTCATCGCGCAGTCGGTTTTCGGTATCCTGGTGTTAATGTCGGTGGTGACCTTCTACATCATCATCACCAAGTTGTTCGAACAGCAGAAGATCATGAAGCAGGGTAAGGAGGTCCGGGCCCGCTTCTGGAATTCGCCAAACCTTCGCGAAGGTTCGAACAAGCTGGAAGCGAACTCGGCCTATCGCCAGATCGTCGACGACAGTCTGGTTGCGCAGGAGCAGCACACCAAACTGACCGACCCGGTTGAAGCGCACGACTGGATGCACGGTTCGCTCAACCGGAGCCAGCAGGCGATCGGCTCCAGGCTGGGTCTAGGTCTGGCTTTTCTCGCGTCCGTGGGTTCGACCGCGCCGTTCATTGGTCTGTTCGGCACAGTGGTCGGCATCTATCGCGCGCTTGTGAAGATCGGCGCATCGGGTCAGGCGTCGATCGACGTTGTCGCGGGGCCGGTGGGCGAGGCGCTCATCATGACAGCGCTCGGCTTGGTCGTGGCAGTGCCGGCCGTGCTCGGCTACAACTGGCTGCTTCGCCGCAACAAGGCGATCATGCATGATCTGTCTGGCTTCTCCAACGATGTGCTTGGCTACATGGTCTCGGGTGGCAGCCTGAAGCCGGTGACCGCGACGGCTGGCGGTGCATCGACGACTTCGACCAAGACGACTGGCGCGGCCAAGTCGAGCGGAACGCAGGCCGGCCAGGAGCCGCTGCGCGCCGGCATGACCCCGACGGGCGCGCAGGCGACCCCGGGCGTCGGCGGCACCAACACGCGCGTCTAAGCAAAGGGCGGGGGAGACCCCGCCCTTGTTTCCCTCGGATCATCTCTGCTGAGTCTACGGAAAGCCCGAATAAAATGGCGATGAGCACCCCCTCCGAAGGCGATGACGACTCCCCGATGACGGACATCAACACCACGCCGCTCGTCGACGTGATGTTGGTGCTCCTGATCATCTTTCTGATCGCCATTCCCGTGGTTATCCAGACGGTTCCGGTGACGTTGCCAAAGGTCGTGTACAAGACCACCATAACTAAGCCAGAGAACGTCTCCCTCTCCATTCGCGGCGACGGCGCGGGCGGGTGCGAAGTCTATTGGATGCTGCAGCGCGTGAATTCGGAAGAGCTGTACAATAAGGCGGTGGCGAAACTGGAGCTCGAAGTGAAGAGGCTCGGTGGTCCCGAGAATCTTACGGCCGAGAACATGCCCGAAGTGCACATCCGCGGCGACATTGACACGCCATACAAGTGCATCGGCGGCGCGGTGTACACGATGCAGTCGGCGGGGTTCGCCCGCGTCGGGTTCATTTCCGAACCGCCGGCCGGAACCGCGGTCACGCGCGCTTAATTCCTCTTAATCGGAGCGTACCCCCATGAGCATGCAGATGTCTTCGGAGAATGCCGAAGGCGAACCGATGATGGAAATGAACACGACGCCGTTGATCGACGTTATGCTCGTGCTCCTCATCATGTTCATCATCACGATCCCGATCCAGACACACGCGGTGAAGCTCGATCTGCCGCAGCCCAATCCGAATCAGCCGGAGGTCGTCGTCGATCCGGTCAAGAACAAGATCGTCATCGATCCGGCGGGTTCTGTTTTCTGGAACGGCGCAGTGGTCGATCTGCCGACGTTGACCCAGTATCTGGATCTGACGCAGCAGATGAACCCCACGCCGGAATTGCACCTTCAGCCCGACCCTAACGCCCGCTACGAAAGGGTTGACGAAGTGCTGGCCGTCACCAAGCGCGTCGGCGTCGACAAGATGGGATTTGTCGGCAACGAGCAGTATCGAAAGTTTTAAAACGTTTCATGTTGACGCTGAAATTTTAGAAAAGGGCGGCCTTCGAGCCGCCCTTTTTTGTTGCCCTTGGCGAACCACTTAGCCTTTCTTCTGCGTGCATTTTCTCGGGTCGTGGACATACGCCACAGCTCAACCGACCAGGTACAGCAGCAGTACCGTCTCTACTGACCGCGAGTGGCGCCTCTGCCCGCGGCGGATCCACCTAGCCGCTGGTGGCCGCAGCACAGTGCTATGCCGCGCGCGGCCCCAGGAGGATGATCGCCGCTCCGGAAAGGCAAATCGCGCCGCCGAGCAGATCCCAGCGATCCGGTCGTGCGCCCTCGACGAGCCAGAGCCACGCCAGGGCAGTGGCGATGTAGACCCCACCATATGCGGCGAAAGCGCGCCCGGCATGGTCCGCCTCGATTCGGGTCAGCAGATATGCAAACGTCGCAAGCGCCGCCATGCCCGGCGCGAGCCACCAGGCCGATCTGCCGAGCTTGAGCCATGCCCAGAAGGCGAAGCACCCCGCAATTTCCGCCAGCGCGGCGGCGACGTAGAGGAGAGCGGTCACCTGCGCCCTAAAGCGCCGGGCGCGTGCCGTCCGCGCGCCCGGCCGCCGTCAAGCCGCGAGGCCTTCGAACTGCAGCCGCGCCAAGCGCGCGTAAAGGCCGCCGCGGCCCGACAAACTGTCATGTGTGCCTTCCTCGACGATGCGGCCCGCGTCCATCACGATGATGCGGTCGGCGGCGCGGACGGTGGCGAGGCGGTGCGCAATGACGATCGTCGTGCGATGGCTCATGAGCTTCTCCAGCGCGTCCTGCACCAGCCGCTCGGACTCGGCGTCGAGCGCGCTGGTCGCCTCGTCGAGCAGCAGCAGCGGCGCGTCGCGAAGGATGGCGCGGGCAATCGCCAGGCGCTGGCGCTGACCGCCCGACAGGCGCGCCCCGCCCTCGCCGAGATAGGTGTCGTAACCGTCGGGCAGCGCGCTTAGGAAATCATGTGCGTTGGCCGCGCGGGCGGCGTCTATCACCGCGTCGGGCTCTGCGTCCCAGTCGCCGTAGCGCAGATTGTCGCGCGCGGAGGCGGCAAAGATGACAGTTTCCTGCGGCACCATGGCGATCCGGGCGCGGACATCGGCCGGATCAGCTTCGCTGAGCGGCACGCCGTCGAGCAGCACGCGCCCGGCCTGCGGATCGTAGAAGCGCTGCGCGAGCTGGAACAGGGTGGACTTGCCCGCGCCGGAGGGGCCGACCACCGCGACGGTCTCTCCGGGCGCGACGTCGAGGTCAAAGCCGTCGAGCGCGGATACGTCGGGACGTGTGGGGTAGCGGAAGGTCACCCGATCGAACGTCAGCCGGCCTTGGGCAGGCCGGGGGAGGGCGAGCGGTCGCGCCGGCGCGGCGATGGCCGGCGTCTCGGCCAGCAATTCGGCCAAGCGGGCCGCGGCGCCCGAGCCGCGGATGAGGTCGCCGTACACCTCGGTCAGCGCGCCGAAAGCACCTGCGACGATGATGCCGGTGAGCACGAACGCGGCGATCGCGCCGCCCGACAGCGCGCCCGACGCGACGTCCAGCGCCCCTTGCCACATCACCAGCGTGATCGAACCAAACACCAGCGAGATGACGATCCCGGTCATCACCGCGCGCACGGC
>DASQNO010000022.1:0-4518 GCA_035644935.1 Sphingomonadaceae bacterium
TCGCCGACCTCCGTGAACAGCGCATGCGCGTCCTCGGTCGCGACCAGTCCGCCCGCGGTGCGCTCGAACAGCGGAAAGCCCAGCAGCGACTCCGCGTGCCGCAGCATCTTGGAAACGGATGGCTGCGACACGTTCAGCGCCCGCGCCGCCGCGCTCACCGACCCGTTGACGTACACCGCGTGGAAGATCTCGATGTGCCGCAGGTTCACGGACGCGAACCTTCAACCATCGCCACCCCGGCGAACGCCGGGGCCCAAGAACACCGAGCGCCGCGACCTTGGGTCCTGGCTTCCGCCGGGATGACGCGCGGTCCTGTCAGGATATCTCCACGCCCTCGTCCAGGATCACGTGCGGCACGAACCGCGACAGGTTGCGCGTCACGCGGCTGCGATCCTCGCGAATCGAAAGCCCCGCCGCCTCCGCCCCCACGATCCACGATCCCACCACCGGGTACTTGCCCGTCATCCGCGGCAGCCGCGCCAGCGCCTGGACGACATGCCCCTCCTCGCCGTAGCCGGCGGGACGCCCCTTCATGCGCCGGCCGTCGTCGACCAGCTCGACGTCCCACCCCTCGCGCGAGAACAAGGGCTTGCGCACATAGGAATTCCCAAGCTCCGCCTTGCCCGCGGCGTCCCCGTCGAAGAACGCCGGTAGCAGATTGGGGTGGCCCTTGTGCCGGTCCCACAGCAGCGGCAACATGCCCTTGTTGGAAAGCGCCGCCTTCCAAGCGGGCTCCAGCCACAGCGTGCCCGCCCCCGTCAGCTTGTCCGCATAGCGCTCGCGCAGCAGGTCTTCCCACGGGTACAGCTTGAAGATCGCGCCGACGATGAAGCTTTCCTCGTCGACGAACTTGCCGTCGGCATCGATCCCGATCTTGTCGATCGCGACGAACTTGGGCTCCAGCCCCGCCTGCCGGGCGAGGTCCTCCAGATACCGCACCGTTTGCCGGTCCTCGACCTCGCTCTCGACGCTGGTGAAGTGGACGAAGCTGCCCTTTGCGAAGATTTCGCCGAACCGCGCGATCAGCTTCTCGTGCAGCGAATTGAACTGGTCGGCGCCGTCCGGCACCCGCTTGTCCGCGATCAGCGCCTCCAGCCACGCCCACTGGAAGAACCCCGTCTCGTAGATGCTGGTCGGCGTGTCGGCGTTATATTCCAGCAGCTTGGCCGGCCCCACGCCGTCGTACGCGAAGTCGAATCTTCCGTAGAGCGACGGCGCATTGGCCTTCCACGACGCCGCCACGAAGTCGCGGTGCTCGGCCGGGATCGCCAGCCGCTCCATCATCTCCTGGCTGCCGACGACGTCCGCCACCAGGTCCAGGCACATGGCGTGCAACTCGACCGTCGGCTCCTCGATCCCCCGCTCGATTTGTTCGAGCGTGAAGACGTAACAGGCGCGCTCGTCCCAATATCGCTCGCCGCCGTCGTGGTGGAACGTGAACCCCTGGGCGTCCGCGATGTCGCGCCACCCGGCGCGCTCGGCGATGGCGGCGCGGCGCATGCGCGCTACTCCTTGGGCAGCGACAGTGAATCCTTGTGGGGCGCATTCAGCCGCAGCGGCTCGCCCTCCGGCGGCGCGGACAGCCGCGCCAGGATGTCGTCGGCGCTCGACGATCCGCCCAGCAGCCCCGCGTCGCGCAGCTTCTTGTCGAGGTCGCCGCCCGTGCGCATGTCCTCCAGCTCGTCGGCCGCGCGGAACTTCTCCTCGCGGATCATCTGCTGTTCCTTCAGCCGCTTCAGGCTGCCCGCCGCGGACCCCAGCTGCGACTGCGCGCCGCCATGGCTCGCCGCCACCGACGCCTGCGCCTTTTGCACGCTCTCCTGCGCCCGCACGACTTCGATCTCGCGCCGGAACGCCTCGATCTTGCCGTCGGTCGAACTGATGATCTGCCGCATGCGGTCCTCGGCGGACCGCATGTCGGCGATCGCCGGCTGCTTGGTCGTGACTTCCGCCTCGATCGTCGACAGCCGCTCCGCAACCTGCCGCGCCAGGTCCATGTCGCCCTTGGCCATCGCCGCGCGCGCCGAGGATTCGTACTTGGATCGCTGCGCCTCCAGCGCTTCGATTTCCTTTTCGATCATCCGACGCTTGGCGACCAAGGTCGCCATGTCGTCGCGCGCCTTGGCCTGCGCCGCGCCGGCGTCGCGGATCTGCTGGTCCAGGATGGTCAGCGCCTTGGCGTCGGTCACCGCCTGGCCCGCCTCGAACGCGGATCCCCGCACCAGGGCGACGAGCTGTTTCCACATGGCCATGTCTTCAATAGCTCCTAATTGGCCGCGAACGCGTCGCGAAGATCGCTGGCGGCGGAAATGGCGTTCTCGGCAAGCACGCGCAACTCCAGCAGGATCATCGACAGGCTCGATTCCGCCGACAGTTCGCCGATCAGTTCGTAGAACTCGCGCCCCTCGATCTCGGTGATCGCGAAGTTCGACAACGGCACCATCTTCTGCGCCTTCAGCAGGAATGCGTTGAATTCCGATGCATCGGCCTGCTCGTCCACCGGCCACAGCAGCGTCGACACGACGATCTGCTCGCCCGCCAGGCTCAGGTAGATCGGCAGGTCGCCGTGGTTGCACATGCGCGCGATCAGCACCGGCTCCGCGCCCTCGACCCGCTCGATGGCGATCTCGCCCGCGAACTGGTCGCGGCTCAGCGCCTCGCTCAAGGATCCGATCGTCCAGTTTCCCGGTGCCTGGTCGTTCAAACGTCCGCTCCCCTCGCCCATGTCGCCCCGCAGATAGCAGAAGCGCTTGACCCGGCAAGGGCGGCACCGCACGATGACTTGCGAAATGCAGGTGACCGATGGCCTCGAAACGACCGCCCAAGACGGCCCTCGCGATCGTGCTGCGGCGGCTCTACCACGCCGTCGGCGACCTGCACTGGACGGTCCTTCTCTTCGTCCTGCTGCTCCACATGCTCGTCAGCTGGCAATTGCTCCGCGCCGCGGGCGAGGCGGACCTCGTCGCCCCGGTCGGCTTTCTCTACTACTACGCGACTACAGCCACGACCGTCGGCTACGGCGACTTGACGCCCAAGTCGGACATGGGCCGCATGGTCACCTCGTTCTTCATCTTTCCCGGCGCAATCGCAGCGTTCACCACGCTTATCGCCAAGGCGTTCGGTGCGCTCTCGGCCTCCTGGCGGCGGCGGCGGCAGGGTCATGGTAATTACGCGCGCATGACCGGCGGCACGATCCTCGTCGGTTACGACCGCGACCGCACGCCGCGCATGATTGACGAACTCGTCGCGGACGGGGCCGCGCAGATCGTGCTGCTCGCCACCGACGAACTCGACAACGACGACGAACGCTTCCGCTACGTCCGCGCGCGCAGCCTCACCGCGCCTGCCGACCTCGCCCGCGCCGGCATCGCCGACGCCGCCAAGATCATCGTGTTCGGGCGCACCGACGCCGAAACGCTGAGCGCCGGGCTCGCCGTCACCGCCATGAACAACAATGGCGGCCACATCGTCTGCTTCTTCCACGACGAGGAAAACGCCCACCTGCTCACCGCCCACTGCCCGGAGGTCGAGGTTGTCCTCGCCCGCTCGGTCGAACTGGTCGTCAAGGCCCTCAACGACCCCGGCTCCAGCCACCTGCTGGCCCAGCTTGTCAGCCACACCGATGCCGGGGCGACCCTGTTCTCGATGACCGCAACGCGCAGCGGTCCATTCCGCGAAACCGCCGACGCCTTGCGCGAACGCGGCGCCACCCTGCTCGCCACCGCCTCCGCCGACGACCGCGCCGCCTTCCGTTTCGACGTGTTCGGCAATGTCGCCGCCGGCGACCGCTTGTTCTACGTCGCCGCCGAACGGCTCGCCCCCGCTTAACGGAACCGTCCCCGCATGATCTTCAGCAAGCTTTTCGGCACCACACCCGAACCGCCGCCGCCCGAACTTCCCGTGGTCCGCAACGTCACCGTCGGGCGCAGCGTCCGCCTCGATCCGCTCGCGTGGCGCCGCCTCAACGAAAGCTCGTTCGACCTCGGCCGGGACACGCTGGACATCAGCGCGCAGGGGCGCATCAAGCTCGACGACGGCAGCCATGTTCACCGCTTCTACACAAACGACGATGTCATGCTGCAGGCGGTGTCCGAACTCGCCGACGGTTCGGACGCCGACGACTTCACGATCTTTCACCCGCATTCCAGCAAATATCCCGCCAGCCGCCAGGAACAGGCGACCTTTCTCGCCCGCCTCCGCCGCGCGGAATGGAACGAGCCCGGCCTGCCCCCGTTCGACCGCTTCTGGTACCCCGGCGACCTTTCCGACCAGGACCCCGTGTCCTTGTGGGAGGACGTTTTCGAAGACCGCACCGGCCCGCCGGTCTCCTCCATCCGTCAGACCTGCATGCTCTACAGCCGACCGGTCGAACCGGAAGGCGCCGAACTCCTCCTCGCGCTCGCCATGCAGCCCGAAGGCGGCGACCTGACGCACGAGATCATGATCGGCCTGCCACTTCTACCGGCCGAATTTACCGCTTAAGGTGCAGCCGACACTCCGGGGGGACCACATGTTCGA
>DASQNO010000023.1:0-19292 GCA_035644935.1 Sphingomonadaceae bacterium
CTACGCAAGATGGCCAAGCTCATCCCAATGCCGAGCCAGCCAGTGCCCGCCTAAGCGGAACAACGCCGCTCGTCGCGCGCACGCCCGCCGTCAGCTCCTGCCAAAAGCCGACTTCTTCAACAGCATCCACCCATTGCGGACATCCAAGCCGGACGGCAAAGCTGCTCCTATGTCCCACATCCTCTCGTTAGCTTACTTTTGCGCTCTCAGCTTAGCCGCTTAACAAGCACAAGCATGTTCGGTCGTGGTGCCCCGTGGTTGGGGACCCGCGCAAATGAGGCAATCCGCACAAGCCGGAGTTTCCCGCGCAGCGGCGATCATCGACGGCGAAGTCATTCGCCCATTCACTCCCGGCAGGCAGAACGCGTCAGTTCTCTCCTATTGCGTCCTCAAAGGCCCTCGGCAGAACATCATTAAAGTGGGGGAGCAATACAGTTGTAGCATCGCACTTTCGAAGCGTGGGGAACGGTCGCGGATGCTGCTGATTGGCGGCCCTGAGGTCTACTATCTGCACATTGATCAGTCGTGCGCCGCGTACGAAGACCGCCTACTTAACTCTGACCGTGAAAAAAAACTGGCCCTATAAGGAAGGAAAGCCAATTCGCCCCTGAGCCGCAACGTCCGCTTTCCACTCATTGCGGAAGTTGCAGCACGGCGGCGTCTGGAACACTATAGCGCCGATGTCCCATAAACGCTCGACCTTGATCCAAAGCGGGAAACCATTAATTCGTGCTAGAGTTTAGAAAGCGATCATCACTCTAGGCGCAAGTAGCAGGGCGCGAGAATTGAAAGTTAGGTGACATGGCTATTACTTGGAGCGTGCTGATTGCAGGAATGGTCTTGTTACTTGCAATACCAGGAACGGTCTTGCTATTTAAATATAATCCTGTCGTGGCGAAGGCCTGGATGTTACTTGCCTTGACTGTCTTCTGTACGTTGCATGTCATTTATTGGATCACAGGTGAACTAATTAGCTTCTAATTAGTATCAGTGGTGCTAACGTCCGCTTTCCACTCATTGCGGACATACGCTTCCGATTGGCCGCAGGCTAAGGTTGGCTCTCACTGTTAGACGGGCCAGGTCCGATGCGTACGAAGCTAAGCGTCTGCCGCAGAAAGTCCGAGTATCTGACGGAGGACGACGCGTGCCAAGCCGTGCTACGCTCGGAACTGGACCTGCGGCCTTACCGCTGCGATCGCTGCAGGCGTTTCCACCTGACAAGCCGAACAAAGGGCAAGCGAACGCCCCGTCCCTTTGAGGCGCTGAATTGACGCTCCGCGGCGGCCTTTGCGTGGGTCCAGAGGAGGTCGAAAAAGCTGGCATATCCTGCCGAAAGCACTTTGGCTAAGGAAAGCGAGACATCGGGCATCACGTCATTTTGGGGCATGGTTGGGGCGATTATCATGATGCATGCTCAGTGCGCTGTAAGGCACTGTAGCAAACAGGCTTTTCGTTTCGCGTCACTAGCCTTCGTAATGATCGGGTCAGGTGTTCGAGTCACCTAAGCAGCACCAGCAACATCAACGCGTTAGAGCCGTCCTGCCGAAAGCCGGGGCGGCTCTCTCCTGTTCGGGCAAGCGCATAACAGGCATCGCGCGCGAAGTAGTCGGTTGCGGACCGAAGGTCGGCAGTACCGCCTCAGCCGGCCGGAGATAGCCGCAGAAAGGCGAAGATCAGGACAGGCCAGAACAGAGTGCTGGCGATGTCCCCGAGCGTGTCCGCCCAGCGCCACGAGCCGTTGATGATCCGGTCGCGCAACTCGTTCGCAAGCTCGGCCGCCACGACGATCAGCAGCGGCAGCGGGTCCGACAAGGGCTTGCCCAGTGCCATCGCGCTCAGCAGGAAAATGGCCATGCCTCCGTGCACGTGAAGAAGCTTGTCCGACATGCCCGTGGCGTCGCCGATGCGTTCCTTGATCGAGAGCGGCTTCGAACCTGGTTCTGTCATCCCTCCAGCATAAGCGCGTTTGCGCGTGCCGTACCATGCGCCGCTTTCAGCCGTTGTCCTCGGGTCTCGCTTCGATACGGAGTGGTCCGGAGCTGATCGACTGTCCAGGCGCTCGGACATTCATCGGACCAGCCGGACTCGCGCAGGTTGATGCACTAGCTTACCCTCGCTGCAAGCCGGGAGCCGAATCAATGCCGATCAAATGCGCACTGGGCCGGCATTCTGTTTTAGCGCGCGGCGTACGCAACCAGGATCATGAGTTTGGCCGATGCCATCGTTGCGGCTGCGACCTGCTGCGGGTAGGCCCTGCGGCTTGGAAGCGTGTTCCCAGAGGCTTCAAGGTGGTCTGGCGCCCTCGCACCGGTGACGAACTTGCCGATCAGTCCGCCGGTCAAGCGGTCGTCGGAAAGACGGTCGATCTGCGTGGCGTCACGGTCGTGGGGGAACGCACCTACGGCGCTCAGCGCTTTGTCTTGGTGGTGCTGGCTTCGGATGACGACCGTAGCTTCGTTCAGAGCACCGATCAGCTATACGGTCCGGGTACTCTTTCGGCCGAACTGCAAGAACGGCATGGATTGGCGACGCCGACCAATCCCTGGGCTAGTCTGCGCCCAGGCGCTTACCCCAGCTAGGCAACGCACCACTGCGAAGAACCCGAACCAGGCCGAAGACTACAACGACAGCTGCCGTATCGGCCATCCAGTCGAACCAGCTTGCGTCTCGGTGTAGCCGGGGGATCATCTGAACGATCTCGATCGCGGCTCCGAATGCCGACAGCGCAAGCGCGAGACGCGGCAGTCGAGCGCGCGGGAAGGCAAGCGCTGCAAGGCAGGCGAGCACGGCGAAAGCCATGATGTGCTGGACCTTGTCGCCTGGGCTTCCTGGAAGCTGCGGCGGCTGGGGCAGCGAGGCCATGACCAAGGCGAAAAGGGCGGCTGCCCAAAACGCCGTTCGATAAAGGCGGGTGAGCACCAGATTGTCCTTTCTGCGCTGCCCGCCGGACAGCCGCCGAGGAGCCGGACGCGCTGATAAACGGAAGTTGCATGGTGGTTGGACGGCTGTCTTGACAAGGGGATGCCGCACAAACGCCCACCAGGGACCTGCCTGACGGGCAGGAGCGTGGGTCGGTTCCCGGTTCTGAGGGCTCTCGATCATCTTCATCGAGTCGACGTCGCCGTACCGGGCAAGCCGTCCGCAACAGCGGCGCGTTGAGGCAAGCGCAGTTGCCCACGGCCTGCCGTACATGTCGACGAAGTTGGGAGCGGTGCCTCCATCGGGCGCCGCCTAACCGCGAGCGGCGACTCAGGAGCGAATCGCCTAAACAACGGCCAGACGACCGGCACCGGAACCCTTCGACCATTTACGCACCACACCTCGGCCGTCCTTCTTGGCCGTGTAGAGCGCCGCGTCGGCGCGTTCAATGAGCATCTCCAGGTCGCTGGCGTCCTGGCCCAGCGCCGTGCCGTCGCTCGCTCCGATAACGATCGACACGCCGCCGATATCGTACGGCTTGCCCAGGAGCTTGATGATCCGGCGGCCTAGGAACTCTACCTCGCTGCGGCCGGCGACGTCCATCTGGACGATGGCGAACTCGTCGCCGCCGACCCGGTAGGCTTCGTCGCCCGCGCGCAGCATCGAGCGCAACCTGGCGGCGACCTCCTGCAGCAGTTTGTCGCCTACGGGATGGCCGTGGCTGTCGTTGACGCTCTTGAAGCCGTCCAAATCGACCAGGTGCAGCGCCAACCCCGCTTGCCGGCCTCCGTTGGCGAAGGCCATCTGCAGCTTCTCGCGCAGCGACAGGCGGTTCGGCAGTTCGGTAAGCGGATCGAGGCGAGCCAGCCCCGCTAGGTGGCGCTTCGCCTCGAGCTGCGACAGCAGCGTCCGGTAGTTGAACGCGATCGTCTCCAGGCTGGAGAAGGCGTAGACGACGATCAACAGGCTCACCGCGGCATAGGCGCCCGCGGCGCGTAGGTCGGTCTCGAAAAAGGCACGGCCCGCGAAGCCCAGCGCCGTGGGCAGGCCGGCGGACAGCACGACCGCGCCGCACAGCCGCGGGCGCGCCGAACCGCGCGCGACCTGGCCCGCGGAGAAGCCGAAGATCGCGGCGACGACCAGCAGGTGCGAGGCGAGGTCGCCGTCCAGCGCGATCGATGCGTTCATCGCACCGAGCAACAAGGCGTATGCGAGCATGACGCGCGCGTACCGCGCTTCCCAAGCTCGCGCCTCGCGCTCCGTGGGCGGCGCCGACCGCCATCGGCGCAGGGCGTCGACGACGAGCCGATAGCGGATCCCAAGCATGACGAGCACCGCCGCGCCGACCGGGAGGATCCAGGCCGCCCAAGCGGCATCGCGGCTGAAGAAGGCGACCAGCGCCACCGTGCACGCCATCACCGCGATCGGCAGGCGTCCGCCCATCAGAACGCAGACGAGGTCCACGTATATAGGTGCCGGCATCGCGCGCTCACGCCGCAGGAAGAGCAGGGGTAAGCGCAGGGCGTCGTGTCCTTCCGGGCGAGCGATCAAGTCCGGCCGCTTGTCGCAGATCAGGCTCAACAACCCCTTAAGGAACGAGGGGCGGCCACCTGCCGATGGCGTCCGACCCCAGGGCGCGGCCTGGGCGTCGGCGGTCTGCGCCCGTCGGCTCCGCATATTTGGCGGGCAGCGACAGCGTCGCGCGAAGCCCGCGCGGGGCCAGGTTCTCCAGCACGATGTCGCCGCCCTGATCGCGCACGATGCCGCGCGCCAGCGCCAGGCCCAGGCCCGCGCCGCCCGTGTCGCGGTTGCGCGAGCCCTCCAGCCGCGTGAAGCTTTCGAATACGCGCTCGAGCTGGTCGGGCGGAAGGCCGGGCCCGGCGTCGTCGATCTGCACGATCGCCGCCCCGCCGCGGGTGCGGACGCGCACGACGACGCGGCCGCCGTACTTGAGGCCGTTTTCCACCAGGTTGCGGATCGCGCGGCGCGTCGACACGGGACGCAGCGCGACGGGCACACGCGGGGAGGGTTCGAACGCAACGTCGCCGCCCAGGTCGCGCAGATCCTCGACAATGGCGTCCACCAGCGCCGACAGGTCGACGCGCACGGCGGCCTCGTGCGAACGGCCGACCTGCGCCAGCGCCATGATGTCGTCCAGCGTCTGGCTCATTTCGGCGATCGTGTCGGCCATGCGCGCGCGCTCGGCCGGGTCGTCGTGCGCTTCGGCGCGGAGCCGCAGCGACGCCAGCGGCGTGCGCAGGTCGTGACCGATCGCGCCCAGCATGCGGTCTTTTTCCGCGAGCGTCGCGACCAGGCGGTCGCGCATCGCATTGAACGCCCGGATGAGGACGCGAATGTCGGCGGGGCCGCGTTCCGCCACCGGCCCCGGCGCGGCGGTCCCGCCGAACGCGGCGGCGGCGCCGGCCAACTCGTGCAGTGGACGCGCCGCGCGCCGGCCGATCCATAGGACGCTGAGCAGCAGCAGCGCGTACAGCACCGCCGTTTCACCCAGCAGTCGCGCGACCAATACGCGCTCGCCGTCGCGCACGGGCGCACGCAGCGTCAGCCAGCGGTCGGCGTCCATGCGGACGGACAGGACCAGCATGCGTGCCGCGGGCGGGCGGCGCGCGGCGCGGGGCTGGCGCAGGGTCTCGTCGGCGGGCGCCTCGGCGGCGCGGACCTCCAGCGCGGACACGCCGGCGTCGGCCAGCGCGGCGGCGACGCGGCGCTCGATCAGGGGTTGGCGGGTCATCGCCGCCGTGACCCCGCTCCGGGGCCCGACCTGGACGCGCCGCGGACCGGCCCGCCGGGCGAGCCCGCCGCGTTCGAAGCGGTCGGCGGCACGGACCAGCCGCACCACCGCGGGCGCAACCAGCTGGGTGGCGCGCCGTTCGCGCCTTTCGCCCAGCAACAGCGCGAAATTGATCGCCTGCGCCACGAACAGCGCGACCCCGACGAGCAGCGCGAGCTGCCCCGCCAGGCTGCGCGGGCCGATCCTCCGCAGCGCCGCGGCGATCACGGCCGCGTGACCTCCGCCGCCAGCGTGTAGCCGCCGCCCCACACGGTTTTCAGCAGTTGCGGGTCCTTGGGATCCGCCTCGATCTTGCGGCGCAGGCGGCTGACTTGGTTGTCGATCGACCGGTCGAACGCCGCCGCCTCGCGCCCCTGCGTCAGGTCGAGCAGCTGATCGCGCGTCAGCACCTGCCGCGGGTGCGTCACCAGCGTCACCAGCAGGTTGAACTCGCCCGTGGACAGCGGCACCGAAACGCCGTCGGTGCCGACCAACGCGCGCTCGCCCGCCTTCAGCACCCATGACCCGAAGGCGTAGCTGTCGCTGTCCGGCGCGCGCTGGCGAACCGCGCCGCCCGCCGCGCGGCGCAGGATGGCCTTGATGCGCGCGACGAGTTCGCGCGGGTTGAACGGTTTGACGACATAATCGTCGGCGCCCATCTCCAGCCCGACGATGCGGTCGGTGTCGTCGGTGCGCGCGGTCAGCATGATCACCGGCAGGTCGCCCGTGGCGCGGATATGGCGGCACAGGCTGAACCCGTCCTCGCCCGGCATCATGATGTCCAGCACGACGAGGTCGATCGCGTAGGCCGTCATCGCCGCGCGCGCGGCCTCCGCGCCGGCGGCCTGCGTGACGCGATAGCCTTCCTTGCTGAGATACGCCGCGAGCGGCTCGCGGATCGAGCGTTCGTCGTCGACGATCAGGAGGTGCGGCCGGGCGTCGGACATGAGACCTCGCGTGAAAACAGGAAACGGCTGCCGGCGATGGGGATCGCCGGCAGCCGCCTTGAGTCGGTTTAGCGCGCGCGCCGGTCCTGCCTGGCGGCGCGCACCGTCTGCCGCTCGGCCGGGGTCACCGCGCCGTCGCGGTTGAGGTCGAGTCGGGCGAAGCGGGTCAGCCCCTGCGCCTGGAACTCGGCCCGGGTAACCGCGCCGTCGCCATTGGCGTCCATGCGGGCCACGCCCCGTCCAGCCATGCCCTGCCGGTTGCCGCGACGCTCGCCGCGTCGCTCCATGCGCTCGGCGCGGCGTTCGCTCACCGCCTGCATTTCGGCCAGCGTCACCGCGCCGTCGCGGTTGGCGTCCATGCGCGCGAAGCGCTGCGCCACCGTGGCGCGGCTTCCGCCGCGGCCGACGCGGTTGGCGCGCTGGCCACGAGCGCCCTTGCGCGCGGACAGTTCGGCGGCCGTGGCGACGCCGTCGCGGTTGGTGTCGAACCGCGCGAAGCGGCGGTCGAGCTGCGCCGAAAATTCGGCGCGGGACAGGCTGCCGTTGCCGTTGACGTCGGCGCGGCCGGCGGGCTGCGCCGATGCGGCGGTGCCAAGCGCCAGTGCGGCAAGAGCGGATATGATGATGGTCGCCTTCACGATGAGTCTCCTTGGTTGTGATGATCTTATCGACCCGACCTGTCGCGCGCTTATGCCGCCGGGGATCGTTTTTGTCGCAAATTGTCGCAGCGGCTCCGGACGTCGCGCCCGGAGCCGCCGCCGACAGCTTAGTTCAGCGCGCCGAACAGAACGGCGCCGATCAGGCCGCTGGCGATGCCGACCAGCACCGCGTCGTTGCCCGACTGGACATAACGGTAGCCGCGGGGCGCGGCGCCCAGCCGGTAGGCGCGCGGGTTGTGGATGACCCGGTAGTTGGGCGCGTAGCTGCTGTCGAAACGCTGGCCCCTGGCCCAGCGCCGCGCCTGCCGGTTCGGCTGCGTGTAGCCAACGCGCGCCGGCTGGACAACCTGGCGGGTCTTCACCACCACTTGGCCGTTACGCTTGTGCTTGACGGTCTGGACCTGCTTGACCGTCTGGACCTGGTACGCGCGGCCGTAGGGCGCCGCGGCGGCGGGTGCGGCCACGACGCCGGCGGCGGCGATGGCGAGAAGGATGGTCTTCATGGCTTGGTGCTCCGTGCCTGACGCCCTGATTGGCGTTGATGACCTTTTGCCGCCGCGCTGTCGCACCGGTATGTCGGTGGCGCGCGAAATGGTGTCGAATTGTATCAGCCGCCTGCGCGCGGCTGCCGGGAGTTTACGAGATGACGGAATTGACGGGGGCGGCGCGGCGGGCGGCGGCGTTCCGGCGCATGCGCGAGGCGCACAGCACGGAAATGGCGGAGGATTATGTCGAGCTGATCGCCGACCTGATCGCCGCGAATGGCGAGGCGCGGCTCGCGGACCTTGCCGAACATGTCGGCGTCACCAGCGCCACCGTCGCCAAGGTCGTGCAGCGGCTGCAGCGGCTCGGACTGGTCCAGAGCCGCCCCTACCGCTCGATCTTCCTCACCGCCCAGGGGCAGGCGGTGGCCGACAGCTCGCGCGAACGCCACCGCGTCGTGCACGACTTCCTCCGTGCGCTCGGCATCGACGAGATGACCGCCGAAGCCGACGCGGAAGGGATCGAGCACCATGTCAGCACCGAAACGCTGGCGGCCTTCGCGCGCATGACCGTGACGCTTCGCAAAGGCTGACGGCTCGCGCGCTCAGAAGCCGACTTCGACCCGCAAGCCGACGATCAGCGCGTTTCGGACCGCCGCGTGGCCGCCCGGGCGGATCACGTATTGAACATCCGGCTGCAGCGTCAGCCAGCGGGCGACGGGCGCGCGATAGGTCGCCTCGACGATCAGCTCGCTGGCCTCAAGGACATTGTTTGCCGCCTCAAGTGCGGGCGCGCGGCGAAACGGGCCGCCGAACCCGACCAAGCCTGCGGCAACCCCGATCCGGTCCTCGTCGCGGCCTCGGAAAGGTCCCGTGTAGGCAAGGCCGCCTCCCACATAGCGCTCGATCGCGTTCAGCCTCTCGTCGGCGAAGCCGAGCCGCAGCCAGCCCGCAAGCCCCTGCGGTCCGTCGGCCTCCTCCCGCGTCAGCCGGCGTTCGAGCAGCATGTAGAGGCCGTCATTGCCCCCGCGCATGGCGGGCTCGGCGTTCCGCCCCGCGGCGTGGATATCTTCGAACCTGCCGGTATAGCGCCAATACCCGACCGCGGCCCTGGTGTCGCGCCGGCGGTAGTCCAGCTCGGCGACGACCTGCGCGCCGTCGCCTTTGCTAAGCCGGATCGCGGTGCGCCCGGGGCGGTCCGCATCTCCGGGAACGCCGTCGAGAAGAGCGGCGCGTACGCGCCATTGCGGGCTGACCTCGAATTCGCCGCGGACGGCCAGCGACGTCGACGGAAAGATCGACGGGCCGTTACGGCCGGACTGGGAGAAGTCGGGGCCGATGCCGTGCGAGGGATTGAGAAACAGCCCGGCGGTCTCGATCGCATCGAATTCGGAATTGAGGTCGTAGAGACCGAACTTCACGGACGCGCGGTCGGAGGCGAAGCGTTGCTCGGCCCAGGCTTCGTACAGGCGCGCGGCGCGGACGCCCGTTTCGATGTTCGACACGCCCTGCGCATCGCCGATCAGGCTTTCGGAAAACCGCCGGCCATTGTTGTAGAGACCGTAGGCGAACAGTGTCGCGCCGCGCCAGCCGAAAACCCGTTCGGCATCGACGGTCAGCGTCACATCGAGATTGTCGAGATAGCGCGCCCCGCGTCCGAGGCCGCCGCGCACGTTCCCCAGACATCGGCCGTGTAGACCGCGGAAAGCGCAACCGCGGCCTCCGTCTCCTCGCCCGGGGGCGGCGTGGCGCCATCGAGGGCCGGCTCGCGTCCGGTCGCCCCGGCGTCCGCCGAATTGCCGCTGCCGGTCTCAGCGCCGGCCTCAGCCTCCCCGTTCGTTTCCTGGGCGACCACCGGATGAGCAAGGCAGATCAGGGCGGCGGTCGGAACAAGAAGGAAGCGTCGGATCATCCGGGATCGTCCAGTGCAGACTCGCGAATTATAGCCATGGCTAAATCATCAAGGCATTGCAAATACCGCTTTATCGTTTAACAGCCGTTGCGACGGGAAGACGACGGGCATGATCGGAATCGAAGTGAACGAGGTCGCGGGCGGGCAAGAATGGCCCACCCGCCGCGGCGCGCTGCGGCTCGCGGCCGGCGGGCTCGCCGCCTTCACCCTGCCGGGCTGCACGCCCAAGGGCGGCGCGGGCTTCACCGTTGTCACCACCTTCACGATCATCGCCGACATGGCGCGCAACGTCGCGGGCGAGGCGGCGCGCGTGGAATCGATCACCAAGGTCGGCGCGGAGATCCACAACTACCAGCCGACGCCGCAGGACCTCGTCAAGGCGCAGGGCGCGGACCTGATCCTGTGGAACGGGCTCAACCTCGAACTCTGGTTCGCGCAGTTCTTCCGCAGCCTGCGCGGCGTGCCCGGCGTCGTCGTCTCGGAAGGCGTGGAGCCGATCGGCATCGGCGAGGGGCCTTACACCGGCAAGCCCAATCCCCACGCCTGGATGTCGCCCGCCGCGGGAGGAACTTACGTCGACAACATCCGCGACGCGCTAGCCAAGTACGATCCGGCGAACGCCGAGACGTATCGCCGTAACGCCGCCGCGTACAAGGGGCGGATCGACGCGACGCTCGCCCCGGTCCGCGAGAGGCTTGCGGCGCTCCCGCCCGAGCGGCGCTGGCTGGTGACCAGCGAAGGCGCGTTCACATATCTCGTCCGCGATCTGGGTTTGCGCGAACTCTATTTGTGGCCGATCAACGCCGACCAGCAGGGCACGCCGCAGCAGGTGCGCCGCGTCATCGACGCCGTGCGCGCCAACCGCATCCCCGCGGTGTTCAGCGAAAGCACGATCTCGCCGGACGCGGCGCAGCAGGTCGCGCGCGAAACGGGCGCGGCGTACGGCGGCGTGCTCTACGTCGATTCGCTGAGCGAGCCCGGCGGCCCGGTCCCGACCTATCTCGACATGCTGCGCGTCACCGGCGAGACGATCGCGCGGGGCCTCGGCGCATGAGCGTAGCCGCCGGGGAGGGCGGCGGCGGCATCGACGTCCGCGCGGCGACCGTCACCTACCGCAACGGCCACACCGCGCTGGTCGACGCCAGCTTCGCCATCCCCACCGGCACGATCACCGCTTTGGTCGGCATGAACGGCAGCGGCAAGTCGACTTTGTTCAAGGCGATCATGGGCTTCGTGCCGCTCGCCGCCGGGTCGATCACCGTGCTCGGCGACCCGGTGCGCGCGGCGCTCAAGCGCAACGTCGTCGCCTATGTGCCCCAAAGCGAAGACATCGACTGGAACTTTCCCGTGCTGGTCGAAGACGCGGTGATGATGGGGCGCTACGGCCGCATGAACTGGCTGCGCACCGCCCGGCGCGCCGATCACGACGCCGTGGACGCCGCGCTGGAGCGCGTCGGCATGACCGCCTACCGCAAGCGGCAGATCGGCGAGCTTTCCGGCGGCCAGAAGAAGCGCGTCTTTCTCGCCCGCGCGCTGGCGCAGGACGGCCGCGTCATCCTGCTCGACGAACCGTTCACGGGGGTCGACGTCAAGACCGAGGACGCGATCATCGCGCTGCTGCGCACGCTGCGCGACGAGGGCCGCGTCATGCTGGTGTCGACGCACAACCTGGGCAGCGTCCCCGAATATTGCGACCGCGCCGTGCTGCTCGACCGCACCGTGCTCGCCTCCGGGCCGACCAACGAAGTGTTCACGCAACGCAATCTTGAACGCGCATTCGGCGGCGTGTTGCGCCACTTCCTCTTGAAGGACGACATCGCCGGCTCCGGCCAGCCGCGCGCGGTCGGCTTCATCTCCGACGACGAGCGGCCCTTCATCGTCTACGAGGAGCGCGACCGGCAGCCCCAGGGCGACGCGTGACTTTGCTCGAACCCTTCGGCTACGGCTACATGGTCAACGCCATGGCGGTCAGCGCGCTGGTCGGCGGCGTGTGCGCGTTCCTGTCGGCCTATCTGATGCTCAAGGGCTGGTCGCTGATCGGCGACGCGCTGTCCCATTCGATCGTGCCCGGCGTCGCGGGCGCGTACATGCTGGGGCTGCCCTTTTCGCTGGGGGCCTTCCTCGCCGGGGGGCTCGCCGCGGGCGCGATGCTGTTCCTGAACCAGCGCACCAAGCTTCGCGAGGACGCGATCATCGGGCTGATCTTCACATCCTTCTTCGGCCTCGGCCTGTTCATGGTCTCCATCTCGCCGACCGCGGTGGACATTCAGACGATCGTGCTCGGCAACATCCTGGCGATCACGCCGGCCGACACGCTGCAGCTCGTGGTGATCGCCGTCGTGTCGCTCACCATCCTGCTCGCCAAGTGGAAGGACCTGCTCGTCGTCTTCTTCGACGAAAGCCACGCGCGCTCGGTTGGGCTCAACGCCACCGCGCTCAAGATCCTGTTCTTTACGCTGCTCAGCGCCTGCACCGTCGCCGCGCTGCAGACCGTCGGCGCGCTGCTCGTCATCGCGATGGTCGTGACCCCCGGCGCCACCGCCTACCTGCTCACCGACCGCTTTCCGCGGCTCATCGCGATCAGCGTCGCGATCGGCGCCACCACCAGCTTCACCGGCGCGTACATCAGCTACTTTCTCGACGGCGCGACGGGCGGCGTCATCGTCGTGCTGCAGACTTTGGTCTTCCTCGCCGCCTTTCTCCTCGCGCCCAAGCACGGCCTCTTCGCCGCCCGCCGCCGCGCCGCCACTCCAGCCCCCGCGGCCTGATGGACACGCTGCTCGCCCCCTTCACCTTTCCGTTCATGCAGAACGCGTTCGCCATCGCGCTGCTGGTCGCGGTGCCGACCGCCCTGCTGTCCTGCTTCCTCGTCCTGAAGGGCTGGTCGCTGATGGGCGACGCGGTCAGCCACGCGGTGCTGCCGGGCGTCGTGCTCGCCTACATCGCCGGCCTGCCGCTCGCCGCTGGCGCGTTCGCCGCCGGCATGGCCTGCGCGGTGGGCACCGGCTGGCTCAAGGAGAACAGCCGCATCAAGGAGGACGCGCTGCTGGGCGTCGTATTCTCCGGCATGTTCGCCGCCGGGATCGTGCTCTACACCGCGATCGAGACGGACGTGCACCTCGATCACATCTTGTTCGGCAACATGCTGGGCGTCGGCGGCGCCAACCTCCTCCAGAGCGGCGTCATCGCGATCCTCGTCACCGGCGCCATTGCAATGCGCTGGAAGGACCTCCTCCTCCACGCCTTCGACCCGCAACAGGCGCGCGCCCTGGGGCTGCCGGTGCGCGCGCTGCACTACGGCCTGCTGTGCCTCCTGTCGCTCGCCGTCGTCGGCGCGCTCACCGCCACGGGCATCATCCTGACCATCGCCATGCTGATCGCACCCGGGGCTATCGCCTTCCTCCTGACAAAGCGGTTCGGCGCCATGCTGCTCACCGCCGTCGCCATCGCCGTGACCGCCTCGCTGCTCGGCGTTTACTTGAGCTTCTTCCTCGACAGCGCGTCGGCCCCGACAATCGTGCTCCTGCTGACGACCGCCTTCATCGCCGCGTTCCTCCAATCCAGCCGACAACCGACCGGAGACCCGGTGCCCGCTCGTCGAACGGCCACGACGTAGCGCGTACGTTCGTTCCCGCGACCGCCTCGAAGGGCGAGCCGGCAACCATGAGAAGCATGAGGTTACCGCAACAACGCGTGCTTCCAGGCGAGCGGGAGGTTACTTCTCGGCGCGTGCGTAGACGACCATGCACTCACCCTCGATCGTGGTCAGCCGACCGTTTGCCCGATCCACAAAGGTGACCCGCCCCCCTTCGTCATACGTGATCTTGCCTGTCGAACGGCCGACGTAGAACGGCTCGCCAAAGGTGCGGCAGGTCACGTCGGCCGGTCGGTCGGAAAAATGCGTGGACCGCTGCTGGCGTTCGGCTTCCGTGCACCCCGCCAGCGTGAGGAGGGTCACGCCAGCGACGATCGTGCTGAGCTTGGGCATGTAGGTCTCCTGACGATCCGAGCTTCGCACCGGCGAGCGAAGAGGCACGTCTAAGCGTCCTAGCCGCCTCAGGGTAGGGGCCGGCTCGCGGATCGTCGCATGGAATACACTCCACGTACTCTCAAGCGACGAAGAGAACGGCGTACGGATTGTTTGCCGGCGCAGGCAGGTGACGGCCCTGGTGACGATTATTCTGTCCCGGCGGAGATACTTTGCTCCCGTTGACGGTCTGCTGCTCGGCGCGTGTTCGCCACGCCACGCGCAGGCCTTTCGGAACGGGCGTCCACTTGCCGCTCAGCGGACGCACCAGATCGCGTCCGCAATGCTGGCACGTGCTGAAAAAGAGACCCTCGTTCCAGATGGATTTTTCGCCGGCCAGGTGGCGCAACATGCACGGCCTGCGCATGGGCGCGGCGCTCCGCGTTTTGACCTTCGCCAATACCTGGGGCTTACCGAACAGGTGATGGACGTCCGCGGGACGTGAGATGCGCGCTCTCAACCGCGACCCGTGATCGGCCGGTCTGTCGAACCCGGTTGAAGCCAGCTTACGTGCGTTACCCATGCGACCTCCCTGTCGGGCCGGTCTATGGTTAACAGGATAACGAACCGTAAACGGCTTGGGCCGCCCGCCCAGCTTCGCCGCCGGCTCCGACGGCGCGTGCACCGCCACGTCGGGCAACCGGACGCTGGGGTCAGACCGTGGTCCGTCAGGCGCTGAAGCAAAAAGCCGCGAAGACCAACCAATCGCGACGCGACGGCAATCCGGAGCGGCTGAGAAACGGCCGCGCGCTTGTTCTATCCGGGTCACGAGGTCGGTATTTAAAAGCTCCGTTATACGACACGCGTCGCGTGTCCGCTTTCCACCCATTGCGGACATAAAGATCCCGCGCTTTGAAGATCAAATGAAACACCGAGCGGCAGCAAACCGCAATCGGCGACGCCGCTCTAGCATCGTTCGCCGGCGAGCTCGGAGAAGGACCGAGCCGGCCAACCTCGTCCGTGGCCACATCCAAGCTCGGCGCAACAAGCGGCGGATCGCTGTCTGCGGACGGCGGACACGGAAGCTGTGAACTACCGATAGGTCCCGTTCGCCGACAGATGAGCGCTGTTCGCAGAACGCACCCCCCTGAAGTCGGATAAAAATCACGTTTCATAGAACCCGCCGCGACGCGCGGGCCCGACTACCGCAAAGGTTCGCGTGCCCGGGTAAAACGACAGCGTCGATCCGCCGGAAGTTTGTCTCGGCGCACCTTGGCTATGAGGACCAACAACGATGCGTGAAGATACCGCGCGGCACGGCAGCGTACCGGCGGCGCCTGAGCACGACCTTAGAGAAATGGAAAGCTAGCGATGCGTAAATCGATTATGACTGTCGTTGCCACACTGGCGATGATCTCCTCGTCTGCGCCTGTGTTCGCAGCAGACGCTAAGTCTACCACCGAGGCCTCGTCGCCAACAAAAAAGAAGGGTAAAAAGGTTTGTCGCTCTGATCTAACCACTGGATCGAGACTCAAGCCGAGGATCTGCATGTCTGAAGCGCAGTGGAACGCGCTTAACGAGGAAGGCACCCGAGATAACAATCGCGCGCTAAGCAACCAGCGTACTCGTGGTGATATGCAGTAGCGAGTTGGCTGGCTCGACTTTGCGTTAACTGGCCGAACCCAAACGACAATTCCCCTCATCGAGCAAACATCAGGTAAGTGACCGGTGCTTCGCTCAAGCATCGTTCATCTTGGCGATTGTTGGCCGGTTGCTATCAGTGAGGGTGAGCTGGTGCGCCTTGCACTTGGCCTGGATTGTGGCGTGCGGCGTGTTCCGCCCACGTCGCAAGCGGGTCACGGTGCTTGGGCTCGGTGCGTTGACCGACGACTTCGGCCTCGGTGCCGTACTTTCCTGTCCGGCCTCACTGATCCCCGTTATCGGCTGGCGAGCGGTGCTCCGAGCAGGCTGTATTCAGAACTGCCGCTACTGAGATGAAGGCTCTCGCCGCCACTGCCTTTCGGCCCGAGGCCGCGGGGTATCGCCGCCGGCGGTTAAGTGGCGCGATCAACGAATGGCCCCTCGCAAAGTGAGAGGAGGATCGGACGGTACTGTGATGGCAGCGAAAGTCTCCGAAGCTCCATCGAAGCTGATCTGTTCGGGCACTCCGTGGGCATCGATCCAGGCCACAGCACGGCCGACGGCCCGTTCGGTTTCACTCTCGCTGTCGGGGCAAACGCCCGTTGTCGAAGCGCGTCCGGTGACCCGCCTCGTTGTAACGCATCCATCATACCAAGCTGTGACGGCGCCGATCCTTGGTTTACCACTGACCCGCAGATCCGGTTCGTAGTCGAACCAAAGCCTTGTAGGGTCGGGCAAGGCGCGCGGACCGATGTGTGAGACGAAGTAGCGGAAACGCCGCTGACTTTTCAGTTCTGCTATCGCCGCCGTGGCTTTGGCGTCGAGTTGACGCGCACGTCTTCGCGCCTCCTCCAGGGGCATGCCTTCGAAGCGCGCTGACCCAAGCACGTTGGTGCCCTTAACGGCTTCAGCGAGCCTGCCTTCTATGACGCGGATCAGAGGCAGCGTCATCGACACTACCCGAAGGTCGAGTGAGGGCGGCCTGCCTTCACGGAGCGTGCTCGCGAGATAGCCGGATCGGCTCGCCAGGAGCAGCACGCGGGCGTCAGGCTCCGGTGTGATCAATTGTGACCGGCTTTTGCCGGTCAGTGGCGGCATCCGCACGATCAGGAGGTCGCCGGTCCGCCGACCGCCACGCCAGCCCTCGACCACCCGATAGCGATAGTCGAGCGCCAGCCCGTCTCCACGATCGACGGGTTGGATTGCTTCTAGCTGCGCGACTGCCACGATGGGCACGCCGAGCAGCAGTTCCTCGAAGCTGCGCTCGGTCGGTAAGCGGGTGAGACCGTCCACCGGCAAGCCAGCCAGCCGCATTCGGTCCATCTCGGCGATTGAGTAGCCGCTAAAGGCAATCTGCAGGGCATGGCCGCCGGCGCCCACCAGCGCGTCGCCGTTGGCAAGAGCCCGCATCAGAGATTCAGTGTGGGCGCCTGGTGGCAGGCGGGCAGCGACATCGGCCAGCTGGCGCGCCCACGCATTAACCGGGTAAGCCTTGGCCCCTCCGGACAGTTCCGGGAAGCGAGCGGCCGGAACGAGCGTGGCAGAGCGACCGCCGACTTTTACCCGGAGACGGCCCTCAACCGGCTCCGCGGTAATCTTCGCATTGGCTCCCGCTTGAGCCAGCCGATCTCCGATGGTGCGTGGGCGGCAGTTGAGTGTCTGCATGTGGTGGCTGCCGCCGAGGCGCACGACCCAGTCCCGCTCCGACGACACACCGTTAGTCTCATAGCTGCAGTTCGGCGCCTGGACGCTGTAGCCCTGCTCGAACGACACGCGCGTCAGCTCCGCGCCGCGATAAGGCCGACCTTTATCATTCGCCAGCAGCCAGTCGCCGCGCAGGAAATCATCGGAGGCCCGGGTGCGCTCCACGTCGACCCAAGCGAACATCCACTCGCGACCGTCGGCAGTGCGGATAGTCAGTCCCTGTCGATCTCCGCTGAGGCGCAGCTGCCTGCCGTCGAAGGGCTCGGGAGGCTTTAGTCTCCGGCAGCCTTCCGGTGCCGGCCCGTAACGCTCCACCCTATAGCGTTCGCTGCCAAGAGCCCGAAACTGACCCTGTGCAATCGCACAGCCTCTACCCGCAGCAAACGCGGAGCCCCAGATCGTCAGCGTGTACGGATCTCTCGCCGGTCGCCGATCAACGCGGCCCAGGCGCCACTCGCCATCCAATGCCTGCAAACCTGGGTCCGGCTGGGCCAAGCCCTGGTCTGGTGCGAATGGTGGCGGCGGAAGCGGCGGGATGTCCTGGGCAGACGCCGCGTCGGCCGGGGCCAGGAGAATCGCCATTGCGACAGCCACTAATCGCTGACGCCGCATCAACGCCGCGCCCTCTCAACATCAGTGCGGTTCCGCTCGATGACGCGGTGCAGCTCGAGACGATGCGCGCCTCCTTCCACGTACAGCCCGTTGCTGCTCTCACGGACCATGCGAGCCTTATCGAAACCGTCTTGAATGGCGGTCTCACCCGGCGCGAGGGAACGCGCGCACTTGTCACCGCCTAGTACCGGATTTGTCGAGATCGTTTTGCCGTCTCGCTTGTACGTCCAGTCGGCGTAGATGCATTGCGACTGAAAGTGGATGCGATCATCGTGAATCGTGATGGTCGGCTCGTGTCCTTCGATGTTGATGATCGGAGGAGCGCCGTTGACAGACTTCACGATATAATTGCCCATGATTACGTACTGGTTGTCGTCGGCAGCGGGGGCGAGCACCTCGTTGCCGCCAACCCGCCGGCTTCCCGCCTCGGGCGAACAGGCCGTAGCCATGACCAGCGTCAAAGCTCCGACAAAAGGCCGCAATCTCAAATCCATCTGCGAAACCAACGAACCGCACCGAAGCGCCGAGGTCAAGCCGCTCATGGGCTGGAGCACGACCTACTCACCGACGTGCCGCTCCGCTAGGGATCGCCCGGCAGCAGCGAACCTGAAGTGGACCCCGCACCGAGCTCGCGAAGCATCACCGGGAAGAACTGCTGCGGCGGAATGCCGTCGGCGTCCTGCGTCGGTCGGAAAAGCGTCAGAAGTCGCACTTCGGTTCCAATCATCACGGAGGCACTCGCAATGGTGCGGCGAAACCCCGCGCCCGATTTCTGCTTTCCACCCATTGCGGACATTCGCCCCGCCTGCCCCGCGCACGCTGCTTAAATGTCGACTGCTTCCGCCAGTGCGAGCGCGTCCTCTATCTCCACGCCGAGGTACCGGACCGTGCTGTCGAGCTTGGTGTGTCCGAGCAGGATCTGGATAGCGCGTAGGTTTCCGGTCTGACGATAGATCAGCGCCCCCTTCGTCCGGCGAAGCGAGTGCGTCCCGTAAGCGGACGGCTCAATCCCAACCTTCAGGAGCCAACCTTTTAGCAGCCTTGCATAGTGCCGGGTGGAGAGACAGTCGCGATCGCGGCGCCGCGAGGGGAACAGGTGGTCGCCCAGCTTTGCGCCGCACTGGCGTAGCCAGGCCAGCACGCTTTCGCGCGTGCCCTGTGTCACTTCGAACTGAACAGGCGTTCGCGTCTTGCGCTGGACGATCTGGGTCCGGCTGCGGACGACTCCACCGCTCAACAGATCGCCGACGCGGAGTTGAACCAAGTCACAGCCTCGAAGCTTGCTGTCCACCGCTAGGTCGAACAGCGCTAGGTCGCGTGCCTGCCCCTCTCGTTTCAGGTGAAAGCGAACAGACCAGACCTGTCGCGGCTTCAAAGCGAGCTTTGGGCCGATTAGGCATCCCTTGTTCCAAGGGCGCGCCGATGTTCCATGTGAGTGAGTAGCTGGGTGCATGTCCGGTCTCCTGCCGTTGCCGCTTACGCGGGGCCGGAGCGACACTGACGAACCAGGCGTGAAAGTCCGCAATGGGTGGATGCTGTTGAAGAAGTCGGCTTTTGGCAGGAGCTGACGGCGGGCGTGCGCGCGACGAGCGGCGTTGTTCCGCTTAGGCGGGCACTGGCTGGCTCGGCATTGGGATGAGCTTGGCCATCTTGCGTAG
>DASQNO010000024.1:0-61980 GCA_035644935.1 Sphingomonadaceae bacterium
AGCGGCTACACCGCCATGCTGCAGGCCGACCGCTCGGCGGAAAGCGCGGGACGGCTGGAGAATTTGACCGAGCTGACGCGCGCGATGGAGGAGTACGACACGCTCCCTGCGTTCCTGGAGCACGTGTCGCTGGTCATGGACAACGACGCCGACAAGGCGAGCGCCAAAGTCACCATCATGACGATCCACGCCGCCAAGGGGCTGGAGTTCGATACCGTGTTCCTCGCCGGGTGGGAGGAAGGCGTGTTCCCCTCGCAGCGCGCGATTGACGAAGGCGGCACCGCCAGCCTGGAGGAGGAGCGCCGCCTCGCCTATGTCGCGATCACGCGCGCGCGCCGGTCATGCACGATCATCCACGCCGCCAACCGCCGCATCTACGGCCAGTGGACGAGCTCGATCCCGTCGCGCTTCGTCACCGAACTGCCCAAGGCGCACATCGCCGAGGAGACCACGATGGCGGGCGGCGAGAGCCTGTGGCGCGCCAACTGGTCCGAACGAGCCGATCCCTTCGCCGACCTCGCCCGCGGCAGCGGCCGCGGCCCCGGCTGGCAACGCGCCGCCACTGGCGGCGGCTTCGAACGCACCCCGCCGCGCATCGTCGAGGCGCGGGCAAGCGCGATCAGCCTGGGCAACAAGGGCCGCAGCGACATCGCGCTGGGGCAGCGCGTGTTCCACTCCAAGTTCGGCTACGGCCAGGTGGCGGAGATCGAGGGCAACAAGCTGGAGATCGACTTCGAGCAGTCGGGGCGCAAGCGGGTGCTGGATAGTTTTGTGGCCCCTGCCTGACCTTGCGAAACTCGTGTGCGCGGCCTTCGTTGACGATGCTTCATACCAAGGAGCCCCCATGGCCAAGATCCACACGCGCGACGGCACCAAGCTCTACGTCAAGGATTGGGGCGTCGGGCGGCCCGTAATTCTGATGCACGGCTGGCCCCTCTCCGCCGACAGTTTCGACGATCAGGCCAAGGCGATCGCGGACGCGGGGATGCGGGCAATCTCCTATGACCGGCGCGGGTTCGGGCGGTCGGATCAGCCGTTCACGGGCTACGACTACGACACGTTCGCCGACGACCTCGCCGATGTCATGGAAGCGACGGGCGCAACGGAGGACGTGGCGCTGGTCGGCTTCTCGATGGGCGGCGGCGAGGTGGCGCGGTACATGTCGCGGCACGGCGGGCGCGGCGTCACGCAGGCGGCGTTCGTCGCCTCCGTCGTGCCGCATCTACTGAAGTCGAGCGACAACCCCGACGGGCTGGCGCAGGCGGACCTCGAGCAGATGACCGCGCAGATGAAGGAAGACCGCGCCGACTTCTTCCGGACGTTCTTCAAGTCCTTCTACGGCATCGGGCTCATCTCGCACCCGGTCAGCCAGGCGCAGGCGGACGCGTCGTGGAACGTCGCGATGCAGGCCGGGCTGCAGGGGACGCTCAAGGCCGCCGAGGCGTTCGGGACGACCAACTTCCTCCCCGACCTGCCGTCAATCACCGTGCCGACGCTGATCATCCACGGTACCGCGGACACCACGGTGCCCATCGACGCCACCGCCCGGCCACTCGCCAAGGCGCTGCCCCACGCCACGCTGATCGAATATGACGGCGCGCCGCACGGGCTCTTTGCGAGCCATAAGGAGCGGTTCACCGCCGACTTGCTGAGCTTCCTGCAGCAAGGCTCGTCGGGGTCGGCGTTCAGCTTCGCCGATCAGGGCGCGAGCGGGATCACCGCTGGGCTGAGCCCGGCGACGCGCTCTTAGGCTCAACGCACATCGAAACGGCCGCGCAGAAAGCAGCGGTTTTTTTGTACCGCGGCGTAGGCCGGGGTCCAGTGACGCCGCCGGCACGGCTGGACCCCGGCCTACGCCGGGGTACACACTGTTCGACGCCGAGGACGCTGACTAAGGGACGGGCGTGACCGCCCCCGCCTCCCCGTTCTCTTTCCCCCAGTTCCGCTTCTACTGGTCGGCGCGGCTGGCGAGCACGATCGCCAGCACGCTGCTCGTCGTCGTACTCGGCGTCCACGTCTACGACGTCGCGCGCGAGACGATGTCTATCGCGCGCGCGTCCTTCTGGCTCGGCATGGTGGGACTGGCGCAGTTCCTGCCGCTGTTCGCGCTGACGCTGGTCGCGGGCTACGTCGCCGACCGCGTCGACCGGCGTTGGATCGTGCGCTCCGCGCTGGCGCTGGAGCTTGGCTGCGCCGTCACGCTGGGGCTGCTCGCGGCGAACGACGCGGTGACGCTGCCGTGGCTGTTCGCGGTGGCCGTCGCGCTCGGCGTCGGGCGTGCGTTCGCGGGGCCGGCGCTGTCCGCGTTCGCGCCCAACCTCGTGCCTCCCGCCTCGCTGCCGAGCGCCATCGCGCTGGGGTCGATCGCCTGGCAGGCGGGCGCGGTCACCGGGCCGCTGATCGGCGGCTTCAGCTACGACGCGTCGCCGACGCTGGCGTACGGGATATCCGCGGCGCTGCTGGCCCTGTCGCTGCTAGCCATGTTCCAGATCCGTCCTTTGCCCCTGGGCGATGCGGGCAAGTCGCACCCGTTGCGCGCGGTGATTGACGGCATTGCCTATGTCCGGCGCAACCGCATCGTCCTGGGCGCGATCTCGCTCGATCTGTTCGCGGTGCTGCTGGGCGGCGCGACGGCGATGCTGCCTGTTTACGCGCGCGACATCTTGTTCGTAGGGTCGGAGGGGCTGGGCCTGCTGCGCGCCGCGCCTTCCATCGGCGCAGCGGCGACGGCGCTGCTGCTGGTGCGGTACCCGCTCAAGCGCCGGGTGGGCGCGACGATGTTCTGGTGCGTGGCGCTGTTCGGGCTGGCGACGCTCGTGTTCGGCGCGTCAAAGGTCATGTGGCTGTCGGTGGGAAGCCTGGTGGTGCTCGGCGCGGCGGACATGGTCAGCGTCTATGTCCGCTCCTCGCTGATCCAGCTGCACACGCCGGACGCGATGCGCGGCCGTGTGTCGGCGGTGTCGGGCCTGTTCATCTCGGCCTCCAACGAGCTTGGCGAGTTCCGCGCAGGGATTGCGGGATCGCTCGTCGGACCGGTGGCGGCGGTCGTCGGCGGCGGCGCCCTGGCGATCGTGGTGACGGGCCTCTGCGCATGGGCGTTCCCGGCGCTGCGCCGCGCGGACCGCTTCGCGGTGCCGGACATTTTGACGGAAGAAGCGGGCGGAGCCAAAGGATCGCTCCCCGTCGAGGCGCCGGCGCTTGCGGCCGGCGTCGACCCGCAAACCGGAAAGGCAATTCAATGAAGGCGAACACGATCCTCGACACGATCGGCAACACCGCGCACATCCGCATCAACCGGCTGTTCGGACCCGACGTCGAGGTCTGGTCCAAGTCGGAACGCGCCAATCCCGGCGGGTCGATCAAGGACCGCATCGCGCTGGCGATGATCGAGGCGGCGGAGGCCGACGGGCGCTTGCAGCCCGGCGGCACGATCGTGGAGCCCACCAGCGGGAATACGGGCATCGGCCTGGCGATGGTCGCGGCGGTTAAAGGCTACAAGCTGATCGTCTGCATGCCCGAAAGCATGTCGCTGGAACGCCGCCGGCTGATGAAGGCGTACGGCGCGACGCTGGACCTGACGCCCAAGGAGAAGGGCATGAAGGGCGCCATCGCGCGGGCGGAGGAGATCGTCGCGGAAACGGGCGCGTGGATGCCGCAGCAGTTCGAAAACGACGCCAACATCGCCGTGCATCTGGCGACCACCGTTCCGGAAATCCTTGCTGACTTCCGCGACGCGCCGATCGACGTGATCATCACCGGAGTCGGTACCGGCGGGCACATCACCGCCTGCGCCGAAGCGCTCAAGAAGGAGTGGCCGAACCTCAAGGTCTATGCGGTGGAGCCGGAATTGTCGCCGGTGATCAGCGGCGGCGCTCCCGCCCCGCACCCGATCCAGGGCATCGGCGCCGGGTTCATCCCGGGCAACCTCCACGTCGACGCGCTGGACGGCGTGATCCAGGTCGGCGCTGAGGAAGCGCGCGAATGGGCGCGGCGGTCGGCGCGGGAGGAAGGCACGCTGGTGGGCATATCCAGCGGCGCGAGCCTCGCGGCGATCGCCAAGAAGCTTCCCGAACTCCCCGCCGGGACGCGTATCCTCAGCTTCAACTACGACACGGGGGAGCGTTATCTGTCCGTGCCGGACTTCCTTCCGGACTAAGGACCAAGGGTCCTCCCCTGCTTTTGCAGGGGAGGGGGACCATCACGCGTAGCGGGATGGTGGAGGGGCTTTTTTTCGTTTCGCGTGAAGAAGCCCCTCCACCAGCTTCGCTGGTCCCCTCCCCCGCAAAGGCGGGGGAGGACATCAGCTCGATCCCGCATCCATACAATGCAACGAAGCCTTCTCACGCCCTAGCCCCGCGCCGCGCGCGCCAGCCTGTCCATCAGCGCCTGCGCGCGCGCCAGGCTCAGGTCGACGATGCGCGGCCCCCCGAGCATCGGCGCTCCCGCCGTGTCGACCAGCACGCTCGCCAGCCCCAGCCGGCGCTGCAGCCATGACCGCGTCAGCGTCAGCGTCTGCAGCCGGGCGGTGGGCACGATCCACAATTCCTGCCGCCACACGCCGCTGCGGATGAACAGGAGGTCGTCTCCGAGCGCGTAGCGGTGGAAACGCCGCTCGAGCACGGCGACGACGAGCATCGCCCCCAGCAGCGGCAGCGCAAACAGCGCCGGGGGCCAGACCGCCGACGCGCCCAGGATGGCGGCGAGCGGCAGGCCCAGGCGGGTCGGCAGGATGCGCAGGACGTGACGGCTCGACACCTTCTCCATCGCCGCCTCGTCGGGCATGCTCAGCCGCCCCTGTTCGTGCATGATCTCGCCCATCTCGGCCGTGGTCGCCAGCGGCGCGACGCTCTGCCGCTGCCCGCCCGCCACGACACCGCCCAGCGTCTGGAACTGCAGCGATCCCCAGCCGAACGCACGGCGGAGCGGCCCGGTGCGCAGCAGCGCCAGCTGCACGCGTGCCTTGGGCAGCACGACGTCGCTGCGGGTGAACAGGCCGCGGGTGCGGCGAAAACGCGCGCCCTCCACCGACAAGCGGAACCGATAGTCGGCCGCCAGCGTCCGCGCGATGCCAAGCACCAGCCCCACGATCATCGCCAGAAGCGCCACGGCAACTATTGCGCCGACACCGACGCCCACACGCGCCTGATCCTCCACCAGGCCGATCCAGCGGCCGGGATCGTCGATGTCGAACGGCAGCACGCCGCGAAACGTCTGCAATGCGCCGAACAGCCCCGCCAGGTAGACTAGGCTGAAGTTGAAGACCCCGGCGACGAGCACCCGCCCGAGGCCCATTTCGAAGATCGGGCGCGCGGCGGGCAGCGCCGGCGCCGCCTCGATCTCGCCAGTCCGCACTTGCGCCTTTCCGGCGCGAACCGCGGCACGCAGCGCATCGGCCTCGGGCAAGGTGACGCTGTCGATCAGGCCTTCATCGCTCGCCGACCCGCCCGTTTCGATGCGCACGGTGGCCAGGCCGAACAACCGCTGCAGCGGCCCGCGTTCGATGTCGACATCCTGGATGCGGTCGAACGGGATCGAGCGGCGCGTGCGGGTCAGCAGCCCGCTTTCAATCACCACATCATTGGTGCCGACGCCGTAGCGGAACCGCCGCCACGCGAGCCAGTGCAGCCCGAGCACGACCAGGATGCCCACCCCGGCGACCGCTAGCATGCCGGACCAGTCGCCTCGCGAAACATAGGCATAGGCCGCCGGCAGGCCGAGCAGCGCCGATGGCGCGTTCTTGAGGAATCGGACCGGCACCGTCGCCGGGTGGACGCGCCGGTCGGCGACCGTTTCCGGCTCCGCGCCCGTTGCCGCCGGGCGCCCCGCGTCGGTCAAGCCTCCTCCTCCCGGCCGATCCGCGCGCGAACCTCGTCGCGGATCGCCTCGGCCGCCGCGCGGCTGAGGCCGGGCAGCACGACGCGGCTGTTGGCCGTGCCCGCGGTGTGCAGCACCAGCCGGCAGACGCCGAACGCACGTTCCACTGGGCCTTGGATCACGTCGATATGCTGAACGCGGGCCAGCGGCACATGCGTCTGCACGCGCGTCCAGACGCCGAACGCGATGCGCAGTTCGTCCTCGGTCATGGCATAGGCCCAAGCGCGGTACCGGCGTCCGGGCGAAAACAGCACCAGAAAGGCGGACAGCGCCAGCACGGGTCCGAGTACCAGACCCGGGGGCATCGCCTCAACGCGGGCCGCGAGCACTGCTTCGGCGGCGGTCGCGGCAGCACACAGCACCAGCGCCAGCACCGCCGCGTGAAGGCGCATGACGCCGAGCTGTCCGCGTTCGAGTGGCTGCATGTCCTGACCCCCTCCCGCTCGCCGATGCGGACCGCAGCGTGATACAGGCTCGCATCGGCGCGGCAAGGCGCGGACTGTTGGCGTTTCGCCCGCCTGCCCACTAGATGACGCCATGACATTCAGAACCGGGGACGAGACGATCGTGAAGCGTGGCAGCAGGTTGGCGACCGTAAGTGCGATAACCCTCGCCTGGCTGGTGGCGGGAACCGCCTACGCGCAACCGGTGGACGACTCGATCCCGCCCGGTCCCCGGTCCGACGACAGCTTCCGCATCGAACGCGACGGCACCGTCGCGCCCCCCGCACCGGCGCCCGCTCCTGCTCCGACGCCGACGCCGGCCCCCGCTCCTACACCGGCGCCCACACCTGCCCCACCGGTCGCTTTGCCGCCGGCCCCTGCGCCGGCCCCGTCGGCCACTCCCGTCGCGCCCGCGCAGCGTCCTGCTCGCCGCGTGCAGCCGCCGGTCTTCACGGCGCCCGTCCGCGAGCCCGAGCTTGTCGCCCCTGCAGCCCCTGCGCCGCCAGCGGACGAGGTGTTTCCGAACGCGACGGCGACACCGCCGCAGGAGCCGGTTCCGATCCCGGCGGATCCCGGCTTCGGCACGACCGATGTCCCACCGCCGGTCTCCGAACCCTCGCCCGAGCCCACCCGAGAGCCGGCTAACCAAAGCGACCCATCATCACCGGCGCTTTGGGCGGCCGCGATCGCCGCGGGCGTTCTGGGGCTGCTCGCTCTGCTATTCCACCGGCGGCGGCGTGCGCGCGCCGTGACGATCGAGGAGACGACGTACAGCGAAGAGCCGGATCAGGTCGAGGAACCGGATCAGGTCGAGGAGCCGGAGGCTTCAGATGAGCCCGAGATTTCGATCACGCCGCTCACCGCGGCCTCGCTCGCGTCCGCGCCGTTGATTGCAGCCGCGCCTCCGGCCGCCGACGCTCGGCCGCGGCTGGAACTCGCCTTCACGCCCGCCGCGGCGAGCGCCACCGACGAGCTGGCGACGGTGGATTTCGTGCTGACGGTTACGAATGCGGGCGACGCCCCGGCGCGCGACGTGCGCCTGGAGGGGCGGCTGCTGGCGATGGGCGGCGATCACGACGCGGTGCTGACGCGCTTCTTCGCCGAACCGCTCGGCCGGCCGACGCGCGTTGCCGAAACGCTGGTTCCGGGCGTCGGCGCCGAGCTGCGCGCCAAGGTAACGCTGCCCCGCTCCGCCGTGCGGCCGATCCAGGTCGCCGACCGAACGTTGTTCGTGCCGCTGGTCGCCATCAACCTCCTCTACGACTGGGGCGATGCGCCCGATGTGCGCACCGGTCAGACCGCGATGAGCTATGTCGTGGGGCGCGAAGCGCGTCCGCCAACGGCCAAGATGGCGCCGTTCCGGCTCGACCAGGGCCCGCGCATCTACCGGCAGGTCGGCCAGCGCCCGCACGAGTTGAGGCGCGTGGCCTAGCGCCGCCTCAAGGGGCCGAACGCCCGCGCTCCGCGGCCGCGCGCTGCCACGGCCACTGGCCCTCGATCTCCACTTCAAGACTCCAGCTGAGAAAGGTCCGGATCGCGACGATCCCGGCGAGCACGGCCAGGCTCTCCAGCGTCGGTTCGATCGCAACGGTGTTGATAATGTCGGCGGCGACGAGGAACTCCAGGCCGAGCAGGATCGAGCGGCCGAGGTCGGAGCGGAACGCGGCCACCGCGTCCTCGCGGTCCCGTGACGCGACAAGCTGGCGCAGGAACTGGA
This sequence comes from Sphingomonadaceae bacterium, assembly GCA_035644935.1. Taxonomy (GTDB): domain Bacteria; phylum Pseudomonadota; class Alphaproteobacteria; order Sphingomonadales; family Sphingomonadaceae; genus CADCVW01. The sequence continues at coordinate 8,035 of DASQNO010000024.1, forward strand.
TCAACGACGCCGCCGCGCCCACGACGATGATGCCGATGCCGACGATCTCGATCGCACGGGTGAGCCACTCGATCGCGTGCTGCAACGTCATCGCCGCTCCCTGGCCGGTCCGTCCCGCCCGCACGCATCCTAGCGCGCGGCGAGCGGGGTTGGAACGACCGCGTGGAAGGCGGGTCTAAAAGGCCTCCACCGGCAACGCCATCAGGCTCTCCGCGCCCCCCTCGATCTTGCGCCGGAACGCGTTGGTGTTGGGCATGATCCGCTCGGCGTAGAAACGGGCCGTGGTCAGCTTCGCGCTATGAAGATCGTGATCCATCGCACCGCCCGCGATCGCCTGCGCGCTCGCCTTGGCCATGCGCAGCCACATCAGGCCCAGCGTCACGGTTCCCATCAGCTGCATGTACGGATAGCTCGCGGCCCCCGCATTGTCCGGGTTGGCGGGCGCGTTGCCCATCAGCCACATCGTCGCGGTCTGCAGGTCGTTGGCGCCGCGCTCCAGCGCCGCCGCCATGATCGCCAGCTCGCCCTCGGGACCCGCCGCCTTCGCATCGGCAATCTCCTGCGCCAGCAGCTTGAAGAACGCCTGCACCGCCCGGCCACCGTTCTGCGCCAGCTTGCGGCCGACGAGGTCCAGCGCCTGTACGCCGTTGGCGCCTTCGTAGATCATGTTGATCCGCGCATCGCGCACGAACTGCTCCATCCCCCACTCGCGGATGTAGCCGTGGCCACCATAGATCTGCTGCGAGTCGACCGCCGTCTGAAAGCCGACATCGGTGATGTAGCCCTTGATCACCGGCGTCAGCAGCGAAACGAGGTCGTTGGCCGTCTCCCGCTCCTCCTCCGTCTGCGCCTTGTGCGCGAGGTCGACGAGCAGCGCGCCGTAGAGGATCAGCGCGCGGCTGCCCTCCATATTGGCCTTACCCTCCATCAGCATGCGGCGGACATCGGGGTGCACGAACAGCGTATCCGCCTTGGCGTCCGCGTCGCGGCCCGCGGGGTTGAGCGCGCGGCCCTGGCGGCGGTCCTTGGCGTAGATCACCGCGTTCTGCCGCGCGACCTCGCCCTGCGCCAGGCCCTGCATACCGACGCCCAGCCGCGCCGCGTTCATCATGATGAACATTGCGGCCAGGCCCTTGTTCTCCTCGCCCACGAGGTAGCCCGTCGCGCCGTCATAGTTGAGCAGGCAGGTCGAATTGCCGTGAATGCCCATCTTGTGCTCGATCGACCCGCAAATCACGCCGTTGCGCGCGCCCAGCGTGCCGTCGGCGTTGACGATGAACTTGGGCACGATGAACAGCGAGATGCCCTTGACGTTGTCCGGCGCCCCCGTCGTCTTGGCGAGCACCAGGTGGATGATGTTCTCCGTCAGGTCGTGCTCGCCCGACGAGATGAAGATCTTGGTGCCGCTGATCTTGTAGCTGCCATCTTCTTGCGGCTCCGCGCGCGTGCGCAGCAGGCCCAGATCGGTGCCGCAATGCGGCTCCGTCAGGTTCATCGTGCCGCCCCACTCGCCCGTGACCATCTTGGGAACGTAGGTGCGCTTCTGCTCCTCACTGCCCTTGGCCAGGATCGACGAGATCGCGCCCTGCGTCAGGCCGTTGTACATCTCGAACGCCTGGTTGGCGGATACGATATACTCGCTGATCGCGGTGGAGACGACGTGCGGCAGGCCCTGCCCGCCATATTCCTCGGGGGCGTGTAGCGTCGTCCAGCCGGCCTCGGTAAACTGCCGGTACGCTTCCTTGAACCCGTCGGGCGTCGTCACCGATCCGTCGGGATGGCGCGTGCAGCCCTGCTGGTCGCCAACCTGGTTGAGCGGCTGCAGCACTTCCTCAGAAAAACGCGCGCCCTCCGTCAGGATCGCTTCGACCATGTCCGGCGTCGCGTTCTCGAAACCCGGCAGGTTGGAGTAGCGGTCGAGCCCGATGACATGATCAAGGATGTAGCGCGTGTCACGAACGGGGGCGGTGTAGCTCGGCATGATGGTCCTTCAGGCGGCGGGTTCGATGGTGGCAATGAAGTTTTCAAGTTCGCGGATTGTAGCGTCGATGTCGTCGCGCTGCTTGTGGAGCAGCTCGACGCGTGCGCGGCATTTGTCCAGCGTCACCCGGCGCTGCGCGGCGCGGCCGTCGCCGGCGTCGTAGAGGTCGATCATCTCGCGAATGTCGGACAGCGAAAAGCCAACGCGCTTGCCGCGCAGGATCCACGCCAACCGCGCGCGGTCGCGCCACCCGTAGATGCGTGACAGGCCGACGCGGCGGGGCGCCAGCAGGCCTTCGTCCTCATAGAAGCGAAGCGCCCGCGGCGTGACGCCGAACTCGTCGCACAGGTCCGTGATCGAAAACGTCTCGGTGCTCGCCGACGCAAGCACGAAGTCGGAATGGAGGGCGGCGCGCGGCATCGACCCAGACTTTAGCTTACGTTTACGTAAGGGGCAAGCGGATCAGTGCCGGCAGGGCGTCAGCAAAGCGTCTCGCCCGCAACATCGACGGCCTTGCGCAGATCGGCGGGCGAGGACCCCGCCTTGGCGAACGTCCCCGTCGTCAGTTCCGCCGCCTCGCCGCAATAGTAGCTGCACTCGGCTCCTGTGACGGCGTCCAGCGTCACGCCGCCAACGCTCGTGGTCGCGGATATGTCACAGGCCGGCGCACCGTCGATGCGGAGCTTGAGCCTGTCGCCCTGCCTCTCCGCCGTGCCGCGGGCGGTGCAGTTCGCCGGACCGTCGCTTCGCGTCATCAGGCCGAATCGGAAGCCGCTCCGCTCCGCCGCCATGCACAGACGGTCCGGCTCGCCGCCGGTCCGCGCGCGTTCGTAGAGCCCGGCGAGACCACCGGTGCTCCCCTCCGCCGCCGTAACCGGCACCTGCTCGTCCGCGGCAGAACACGCGCCGACCAGGGGAACAAGCAGCAAGATCAACAACATGAGCCTTGGCACGGGCATCTTCCGTCCTAACTTATGACAATGACGCGACAAGCCGGCGCGTCCCGACTATAGCGCCTGCACTAGCGGGGATCCTCGACGGGTACGATGCTCACCACCCATCCATATCACGACGACCACCTGCGCGAAGAGTGCGGCGTGTTCGGCATCTGGAGCCCGCCGTCGTCGGATGCGGGCGCGGCGGCGTCGTTCGTCGCGCTCGGCCTTCACGCGCTGCAGCATCGCGGCCAGGAAGCGGCGGGCATCACCAGTTGGGACGGCGCGGCCTTCCACACGCACCGGGCGATGGGTCACGTCGGGGGCACGTTCGACCGTGCCGAGATCATCCGCGCTCTGCCCGGCCGTGTCGGCATGGGCCACGTGCGTTATTCCACCAGCGGCGATTCGGCGTTGCGCAACGTCCAGCCGCTGTTCGCCGAACTTGCCAGCGGCGGCTTCGCGATCGCGCACAACGGCAACATTTCCAACGCGCTGAAGCTGCGCCGCGAACTCAACCGGCGAGGATCCATTTTCCAGTCGACGTCGGACACCGAAGTCATCATCCACCTTGTCGCCACGTCCAACTACCGGACGCTGCTCGACAAGTTCATCGATGCCCTGAAGCAGGTCGAGGGCGCCTATTCGCTTATCTGCATGACGCCCGAAGGAATGATCGCCTGCCGCGACCCGCTGGGCATCCGGCCGCTGGTGCTGGGCAAGCTCGACGGCGCCTTCATCTTCGCCTCGGAAACGGTGGCGCTGGACGTCGTCGGTGCCGAATTCCTGCGCAGCGTCGAGCCCGGCGAGATGATCATCGTGTCCGACCGCGGCTTCCGCTCGCACCGTCCGTTCGCGCCCGTGTCCCCGCGCCCCTGCATCTTTGAACATGTCTATTTCTCGCGTCCCGACAGCATCGTCGACGGCACGTCGGTCTACGACGTCCGCAAGAACATCGGTGCGGAGCTCGCCCGCGAAAGCCCGGTCGATGCCGACATCGTGGTCCCCGTCCCCGACAGCGGCGTTCCGGCGGCGATCGGCTACGCGCAGGCATCTGGCATTCCGTTCGAACTCGGCATCATCCGGTCGCATTATGTCGGCCGCACGTTCATCCAGCCGTCGGACGGCGTGCGCAACCTTGGCGTCAAGCTGAAGCACAATGCCAACAGCGCGCTGATTCGCGGCAAGCGGATCGTGCTGATCGACGATTCGATCGTGCGCGGCACGACCTCGCTCAAGATCGTCCAGATGATGCGCGACGCCGGCGCGGCCGAGGTCCACTTCCGGGTGGCGAGCCCGCCCACACGCCACAGCTGCTATTACGGCGTCGACACGCCCGAACGCGAGAACCTGCTCGCCGCGCAAATGGACGTGGGTGCGATGACCAAATTCATCCACGCGGACAGCCTCGCCTTCGTCTCAATCGAAGGCCTGTACCGCGCGCTTAGCGAAGACACGCGCGACCCGCGCCGGCCGCAGCGTTGCGACGCATGCTTCACCGGCGACTATCCGACCAGCCTGACCGACGAGGACGAAGCCTCGCCACGCGACCAGTTCTCGCTATTGCAGGAGCGAGTGGCTTCCTAATTCGCCGGTCGCTTCACTGGTTCGTCCCGAGTGTAAACGAGGGGCGCCCGCACCAACGCCCCTCGATTACAATCGGGACGAACGAACATGTCTAAGCCATTGCAGGATCAGCTCGCCCTAGTCACCGGCGCGTCGCGCGGCATCGGCGCGGCCACCGCAGAAGCGCTCGCCGCCGCCGGCGCGCACGTCATCCTGACGGCACGCACCGGCGGCGATCTCGAAAAGGTGGAAGACCGCATCCACGCGGCCGGCGGCAGCGCCACGATCGCGCCACTGGACCTGACCGACGGCACGGCCATCGCCAAGCTGGCCGACGCGGTCGCCGGCCGCTGGCCCGCGCTCGACATGCTTGTGCTCAACGCCGCCATGCTGGGCAGCCTGACGCCCGTGCAGGCGATCGACGCCGCCGAATTCGGCAAGGTCATCCAATTGAACCTGCTCAGCCAGCAGGCGATGATCGCCGCCTTCGACCCGCTGCTCCGCAAATCGCGCGACGCCCGCGTCGCGGCGCTGACCTCCAGTGTCGGCGCCGCGCCGCGCGCATTCTGGGGCGCGTACGGGGCGTCGAAGGCGGCGCTCGACACGCTGCTGCTCGCTTATGCCGCGGAAAACCGTAATCTCGGCCGCGTCCGCGTCGCGGTCGTCGACCCCGGCGCCACCGCCACGGTCATGCGCGCCCGCGCCTTTCCGGGCGAGGACCCGGCCACGATCAAGGCGCCGGCCGTGGTCGGCGACGCAGTTGCGACGCTGCTGACCCAGGACTTCGCCTCGGGCACGCGGCTGACCCTTTGACGTCATCCCGGCGCAGGCCGGGACCTCAGCGGGGGGAGATTGTTTCTCTTTCCGTAACGGCGTCGCCACGCTTGAACGTCCTCCCCTCGCTTTCGAGGGGAGGGGGACCAGCGAAGCTGGTGGAGGGGCTTCTTGTCCCGGAACTGGAAGAAGCCTCTCCCCCATCCCGCTACGCGGGACGGTCCCCCTCCGCCGCAAAAAACGGGGAGGACGTAATCATGGAACCCGCGCATCCGGCCGGTTCAACCCGGCCGGATCAAACCTTAACCAGCGTCACCTGCGCGACATCGATACCGCCGCCGCGAAACCCGCCCTCACTGTACATCAGGTAGTAGCGCCAAAGATCGACGAAGCGCCGGTCGAACCCTTCGGGCAGCCGGCCTTCCGCCACCGCCTCGTCGAACCGCACGCGCCAGCGCCTGAGCGTTTCGGCATAGTGCGGCCCGTACCCCCGGCGGTTCTCCCAGCGCAGCCCCGCCGCCTCTGCCAGCGTCCGGAAGCGCGGCTCATCGATCAGCATGCCCCCCGGGAAGATATATGCCTGGATGAAATCCGCGCTGGAGGCGTAGGCGTCGAACAGCGCGTGATCGATCGAGATGAGCTGGATCGCCGCGCGCCCGCCGGGTTTCAGCAGCCTCGCGACGCTGGCGAGGTAAGCGGGCCAATATTCCTGCCCGACCGCCTCTACCATCTCGACGCTGACCAGCGCATCATACTGCCCGTGCGCGTCGCGATAGTCCTGAAGCAGGATGCGCGCGTCCAGCCCGGACAGGCGGCTGTCCGCCAGGCTCTTCTGGGCGTCGGACAGCGTCAGCCCAGTGACCGACACGCCATAGTCGCGTGCCGCGATCTCCGCCAGTGAACCCCAGCCCGATCCGATCTCGAACAGGCTCTGCCCAGGCCTGAGGTCGAGCCGATCGAGCAACAATTTGATCTTGCGCGCTTGCGCCGCTTCCAGCGGCTCGTCTGGCGCATCTGGATCGGCGAACACCGCGCTCGAATAGGTCATGCTCTGGTCGAGCCAGGCAGCGTAGAATTCGTTTCCCAGGTCGTAATGCGCGAGGATATTCTGCCGTGCGCGCGCGATGGTGTTGCTGCGCAGCGCATGAAGCGCGCGATGCGCAAGGCGCGAAACGCCTTTGGCGCGAGCTACTTGCCCCAACGTCTTGCCATTGCGCATGAAAAGGTCGAACAACGGCACCGGATCCGGGCTCGACCATTCGCCCGCCGCCCAGGCGCGGTACCAGCCCGCCGATCCCGACGCGACGAGCCGCACCAAGGCCATCCAGCTGTGCAGGTGCACCACCGGCACCGGCCCCGGCGCGCGCCCGCCCAGCATGAGCGCCGACCCGTCCGGTAGTGTGGCGTCGATCGCGCCTTGGCGAAGGCCTCGGTCGATCGCACGGAGCACGGGCGCCATCGCGGCCGAGGCTAGCCTGCCGCGCAGCCGGTCACCAATTCCAGCGTTTCTTCCAAACGTCGCCACGGGCTGGTCGGAGTCGGCGTTCAACTTCAAAACCGCTGCCCTTGCGTCATCCCGTCGCATGCCGGGATCTCGGTGGAAGTCGCACGGCGCCGATGCCGTTCCGATCTTTGCAGAGATGCCAGCCTGCGCTGGCATGACGCGCGCCGGTAAGCAACTAGGCGCGGGTGCTCGCCAGCGCCTTGAGCGCGCGCGCCCGCCCCTCCTTGTGGCCGATGATCTTGGCCGGATAATCGGCCGGGCGCGCGTCGAACGCGTCCGGGTCGTGGATCTCTTCTTCGGTCAGGCCGGACAGTTCCGGCACCCACTGCCGGATATACCCGGCGGCGTCGAACTTCGCCGACTGGGTCAGCGGCGCCATGATCCGGGCGAACTGGTTGGCGTCGAACCCCGTTCCGGCAATCCACTGCCAGTTCACCGCATTGTTGCCGAAATCGGCGTCGACAAGCGTGTCCCAGAAATATCGCGCCCCGATCCGCCAATCGAGCAGCAGATGCTTCACACTGAAACTGGCGGCGATCATCCGCACGCGGTTGTGCATCCACCCGGTCTGCCACAGCTGCCGCATGCCGGCATCGACGATCGGATACCCCGTGCGCCCGCGCCGCCAGGCGTCGTATTCGGAAGACGCTGCGGGATCGTCCAACTGCCGCCAGGGGAACCGCTCGAAATCCTCGCGGGCGTGCCTGTCGCCGATCGTCGGTGCACTTGCGGCCACGCCGGTTGTGAAGTCACGCCAGGCCAGCTCCTTCAGGAACTTGTCGGCAATGGCCGGCGCGTGCGCGTCCGTCGCTTGGTGGTACACCGTCGCCGGCGAAATCTCGCCCCAGTGCAGATGCGGCGACAGCCGGGAGGTGCCCTCTTCGGACGGCATGTTTCGGCGGTCCAGATAGCCGGGAACGCCGCGGAGGAAACGCGCGAGATTGTCCGCCGCGCCGGCCTCCCCCGGACGCCACACCGGGCCGAAGCCCGTTGCCCAGTCCGGCTTGGTCGGCAGCAAGCGCCAATCGGCTAGCGTTTCGGACACCGGCCACTCTTCGGGCGCTGGCACCTTGGCCGGCGCGGCGACCGGCGCGGGCGGCGGCAGATGCGCCTGCAGCGCGCGCCAGAACGGCGAGTAGATCTTGTAAGGCTTGCCCGATCCGCTGACGAGGTCGCGCGGCGGCGCCAGCTGGTTGCCGTCGTGCAGTACGAGGTCGAGCCGGTCGGCGACACGGCGCTCCGCTTCGATCCACCAGGGCTCGTAGTGCCGCAGCGCGTGCACGCTGGTCGCGCCGACCTCGCCGGCGAGCGCCGCAAGAACATCGGCACATTCGCCGCGACGCAGGATCAGGCTCGACCCGCGCGCCTCGAAATCGGCCGCCAGCGCCGCCAGGCTGTGGTGCAGCCACCACCGCTGCGCCCCGCCGATCTTCCAGTCGCCGGGGCTGACGTCGTCCAGCACGAAGATCGGTACGACCGGACCCTGTTGGCCCGCCGCTGCCAGTGCCGGCTGATCGGCGAGACGAAGGTCCTGGCGCAACCAAAGGATGGTAGTCATGTAGGTCCTCGTCCGAAACCTTGTCCGAATAGATGATGCCGGGGCAAGCCGCCGCGGCAAATCACCTGCGTCACAAGCGCATCAGATCGCGTGCGGCTCCTTTTCGACCATCCAGCTCTGACCGGTCCCGACCAACGCCTGCAGGTCAGGCGTCTTGCCCCGCGCGGCGGTGGCGTTCTGCTCGACCACGGCGCTCTCGAATGTCGGCGCCGGCGAATCATAGATCGTCCCCAGCGCCATCGGGAACGCGCCGAACGGCATCTCGACCAGCAGGTGCGCCATGGCCCGGTTCGTAACGTCATGGATCAGCACGCGATCCCCGCTATCGGCAACGTCCACCACCGTCAGGGCCAAGCGATCCCGGTCGAGCGCCAGCCCCCGCGTCCCTCCCTTGAAGACCATCGGTCTACCATGCTCCAACCACAGCTGCGCATCCCCCGCAAACTCCCGCGCGGTGAAGGACGCGAACACGTCGTCATTATAGACGATGCAGTTCTGGAAGATTTCCACGAACGCCGCGCCCTTGTGCCGGTACGCGGCCTTTAGGACGTCCGGCAGATGCTTGCTGACGTCGATCCCCCGCGCGACAAAGCGGGCTCCCGAACCCAGCGCGAACGCGCAAGGGCTGGCGGGGTGGTCGACCGATCCAAAGGGGGTCGAAGGCGACCGCGTACCTTCCCGCGAGGTGGGAGAATATTGTCCCTTCGTAAGACCATAGATCTCGTTGTTGAAAAGCAGGATCTGGCAGTCGAGATTGCGGCGCAGCACGTGCATCGTGTGGTTGCCGCCGATCGACAGCGCATCGCCGTCGCCGGTGATGATCCAGACGTCGAGCTCGGGATTGGCTAGCTTCATCCCCGTCGCGAACGTCGGCGCGCGGCCGTGGATCGTGTGGAAGCCGTAGGTTTCCATGTAGTAGGGAAAGCGCGACGAGCAGCCGATCCCTGATACGAACACGGTATTCTCCGGGCGCACGCCGAGTTCCGGCAACGTACGCTGCACCGCCTTCAGCACGGCGTAGTCGCCGCATCCTGGGCACCAGCGAACCTCTTGGTCGGTGGCGAAGTCTTTGGCAGTAAGTTTGGTAACTTCGTTCATATGACGTGCTCGGGTCCTCGTACTTGCCTGGCGTGGAGGTCGCGTTCGGCGTCGGCGACCTGCCGGACCGCCAGGCTGTGAAGCAGTCTTAACTCGCGAGCCGAAACATCTGGGTTCGTTCCGGATTCCGCCAGAACCCGCCGGGCGCGACTCAGGAAACCGAACGCCTGCTCCGCGCCGCAGTGAGTGTCCGTGGCGCGCGCCTGGCTGGCCAGAACTTCGGCGTGCCGCGCCAGCAGGCCGAGTTCCTTCACCATTTCGGCGCGGCCGCGGCGCGTCCAGCCCCTAAGCATGCAGCGCTTCGTGGATCGCGCGCTCGATTTCGCCGATTTTGAACGGGTGGCCGGTCACCTTGTTGAGCGGCCTGGCGTCCACGAGGAACTGATCGCGAAGAAGCGTCTTGAGCTGGCCGGTATTCATCTCCGGCACGATGATGCGGTCAAAAGTTTCGAGAAGTTTGCCCAAGTTTCGCGGCAGCGGCCAGATGTGGCGGATGTGGATGTGGCTGACATCCAGCCCGTCGCGGCGGGCGCGACGCACCGCCTGATAGATCGGCCCGAACGTCGATCCCCATCCGACAATCGCGAGCTTGCCGCCCGCCTCCCCGACCTCAACGCCCTGATCGGGGATGCTGGCGGCGACGCCCAATACCTTGTTGGCGCGCGTGTCGGTCATCGTCTGGTGGTTGGCCGGCGAATAGTCGATATGCCCCGTTCCCGCCGCCTTTTCGATGCCGCCGATGCGGTGCATCAATCCCGGCGTGCCCGGCTTGATCCAGATGCGGGCGAGCTTGTCGTCCCGCTTGTACGGGTTGAGCCCTTCGCTCTGGTCCGCGTGCCCTGCGTAGAACGTCACGGGAAACGGTTCGTAGCCATTCATATCCGGCACTTTCCAGGGCTCGGCGGCATTGGCGATATAGCCGTCGGTCAGCAGCATCACGGGCGTCATGTACTGGATCGCGATGCGGCACGCCTCGATCGCGCAATCGAACGCGTCGGCGGGCGACCGCGCCGCGATCACCGGCATCGGCGCATCGCCGTTGCGTCCGTAGACCGCCTGATACAAGTCCGACTGCTCGGTTTTGGTGGGCAGCCCGGTCGACGGCCCGCCGCGCTGCGAATTGACGATCACGAGCGGCAGCTCGGTCATGATCGCCAGTCCCATCGCCTCGGCCTTGAGCGCGATGCCCGGCCCCGACGATGACGTGACGCCGAGTTGGCCCGCGTAGGACGCCCCGATCGCCGATCCGATGGCGGCGATCTCGTCCTCCGCCTGGAACGTGGTGACGCCATATTCCTTGAGCCGCGACAGATGGTGCAGAATCGCCGAGGCGGGCGTGATCGGATAACCGCCGAAAAACATCGGCAGACCGGCTAGCCGCGCGCCCGCGACGAGGCCGATCGAGATCGCCTCCGCACCCGTCACCGTGCGATACAGGCCGGCCTCCGCGGGCGCGGCGGCGATGCTGTGCTGATGGAACTGGCCGCCGATCTCGGCGGTCTCGCCATAGGCATGGCCGGCGTTCAGCGCCGCGACGTTGGCCTCGACCAACAACGGCGCCTTGGCGAATTTAGCGCCCAGCCATTCGACGATCGGAGCCCGGTCGCGATCGAACATCCAGAGCGCCAGCCCCAGCGTCCACATGTTCTTGCAGCGAAGCGCTTCCTTGTTGCCGAGCCCGTACGGCTTCACGGCATCAAGCGTCTGCTGGCTAATGTTCAGCCGAATGACCTGCCACCGCGCCAGAGCATCGCCATCCAACGGATTGGAATCATAGCCCGCCTTCGCGAGGTTGCGGGCCGTGAATTCGCCCTCGTCGACGATCACAAGTCCGCCGGGCCGCAGATGTTCGATGTTCACCTTCAGCGCCGCGGGATTCATCGCCACCAGCACGTCCGGCTCGTCGCCCGCCGTCTCGATCTGCGACGATCCGAAATTGATCTGGAACGCCGACACGCCGAACGTCGTGCCCTGAGGCGCGCGGATCTCGGCCGGAAAATCGGGAAAGGTCGCCAGATCGTTGCCCGCGAGCGCGGTGGAGAGCGTGAACTGCCCGCCGGTCAGCTGCATGCCGTCGCCGCTGTCCCCGGCGAACCGCACGACGATGGCCTCGCGGACGGGGTCGGCGGCGGCTTCTTGCGGGGTGAGCAGATGCGTCGCGGACGCCATGGGTCTTGATCCTTCTGAGGAAACGTACCTAAGCGGCGCTCCCCCTGCCCGCAACCCAGGAGCCCGCCGCATGGCCGCCGCGCCGCCACCCACACGCCCTGATGTCCGTCGCTTCCTCGACCATCTCGCCAGCGTACCGGGACCGCGCAGCCATGAAGCGGGCCCGGTCGAGGCGCGGCGCATGGCGGTCGCCGCGCGCCACGTCGCGGACGCGCCGGTGGGCGAACTGGCGGTGATCCGCGATCTGTCCATGCCCGGTCCCGCTGGCGACATGCGCCTGCGTTTGTTCGACGCTCGCGCGTCGCGGTCGGCTGGTCCGGCGCTGGTCTACTTCCACGGCGGCGGGTTCGTGCTCGGCGACCTCGACACGCACGAGCCGATCTGCGCGGAGATCGCCCGCGCGCTCGACATGCCGGTCGTGTCCGTCGATTACCGGCTCGCGCCGGAATATCCCTGGCCCGCCGCGCCGGAGGACTGCATCGCCGCGGCGCGCTGGATCGCCGGCAGTCCCGCGCTTCTCGGGCTTGACGTCACCGGCCTCGTGCTCGCGGGCGACAGCGCCGGCGGCAACTTGACGATCGTCGCCTCGCTCGCGCTGCGCGACGAGCCCGCCGCCGTGCCGGTATTGGCGCAGTGGCCGATCTATCCGGCCGCCGATCCGCGCAACAGCTACCCCAGCTTCGCCGACTTCTCCGCAGGTTACTTCCTGACGCTGGAAGGGATGATCTGGTTCGACAAGTGCTACGCCCCGCAAAAGGACGACTGGCGCTACAGCCCGCTGGTCAAGGATCAGGTCGGCATGCCGCCGACGCTGGTCGTCACGGCCGGGCTCGACCCGATCCGCGACCAGGGCCGCGCCTACGCCGCCGCGTGCGTGCAGGCCGGGGTGCCGACGCTTTTCCATGAAGCGCGCGGGCAGATCCACGGCTTCGTCAACTTCAGGAAGGCGATCCCGTCGGCCAAGGGCGATGTCGCGCGCAGTCTGGCGCTGCTCAAGACGCTGATCGCGCAAGGAGATTGGTAATGGATCCGTCGATGTATCGCCCCGCCGCGGGCGTCATGCTGCTCAACCGCGAGTGCAAGGTGTGGGTCGGGCAGCGGATCGATTCCACGCTGGAGGCCTGGCAGATGCCGCAGGGCGGGCTTGATCCCGGCGAGGACGCCTACGCCGGAGCCTTGCGCGAACTCGAGGAGGAGACCGGGATCGCGCGCGACCTCGTGGAACTCGCCGCAACGGCCTCGCGTGAACTGTTTTACGATCTACCGGACGATCTCGTGGGCAAATTGTGGCGCGGCAAATGGAAAGGCCAGCGTCAGTCCTGGTTCCTCCTCCGCTTCCTGGGCGAGGACGACGACGTCAGGATCCAGACGGCGCATCCTGAATTCCGCGCCTGGAAATGGGTGGAGCCGATGATGCTGCCGAGCCTGATCGTGCCGTTCAAGCGCGCTTTGTATCAGTCGGTTATCGCCGAGTTCTCGGATCATCTATGAGGCTGGAGAGCAGACCGGCGACAGCGTTTGGGGCGGGAGCCCGCCGGGGTGACCGCGCCCCCGCGACCCGTTAGAGCCTTTCCGATGGATCGCCTCACGACAATCGAACGCGCCGCCGTCGCCGCCGCCGGCGCGGAGCCGATGCTGGAACAGGTCGAGGCCTGGGCGACGATCAACAGCGGTTCGCGAAACCTGGAAGGCCTGGCCCGCATGGCCGCGATCTACGCCGACGCGTTCGGCGTGCTCGGGTCCCTTTCTTTCGCCGATCCCGATCCGGTGCAGGCGATGACGGGCGATGGTGGTCTGCAAGACCTGCCGCACGGCCGGCACCTCCACCTCGCGGTTCGCCCCGCCGCTGCCGTGCGAATCCTCTTCACCGGCCACATGGACACGGTCTACGGTGTCGACCACCCCTTCCAGTCGCTCCATTGGCGCGAACCGGGCGTGCTGGTGGGGCCAGGCGTCGCCGACATGAAGGGCGGTCTCGCCGTACTGCTTTCCGCGCTCAAGGCGGTCGAGGCGTCCCCGCTCGCTTCCCGCGTCGGTTACGAAGTCGTGATCAATAGCGATGAGGAAGTCGGCTCGGCGAGTTCCGCCGCGTTGATCACCCGTGCCGCCCGCGGCAAACGCGCGGCGCTGACGTTCGAACCGGCCTCGCGGCCGGACGGAACGCTCGCGGGCGCCCGCCCGGGCAGCGGCAACTTCTCGATCCGCTTCACGGGCCGCAGCGCCCACGCAGGACGCAACCCCGCCGACGGCCGCAACGCCGTTGTCGCCGCCGCCGCGCTGGCCGTGCGGCTGGCCGACAGCGTCCGCCCTGGGCTCCTCGTCAACGTCGCGCGGATCGAGGGTGGCGGCCCTAACAACGTCGTCCCCGATCATGCGGTGCTGCGCGTGAACATCCGTCCGCAAACGCCTGCCAAAGAACAGGAAGCCTCCGTCTTTTTGAGAGAGGCCGTGGACGAGACTGCCGCGCACCATGACGTCACGTGCACCCTCCACGGCGGCTTCGGCCGTCCGCCCAAGACGTTGACGTCGGCCGACGAAGCATTGTTCGCGATGGTCAGCGCCGCGGGCGCGGATCTGGGCCAAACGATCGCCTGGCAGCCCTCGGGCGGTGTTTGCGACGGCAACAACATCGCCGCCTGCGGCGTGCCCGTGGTCGACACGATGGGCGTGCGCGGCGGCGCGATCCATTCGCCCGACGAGTATCTGATCGTCGACAGCCTCGCCGAGCGCGCTGCGCTAGCGGCGGTCACCATTCTTCGCCTGGCCGGAGACGCCGCATGAGCTTTCGGGTCCGCCCCGCCCGCGCCGATGATTTCGAGGCCATATACGAGATGGCCAAGCTGACCGGCGGCGGTTTTACCAACCTGCCCCCCGATCGCGGCACGCTGGTGGAGAAGCTCCTCAAATCCGAGACCGCGTTCTCGCGTCAGGCGGACGCGCCGGAGAACGACCTGTTCCTCCTCGTGCTGGAAAACACCGAGACGGGCCAGGTCCGCGGCACCTGCCAGATCTTCAGCAAGGTCGGCAGCGAGTGGCCGTTCTACAGCTATCGCCTGACGACGATGACGCAAACGTCGCGCGCGCTGGAGCGCACTTTTCGCGCCGAACTCCTGACCTTGGTGACCGATCTTGAGGGCTCGTCCGAAGTCGGCGGGCTGTTCCTGCACCCCGGCGAGCGCGCGGGGGGCCTCGGCATGTTGCTCGCGCGCAGCCGCTACATGTTCATCCGCCTGCACCGCCAGCGGTTCGCCGATCGCCTGATCGCCGAGTTGCGCGGCGTCATGGACGAGGCGGGCGGCTCGCCGTTCTGGGACGGCTTGGCAGGCAAGTTCTTCGACATGAACTTCCAGACCGCGGACGAGCTCAATGCCAAGCACGGCAATCAATTCATCGCAGACCTGATGCCCAAGACGCCGATCTACACCGCGCTGCTGCCCGACAGCGCGCGCGCGGTGATGGCGCTGCCCCACCCGTCCGGCCGCGCCGCGATGCGCATGCTGGAGCGCGAAGGGTTCAAGTACGAGCGCCACATCGACATCTTCGACGGTGGGCCGACGATGGAGGCGAAGACCGACGAGGTTCGCACCATTCGCGACGCCAAGATGGCCAAGGCCGCCGCGATCCAGCCGGGCGGGCGTCCGGCGCTGCTGGCGCGCGGCCAGCTCAAGGATTTCGTCGCGTGCAACGGATGCGTCGGCCCGGTCAAGGGCGGCGCGGCGACGCTCGATCCCGCGGCGGCGGCGCTGCTGGGGATCAGCGCCGGCGACAGCTTCCTGCGCATGGACCGATAACTTGCTGCGCGAGATCAACTTCGACGGGATCGTCGGCCCCAGCCACAATTATGCGGGCCTCAGCCTCGGCAATCTGGCCGCGACGCGCAGCGCCGGGCGCGTCGCCTACCCCCGCGCCGCGGCGCAGGAAGGCGTCGCCAAGATGCGCGCCAATCTGGCGCTGGGCCTCGCGCAGGGGCTGCTGCTCCCGCATCGGCGGCCGAACCGCGACTGGCTGGGCGCGCTCGGCGAGCAGCCGGCGTGCGCCTCCCCGGGCATTCGCGCCAACGCCATGTCGGCCTCGCCGATGTGGGCGGCCAACGCCGCAACCGTCTCGCCCGCGCCGGACACGGCGGACGGCCGCTGCCACATGACCGTCGCCAACCTGCGCACCATGCCGCACCGCAGCCACGAATGGCCCGAAACGCTGGCGCAGCTGCGCATTGCGTTCGCCGACCCCGCCTTCGCGGTTCACGCCCCCGTCCCGCACGCGTTCGGCGACGAGGGCGCGGCCAACCATATGCGGATCGGCCCGGCGCACGCGGCGCGCTGCACCGAAGTCTTCGTCTACGGCCGGTCGGGAGGTCCCTTCCCCGCCCGGCAGCATGTCGAGGCCTCACGCGCGGTGGCCAGGCTGAATGCGCTGGCGCCCGCGGACACGCTGTTCGTCGCGCAATCGGAAGAGGCGATCGCCGCCGGCGCGTTCCACAACGACGTCGTCGCCGTCGCCAACGAAACGGTCCTGTTCGCGCATGAACGGGCTTTCGAGGACCGGCACGGCTTCTACGAACAGCTCCGCGCGCGCCAGCCGCTGGCCGAGATCATCGAAGTGCCCGCCGCTTCGGTCAGCCTCGCCGATGCTATCTCCAGCTACCTGTTCAACGCGCAGCTGGTGACGCTTCCCGAAGGCGGCATGGCGCTGATCCTGCCGGCGGAGGCGCGGGAGACGCCGGCGGTGTGGACCTGGCTGCAGCAAATGGTCGCGGGCAACGGACCGATCCGGCGGCTGGAGGTCGTCGACGTGCGGCAATCCATGGCGAATGGCGGCGGTCCCGCCTGCCTGCGCCTGCGCGTCGTAGCGGACCCGGCGACGGTGGACCCACGCTTTCTCGCCGACGAGGCCAAGCTCGACCGGATCGCAGAGGTCGTGGAGGCGGAATGGCCGGAGCGGATCGGTCTGGACGATCTGGGCGACGCAGGTGTGATCGGCCGGATCGAGAACGCCCGGGCCGCGTTCCTGTCGGTGCTGGATCTCGAAGAACTCAGCTGACGTCATCCCAGCGAAGGCTGGATCTTCGCGGGTTGAACGTGCGGTAGCTGGACTCACTAAGATCCCGGCCTTCGCCGGGCTAACGACGTCGATTACGAGCGCTCGAAGCTACTCGGCGCTCCAGAGGATATCCGCGTCCACCTCGATATCGGCGAGAATGCGTCCAACCGGCGCGCGGGACAGCGGGCCGTCCTCGATCGCACGTTCCACCGCCGCGCGCGCCTCGGCCCCGCGCCCGACGATCATCAGCGACCGGGTGCCCTCGAACGCCGCCTTGGTCAGCGTCATGCCGGCGGGCGTCTTCACCGCCTTGCGGCCGCGCGGGCCGGCGATCGCCGCTTCGAACTCGGGTCCGCTGCCGATCCCGGCAACCGCGCCGTCGCGGCCGGCCTCCAGCACGACGAGGTCGAAGGGCGCCTGCGCGTCGGCCAGTTCGGCCCCGTCCAGCGCCAGCACCGTCGCCCCCTTGGCGGCGATGGGCGCAAGCGTGCCGCCGTTGCCGTCTGTCGGCACGGCGGTGACCTTGCTCCAGTCCAGTTTCGACTTCGCCAGCGCGGCGGCGATCGCCGCCCCCGCCTCGCCGGCAGGCAAGGCGACGATGGCGTCGCCGCGCGCCTCGACGGCGCTTTCGATCACGAACCCGATGTCGTCGGCCGCTTGCGTGGCGAGGCTGCGGAAGCCGTCGAACTCCCACCATTCCACTTCGATCATGGTGGCCTCTTTCGATGCGAGATGTAGGGGAATGGCGCGCCCGGAGCGATTCGAACGCCCGGCCCTCAGATTCGTAGTCTGATGCTCTATCCAGCTGAGCTACGGGCGCTTTGAAGGCCGGCTCCTACCGGCAAGCTCCGGGCTCCGCAACCCCGTTGCGCCGCCCCCCGCCCCCTCCCGGACGATTTTCGTGCCGTTGCCCGCGCAACCGCCGGAGCCTAGACTCCGCCGATGCGCAACGCATTCCTCGCCGCCCCGCTCGTTCTCCTTACGCTCAGCGCATGCATGGACCGGGGCGAGTACCCGTCCCTCCGTCCGCGCCCGTTCGAGGTCGCGGGCGGTGCCGCCGCGCCCCTGCCGCCTGCTCCGCCCGCCGCGCCCGCCCGCCCGGCAATCGTCGCGCGCGTCGCGGCGCTGGTGGCGCGCGCGGAGCAGGGCGATCGTGCGTTCCAGGCGGAGCTCGCCACGGCCCGCCCGGTGCTCGCGCGCGCCGGGGCGGCCGACAGCGAGAGCTGGATTCGCGCGCAGCAGCAATTGTCGGCGCTGGACGCCAGCCGCGAGGCCACGGTTTCGGCGATGGCGGAAATCGACGCGCTCATGGTGGGCGGCGCGGAGCCCGCCGGCACGCCATTGGGCGAGAACAACCTGGCCGCGATCCGCGTCGGCGGGGAACGCGCGGCGGCGCTGCTTGCGGCGCAGCACGGGCGCATCGCGGAACTGTCCGCGACGCTGGCGACGCCCTAGCGGGCCAGTTTCATCAACGGCAGGATGGTCGCATAATCGTCCGTCCACGGCGCGAAACCGGGCCGCGCCTGCACCGGCATCCACGCCCCCTCGCTCACCCGCCGCAGCCGTGAGATCATTTCCGGATCCTTGGACATGGCCACCCAGACCGATCGCGTCGCTCGGTCCGTTCGCTCCGCCTCACTGGGTTCGTGGTCGCGCAATGCCAAAGCCCAACCCTGCCGCCGCGCCACGGCGCTCAGCACCGGCTGCAGGTTCAGGTAGCGATTGGAGATGTGGACCATCAGCAGCCCGCCGGGCTTCAACGCACGCGCGTAGATGGAAAATGCCTCCGCCGTGAGAAGGTGCAGCGGCACCGCGTCGGAGGAAAACGCGTCCAGCGCCACCATGTCGAAGCGCCCGTCCGGCTCCGCCGCCAACGTCAGCCGCGCGTCGCCGACGACGATCCGGGCGTTCGGGGCGCAGCGCCGCAGGAAGGTGAACGCGCCGCTATCCCGCGCGATGCCGACCATCGCCGGGTCGATCTCGAAGAACGTCCAGTCCTGTTCCGGCCGCTTGTAGCAGGACAAGGTCCCCGTCCCCAGGCCGACGACGGCTACCGACGCTCCGGGGTTAAACAGCGCGTCGGCGTGCACCAACGGCAAGCCTACGCCCGAGCGCGGCGCGTAATAGGTCGTCGGCGTGCGTGCCCGCGCAGGGTCCGTCATCTGCATACCGTGGATCGTCGTTCCGTGCATCAGCACACGGGTGCGTCCGCCGGCGCGCGTTTCGACGCCGTAGACACCGAAATAGCTGCGCGTGCGGGTCTTGCCCTCGCTCAAGACGCTCCACGCGCCGAGGCCCGACATCAGCGCCAGCAGGCTCAGCATGTAAGGCAATCTGCGTCCGACGCTGATCACCGCCAGCACGCTGATCGCAACGAGGGCGGCGCGCGGCAGCCATTCCACGCCCGTCTCGACGATCCCACTGGCGAGCGCGGCAAGCGCGAGGAGAAGCGCGACCACGACCGCTGTAGCGGGTTGGCGGCTCGGCCCGCTCCACAGACGCTGCAGCCACCCGAACAGCGCGTTCTGCGGCACCAGCGCCGCGGCGGCGAGGATCAGCAGCGGATGTTCGTATATCCAGTCGAAGATCGCCGGCGCGACCAGCGCGCAGAACACGCCGCCCAGAACGCCGCCGACCGACATTGCGAGGTAGAAGCCCGTCAGCTTGTCCGCTCCAGGTCGCGTCCGGTACATCTCCGCGTGCAGCGTCACCGCCACCACGAAGAGCAGCACCAGCCCGGCCAGCGCGAAAATCGCCGGGTGACTGGACAGGTTGGTGAACGCCAGACCACCGATTGAGAGGATAAGCAGCGGCGCGGTCAGCCCGATGATCTCGGCCGCGGTTCGCCGAACCGCGAACGCAACGGTGAAGCTCAGCAGATATAGACCCAGCGGCAGGACCCAGAGCAGCGGCACCGCGACGATGTCGGTGGTCAGGTGCGTCGTGGTGGAGAGCATCAGTCCCGAAGGCACCGCCGCCAGCGCGATCCAGTAGGCGTAGCGCCGCGCCGGAACCGGGTCGGCAGGGGCGGCGTCTTGCGGTTCGGCGCTCGTGCGGCCCCGCGGCAGCATCAGACCGCAACCTCCAACCAGGATGACCAACGCTACATACAGCGCCGACCACAGCCAGCTCTGCCCGCTAAGGTCCAGCCCCGGCTCCACGAGCAGCGGATAGCTCAGCAATCCTGCGAAGCTGCCCAGGTTCGACGCGGCGTACAGCGGATAAGGATCGGCGTTCGACGTCAGCCCGTACCAGCGCTGCATCAGCGGCGCCTGCGCCGCGACCACGAAAAACAGCGGCCCGATCGAAGAGACCAGCAGCCACGGCACCCAGAAGAGCGGCGCGTCGCCGGCGTCCGGAACCGCCGCCGAAAGTCCGACCGGCAGCCACAGGCACGCGACGGCGAGCAGGCTCATGTGCACCATAGCCTGCACTCGTGGCTGCAGCCTGCCGATTGCGTGGGCGTAGGCGTACCCGCCCAGTAGCAGCGCCTGGTAGACGAGCATGGCGCTGTTCCAGACCGCCGGCGCGCCGCCCAGCCGCGGCAACGCCATGCGCGCGATCATCGGCTGGATCAGGAACAGGAGGAACGAACCGGTGAGCAGCGTCGCCAGGAACACGATGCGCTGGCGCCCGGCGACCCTCACGTGCGTCACGACTTCCGCCCCCGTCGGGCCCCGTCCCATTCGGCCCGCGTGATCTGATGCACGATCGCCGGCGTCAGCTCGCCCGCGTAACGTGGATCGGTGTAGTCGAGCTCGGGCCGGCGGCGCATCCCAAGCCGCTCCATCAGCGTCCAGCTCGCGCGGTTGCCCGCGACAGTGACGGACACGACCCGCGCCGCACCGAGTGCTTCGAATGCATGGCCCAGGCACGCCGCCGCAGCCTCCCCAGCGAAACCCCGCCCCCAAGCGTCTTCGCGAAGCCGCCAGCCGATCTCCAGCTCGCCCGCGACGGAGCTGCCCAGGGAGTCAGCGATCTTGAGCCCGCAGAAACCCAGCCACGCACCATCGGCGCGCCGCCGCATTATCCAGAACGTGTACCCTCGCTCTGCCTGCCACCGGCGATACCGCCCGGCCGCCTCGGCGACGGCTTCCGCGCTCAGCAAGCCGCCCAGCCAGCGCATCACCTTGGGCGTGTTCAGATGCTCGGCGAAAGCTTCGTCGTCGCCCTCGCCCCATTCGCGCAACTCGAGCCGCTCGGTCTGCAGAACGACAGCCCCGCTCACCCCAGCAGCTCGGCCGCCCGCGGCGCGTGGTAGGTGAGCACGCCCGCGCAGCCCGCGCGCTTGAACGCCATCAGCGTCTCCATGACCAGCGCGTCGCGGTCCCCCGCCCCGGCCGCCGCGGCCGCCTCGATCATCGCGTATTCGCCGGACACTTGGTACGCGAACACCGGCACCTCGAAACGTTCGCGGACTCGCCGCACGATGTCGAGATAGGGCAGGCCCGGCTTGACGATCACGTGGTCCGCCCCTTCCGCCAAGTCCAACGCCACCTCGCGCAGGGCTTCCTCGGCGTTGGCCGGATCCATCTGGTAAGTCTTCTTATTGCCGGCGAGCAGGCCGCGGCTGCCGACTGCGTCGCGGAACGGCCCGTAGAAGGCGCTCGCATATTTAGCCGCATAGGCCATGATCTGGACGTTGCAGTGCCCCTCCCGCTCCAGCCCCGCGCGGATCGCCCCGACGCGCCCGTCCATCATGTCCGACGGCGCGACGATGTCCGCGCCCGCGGCCGCCTGCACCAGCGCCTGGCGCACCAGCATCTCCGTCGTGACGTCGTTGCCGACATAGCCGCACGCGTCGGTGATCCCGTCGTGCCCGTCCGCCGTGTAGGGGTCGAGCGCGACGTCGGTCAGCACGCCGATGTTCGGCACGGCCGTTTTGATCGCGGCTATCGCGCGGCAGATCAGATTGTCCGGATTGACCGCCTCCGCCGCGTCGACGCTGCGCAGCGACGCCGGCGTGTTGGGGAACAGCGCGACGCAGGGGATGCCCAGCTCCCGCGCCCGCCGCGCCTGGGCGGCCAGCCGATCCACCGAATGGCGCGACACGCCCGGCAATGCCGCCACCGGCTCTTCGACGTCGCGCCCTTCGCAGATGAACAGCGGCCAGATCAGATCGGCGGGCGTCAGCACGGTCTCGGCGACCATTGCCCGGCTCCAGGCGGCGACGCGCGTGCGGCGCAGGCGGGATGCGGGGAACGGGGCGTGCGACATCCGGACGGCGCTTAGCGCGCGCCGCCGTTTGCGCAAAGCAAAGCCTCGCCACGCCCGCGTTCCTGCGCCATGACGGGCTTATGCCTTCCGCCCCGCAGCCGCAGGACCTTCCCAAGCAGGCGGTGCTCATCGTCAACGCCCGCTCGCGCCGCGGCCGGCGGCTTTACCGCGACGCGGTTCGGCTGCTGAAGGCGGGCGGCATTGAGCTTCTCGAACGTCACGCGGTGCGTAAGCCGGAATATCTGACCAACCATGTCGAGGACGCGGTCAGGAGCGGTGCGCCGATGATCATCGTCGGCGGCGGCGACGGGTCGCTGTCCAGCGCGGTCGATTTCCTCGTCGGTACCGACGTCGTGTTCGCGCTGCTGCCGCTCGGCACCGCCAACAGCTTCGCGCGGTCGATGGGCATACCGCTCGACCTGGCCGGCGCGGTCGACGTCATCGCGAACGGCGTGCGCAAGCGCATCGATCTGGGCATGATCGACGACGATTATTACGCCAACAACGCCGCCATCGGCATCGCCCCGCAGATCGCGGAAAGCGTTCCCCACTGGCTGAAGGGCACGTTCGGCAAGGTCGGCTATCTGCTGTGGGCGACCCGCGTGCTGATCCAGTACAAGCCGTTCACGCTGATCATCGACGGGCAGGCGATCGAGGCGACCGAAGTCCGCATCGCCAATGGCGGCTATCACGGCGGCACCGAGCTGATCGACGCAGCCGAAGTCGACAGCGGCCGGATCGTCGTTCAGGTCGTATCCGGCACCGGCCGCCGCCACCTCGCCTGGAGCTGGATCGCCAGCACGCTGCGCCTGCCCGCGCGACATGCGACGACGCAGGAGTTCACCGGCCGCGAGATGCGGATCGAGACGATCCCCCCTCTGCCCATCTCAATCGACGGCGA
Organism: Sphingomonadaceae bacterium; assembly: GCA_035644935.1. Classification (GTDB taxonomy): domain Bacteria; phylum Pseudomonadota; class Alphaproteobacteria; order Sphingomonadales; family Sphingomonadaceae; genus CADCVW01. Next base: position 30,778 of record DASQNO010000024.1, read on the forward strand.
AGTCCTCGCCCGTACGCCCGTGACGGCCAAGGTCGCCAAGGCCGTCATCGAAGTCGCCGCGCCGCGGGATTGATCCTACGCATTTAGGTCATTGCGAGCGAAGCGCGGTACTCCAGGCCGGAACGTTTCGGTGGCCACGGTGCTGGATTGCCGCGTCGCTACGCTCGTCGCAATGACGGCAGAAACAGCGTCAGCCCAATCGCGCCAGCGCCGCCGCGAACCGCTCGGCCTCCGCGCTGCGCTCCGCATGATCCGCCCGCGCCTTGTCGATCGCCTCCGGCTTGGCCTTCTGCGCGAACCCGGGGCTCTCCAGCCGCCGCGCCAGCGCGTCCCGCTCCTTTTCCGCGGTCGCCTGCGCCTTGGCGAGCCGCGCGCGCTCCGCCGCGATGTCGATGACGCCTTCGAGCGGCAGCACGAATACCGCCTCGTCGACGATGACCTGCGCGGCGCCGCCCGGAGGCGCGGGGTCGCTGCTGACACCCGTCAGCCGCGCCATCCGCTCGAGCGCGGCGCCATGCCGCGCGAGCCGCGCCGCCGTGACCTCGCTCGCGCCGGCCACATGCAGGGGCAGCCGCACGCCGGGCGCCACGCCGAGTTCCGTGCGCGCCGCGCGAATGCCGCTCACCAGCCGGATCAGCCAGTCGATCTCCGGCCCCGCCTCCGGGTCCAGCGCCCGTGCGTCGGCGATCGGCCACTTCGCCAGGATCAGGTCGTAGGGCCGCGGTCCCATCGCGTGCCACAGCTCCTCGGTGATGAACGGCATGAACGGGTGTAGCATGACCAGGATCTGGTCGAGTACCCAGGCCGCGACGGCGCGGGTTTCGTCCTTCTGAAGCCCCTCCCCTTCAGGGGAGGGGTTGGGGGTGGGGCTGTCTTCCTGGTTTGCTGCGGTGGATGCACTGCCCCACCCCAACCCCTCCCCTGAAGGGGAGGGGCTATCTTGGGACAGCACCGGCCCTTCGGCTGCGCTCAGGACAGGCTTGATCAGCTCCAGATACCAGTCGCAGAACCGGTCCCAGGTGAACTGGTAGATCAGCCGCGCCGCCTCGTCGAAGCGCAGCTCCGCGAGCGCCAGGTCGAGCGCCTGCACCGTCCGCACCGCCTCGCCGACGATCCAGCGGTTGACGGGCAAGGTCGCCGCCGGCGGCTCGATCGTCGCGCTCGCGCCGATGCCGTTGGCTTGCGCAAACCGCGCCGCGTTCCACAGCTTGGTGGCGAAGTTGCGGTACCCCTCGATGCGTTTCTCATCGAGCTTGATGTCCCGCCCCTGCGATTCCATCGCCGCCAGCGTGAAGCGCAGCGCGTCCGCGCCATAGCGGTCGATGAGCCCCAGCGGATCGACCGTATTGCCCTTGGACTTGGACATCTTGGCGCCCGTGGCGTCGCGCACGAGCCCGTGGAGGTACAGCGTCTTCCAAGGCCGCTCCCCCATGAACTCATATCCCTGCATCGCCATGCGGGCGTCCCAGAAGAAGATGATGTCGAAGCCGGAGATCAGCACGTCGTTGGGGTAATGCCGGCGCAGCATCTCGGTCTCTTCCGGCCAGCCGAGCGTTGCGAACGGCCACAGCGCGGAGGAGAACCAGGTGTCGAGGACGTCGGGGTCGCGGGTCAGCGCCACGCCCTGCCCCGCCTGCGCCTGCGCCTCGGCTTCGGTTTCCGCGACGTACACGCGGCCCGCCTCGTCAAACCACGCCGGGATCTGGTGCCCCCACCACAATTGCCGCGACACGCACCACGGCTGGATATTCTCCAGCCAGTTGAACCAGGTCTTCTTCCACGTCTCCGGCACGACGCGGATGTCGCCGCTCCGCACCGCGGCGATCGCCGGCCCGGCCAGCGTGGCCGCGTCGACATACCATTGGTCGGTCAGCCACGGTTCGATTACCGCGCCCGACCGGTCGCCGAGCGGCGTCTGGATGACGCGGTCTTCGACCTTCTCCAGCAGCCCGGCGGCCTCGACCAAAGCCACGACGCGCTTGCGTGCCTCGACCCGGTCCAGGCCCAGCAGCTCGTCCGGAATCAGCCCGTCCGCCGTCTGGATGACGTTGGCGTCGCCGTCCAGCATGTTGAGCATGTCGGCGGCCTTGAACCCGGCGCGCCGGCCGACCTCGAAATCGTTGAAGTCGTGCCCTGGCGTCACCTTCACCGCCCCCGACCCGAGCTCCGGATTGGCGTGCTCGTCGGCGACGATCGGCACCAGCCGGCCCGTGATCGGCAGCCGGACCTGCTTGCCCACCAGATGCGTGTAGCGCTCGTCGGCGGGGTTCACCGCCACCGCCATGTCCGCGAGCAGCGTCTCCGGCCGCGTCGTCGCCACCGAGATTGCGCCGCTGCCGTCCGCCAGGGGATAGCTCAGGTGCCAGAACTTGCCCTGCACCTCCCGCGTCTCGACCTCCAGGTCGGAGATCGCGGTCTTGAGGCCCGGGTCCCAGTTCACCAGCCTTTTGTCGCGGTACAGCAATTTGCGGTTGTACAGGTCGACGAACACCTTGATGACCGCGCGGCTGAAGCCCGGATCCATCGTGAACCGCTCGTTGGCCCAGTCGCACGACGCGCCCAGCCGCCTGAGCTGCGCCGTGATCGCGCCGCCGCTCTCCTCCTTCCACTCCCAGACCTTGGCGACGAATTCCTCGCGGCTGAAGTCGGTGCGCTTCTGCTGGCGCTCCGCCATCTGCCGCTCGACGACCATCTGCGTCGCGATGCCGGCATGGTCGGTGCCAACCACCCACAGGGCGTCCCGGCCGCGCAGCCGCGCGTGCCGCGTCAGGATATCCTGCAGCGTCAGGTCGAGCGCATGGCCGATGTGCAGCGAGCCCGTGACGTTGGGCGGCGGGATGACGATGGTGAAGGGCTCGGCGTCGGGCCGCGCGGGCCGGAAGCGCCCTTCCGCTTCCCAATGCGCGTACCAGCGCGTCTCGATGGCGGCGGGGTCGAAGGTTTTGGGCAGTTCGGTCATGGCGGTGGCTTTAGAGGAAATTTCCCAACCGCGTCATCCCAGCGAAGGCCGGGATCTCAGTGGAACTTCGTACAGAGCGTTCGTGGCCACCTCGCCGAGATTCCGGCATGCGCTGGGATGACGACGGGCGCGGCTCACCCCCGCCCCGTAATCCGCGCCACTTCCCTGGTCACGATATCCGTGACGATCCCCGGCAACCGCTGGTCCAGCCAGTCCTTCAGCATCGGCCGCAGCATGTCGCGCACCACCGTCTCCAGCGCGGCGGCGTCCGCGACCGGCGGCGGGTTGCGCAGCGCCGTCAGCGCCGCCAGCGAGTTGCGCGTCGCCTCCACCGCGTCCGCCGATACCAGGTCGGCGTCCGCCGCGCTCAGCGGCGTGTCGAGCTCCAGGATATCGTCGTCATCGCCGTCCTCGTCGGGATCGACATCGGCGCGCGGGCGGACGCCGCGGGCGGCGGGCGGACGCACGTCCTCGGCGATCACGCGCTTGATCGACGCCAATATGTCTTCCATCGAACTGTCCTGTCCCACGTCGCTCATCGCGGTCGCCCTTTTGTGCCGTGCGCCCTCAATAATCAGTTGGTCTGGCCTGTCACGTTGGAAGACGGCGCCGGCGGTCCGGTGAGGTTCGACGGCGTGCCTTCGGGTACCGTTCGCGTCGATGTCGCGGCGGGCGTCGCATCCTGGTCCCAGTCGGACCCGCGCGACCGCACGCGTTCGTAATTGGCGACCGGGTCGTACAGCGCGCCGCCCTCCAGCCCCAGGTCGCGCGATTCGGCGCGTCCCATGGCGTTGAGCAACGCGAACCCGGCGACATAGGCGTCGCGCCGGGCAGTCACGAGCGCCACCTGGCTGTTGAGCAACTCCTGTTCGGCGTTGAGCACTTCCAGAACGGTGCGCGTGCCCACCGTATTCTCCAGCCGCGCGCCTTCCAACGCCAGCGTGTTCGCCGCCACCGCGACTTCGTTCGACCGGATCGCGTCCTCCGCCGCGCGAAACGTCGCGTAGGCGCTGCGCGTCTGCGCGACGATCGCCCGTTCCAGCCCGACACCCTGTTCCAGCAACTGGCTCTGCAGCGACTGCGCCTGCCGCACCTGCGCGCCGACCAGCCCGCCCTGATATATCGGGATACGCGCCTGCACGCCCAGGCCCGTCTGCGTCTGCTGGTTGGACGCCCCGGGCGCGAACTGTTCGTCCGCCGTGCCCAGGTAGTTGGTCGCGCGTCCCGACCCGATCGCGCTGACCGTCGGCAGGCGGTTGGCGCGCTGGATCTGGACGTCCAGTCCCGCAGCGCGCACCTGCGCGTTGATCGACACGAGGTCGGGATTGTTCGCGAGCGCGATGCTCACCGCCTGGTCCGGCGTGCCGGGCAGCACGGGCAGCGGCGGCGGCGGCGCCAGCGCGTCCGGCGGCGTGCCGATCACCCGCCCGTAATTCTGCTCCGACCCCGTCAGCCGCCCTTGCGCGGTCGCCAGCTGGCTGCGCGCCAGTGCCAGCCGCGCCTCCGACTGCGCGATGTCCGTGCGCGTGAGATCGCCGACCTCGAACCGGTCGCGCGTCGCCTCCAGGTTGGTGGTCAGCACGCGCACCTGGTTTTCGTTCAGCGACACCACCGACCGGTCGCGGATCACGTCCATGTACGCGCCCACCGCTTCGGTGAAGACATCGCCCTCCACCGCGCGCAGGCCGGCCCGGCCCGCTTCGACGCGGGTATCCGCCGCGCGGATCGCGTTGCGCACGCGGCCGCCGTTGAACAGCGGGTAGCTGACGTCGACGCCCAGGCTCAGATTGCGTCCCGTGCCGCCGCCCGTTCGCGTCAAATCCTGGTTCAGCCCGCCCGTGCCCGACACCTGCAACCGGTTCTGTGCGCGCGCGACGTTGACGCCTTCGTCCAGCGTCCGGACCTGCGCGCGCGAGGCGGCAATCGTCGGATTGCCCGTGTACGTCCGCGCTAGCGCCTCGCGCAGCGTGTCCGACTTAACAGGCGTCACGACGAGCCCCGCCGCGGCGGCGGACGTGAGAAGATGACGTAAACGCATGGAGTGGGAGTCCCGAGGGTTAGAAGCTGAAGGCGGGGGCGCGGGCGAAGCCGGGAAGCATCACGGCGTCGCCATCCTCGAACGCCGACGTCCCGAACGCCGCGCCGATCCTGCGGCCGAGCACCAGCCGACACACCGCGTCCTCGATCAGGCCCGCGCCCAGCCGTCCGCCGTCCGCCATCTGGCCGACGACTGTCTGCGGTATGCGCTCAACCGCGCCGTCGATCATAACGACATCGTACGGCGCTCCGGCACCGTGCCCCGCCGCCAGCCGCGACTCGATCACATCCACATTGGGAAAATTGGCCAGCGTCGCCCGCGCCATCTCGGCCAATGCCGGCTGCTCTTCCACCGCCGTGACATGCCTGGCCAGCGCCGCCAGCAGCGCCGCGCCATAGCCAGTCGCCGCTCCGATCAGCAGGACGCGATCGGTCGCGGTCACACGCAATTCGGTAAGCAGCCGGCCGGTGATCAGCGGCGCGTTCATTTCCCGCCCGGCGATCAGCGGAATCGGCCGGTCGGAATAAGCCATCGCCTTGCGGTCGACCGGAACGAACGCCTCGCGCGGCACGCGGGCCATCGCCTCGATCACGCGCGGGTCGTTGACCCCGCTCGGCCGCAACTGGCTGGCCACCATCAGCTTGCGCGCATCGTCGAACCGGATCATCGTCGGAACCTGCATGGGTGTTCTATGTCAACAATACAGTCCGGGCGCAAGCCTGAACCGGCCGGCCTGACCGATGCACGATGCTTAAGGCCGCGCACGGTCCCGTCAACGGGCGAAGTGGGGCATGGACGGGCGAATGCCGGGCCCGCAGGGTTGACAGCCGGCCGATGCCCAACGCATCTCCCCGGCCGCGGCCCGATGGCGGAGTGGTGACGTAGAGGACTGCAAATCCTCGCACCCGGGTTCGATTCCCGGTCGGGCCTCCAATCTTTACCCGCGAACGGCCAAGCCTTAGGTCTTGAGGTGCGCCCTGGGCTTCCACGCCTCGCGCGGCGGGCCGATCTCGCGCCGCTCCTTGAGCCAGCCGATCAGCTGCGGCCACGGGATCACCGTGTTGAACGTCAGCCCCGCCGCCTCGCCGTCGCTCCACCGCACGGTGCCGTGCAGCGACGTGAAGCCTTCCATCGACAGCACCACGTTGGCGTCGGGCGGCAGCACCGTCTCGACCGCGACCTTTACGCCGCCCTGCGAGATGTCGCACGTCACGACGCGAAAGCTGTGCGCGCCCATCCGCAGCGTCGCCGGCGCGCGCACTTCCACGCGCGGCATGCGCGGCTTGAGCTCGCTGTGCGCGACCAGTTGCGCCGCCAGCATCGCCATAACGTCGATCGGCTCCACGAATTGGACGCCGGCGTTGGAGCCGTTGATCCATTTGACGTCGCCGGCGAGCTGCTGGCCCGTCTTCATCTCGACCTCGACCCGTTGGCCGACGGACAGCTGCGTATAGACGTGCAGCATCAGCCCGAGCGAGGACACGTTGCGGATCAGGCACAAGTCGCGCCGGCCATCCACCACGATGGTCCCCACGCGCAGCAGCGTCAGCAGTCGCGGCTCCTGCCGCCGCTGGGTGACGTCGGGCAACTCCTCGTGAATCGAGAAGGTCGTCTCCTGCGCTGAGTCGTCGTTCCGCATGGAGCGGCCTTTTGTTAGGGTGGTCGACGCCGCTCTACGGCACGCGACCTTACCAACTCGTTGCACCCCTCCCCCTACCCGTGCCGCGCCGGCTGGCTTAATCTTGGGTCATGGACAGAAGCGAAGCGAACAGCGGCACTCGGGCGGTAGCGGAGGCGTCGCGCTTCGACGAAGCCGCGCTCGCCAGATGGATGGCCGCGCACGTGGAAGGATTCGCCGGTCCGCTGGCCGTCGACCAATTCAAGGGCGGCCAGTCCAATCCGACCTATCGTTTGCGGACTCCGGCCGCAGCGTATGTCCTGCGCCGAAAGCCGCCCGGCAAGCTGCTGCCCGGCGCGCATGCCGTCGACCGCGAATACCGCGTCGTCACTGCGCTGGCGAAAGCCGGCTATCCCGTCGCGCGCACCTACGGATTGTGCGAGGACGAAGCCGTCATCGGCACGCCGTTCTACGTCATGGATCTGGTGGAAGGCCGCATCTTCTGGGAAGCGCATCTGCCGCAGGTCGCGCAGGAGGCGCGCGCGGCGCATTTCGACGCAATGAACGCCGCGATGGCCGCGCTTCACGTTATCGACCCGGCGGCGATCGGGCTCGGCGACTACGGCCATGCCGGCGACTATTTCGCGCGCCAGATCGGCCGCTGGTCGAAGCAGTATCTTTCCGACCATGCGGCCGGCCGCAACCCGGCGATGGACCGCCTCGTCGAATGGCTTCCCGCCAACTCGCCCGCCACGGCGGGCGAGACGCGCATCATTCACGGCGATTATCGCTGCGACAACATGATCTTTCACGCCTCCGAGCCGGGAATATCGGCTGTTCTGGACTGGGAACTGTCGACGCTGGGCGATCCGCTGGCCGATTTCGCCTACCATCTGATGATGTACCGCATGCCCGCCGGCATCACCGCCGGCCTTCTCGGCCGCGATCTGGGCGCCGAAGGCATACCGGGGGAGGACAGCTATGTGGCGTCCTATTGCCGCCGCACCGGCCGCGCGGGCATCCCCAATCTCGACTTCCTCGTCGCGTTCAACATGTTCCGCCTTGCCGCCATCGTTCACGGGATCAAGGGCCGTGTCGCCCGCGGCACCGCCGCTTCCGCGCATGCCGCCGCGATGGCCCGCCACTTCGAACCCCTCGCCGCCCTCGCATGGTCGCAGGCGGAGCGCGCGGGCGCCTGACCGATGCGCCGCTTCGCCGCCGCGGCGATCATCGGCACCCGCCCCGAAGCCATCAAGATGGCGCCGGTCCTGCGCGCTCTGTCGGCACGCGGCATCTCCACGGCCCTGGTCTGCACCGGCCAGCACGCCGACTTGGATCTCCCCGGCTGCAACCTCATGCAAGCAGCCGACGCGCGTTTCGATCTCGAGGCCCGCAACCTGCACGCCGACGACATGTGCGACCGGATCGAGGCGCTGCTTCGCCCGTGGCTCCTGCAGAACAGACCTCGCCTCGTCGTTGTTCAGGGAGACACCAACAGCGCGCTAGCCGGCGCCCGCGCCGCTGACTGGCTCCGCATCCCGGTCGTGCATGTCGAGGCGGGCTTGCGCACCTTCGATCTCGCCGATCCCTGGCCCGAGGAGCGAAACCGCGTGGAGATCGACCGCATCGCGGCGCTTCTCTTCGCTCCGACGCCCGCCGCTGTCGCAAATCTGCGCCGGGAGCGGGTCGGCGGACTCGTCATAGAGTCCGGCAACAGCGGCATCGATGCGTTGCTCGACGTGGCGGACGGCGCCTCGCCCGTGGTTCCAATTCGGCCGCTCATCCTGGTCACTGTTCACCGACGGGAAAACCGCGGCGCGGGCGTCCGATCGGTCGGCAATGCCCTAGTGCAAATCGCCGCGCAGGGCGACGTGACCTTCGCCATTCCGCTGCACGTCAACCGTCAGGCTCGACAGGAGATGCTGGAAGCGACGGCAGGTTTGACCGGCCTGTGTCTCCTGGAACCGCAGAGCTTTGCCGCCATGGTCACACTTATGCGTCAGAGCCGTTGCATCCTGAGCGACTCCGGCGGGCTGCAGGAAGAGGCTCCCGCGCTGGGCCGACCACTGCTGATCCTGCGCTCTTCGACCGAACGTCCCGAAGCGATCGCCAGCGGAAGCGCGCTGCTCGTCGGCACCGACCCGGCGATCATCGCGCGCGAAACTTTGCGCCTGCTGTACGACGACGCGGCGCACGCGGCCATGAGCCGACCCGCCTTTCCATTCGGCCAGGGCGGTGCCGCGCCGATCATCGCGGACCAAGTCGTGCGCTTTCTCGACTAAGGTACACCCGGCCGTGCTTGACCATGCGGCGCTCCCCGCTTAGGCGCGAAACAGCCGCGAGCGACGTGGCCCCTTCGTCTAGCGGTTAGGACGCGGCCCTCTCACGGCTGAAACACGGGTTCGATTCCCGTAGGGGTCACCATAGTCAAACCGATTTTGCGCGGAAGTGCTCGGGCTCCTTAAAGCCGGCCTGCGTCGACCCACATCTAGTTCCGCAAATTCTATCGGCTCTGATGGGCCAATCCTGCACGTCTTGGAACGTGACATCACGGGTGAGCTCACTCCATAGCCTTGGATTAATCGCGCCAGCGTTCGGAAGCGCCCTGGTTGGTTCACCTTGCGAGGCTGTCCGCTACACGGTCCAGCGCTAGCCCCTATTCCGCTCGTTCGAAGGTGTTAGGGGAGTTGCTGAAGTTGAAATGGGAGGTCCAGCCCCGCCGGTCGTTCCCGAAGCACACATGGCGCTTACGGTCCTCGCGCAGGAAGACCCCCTTTGCGGTCGTGGCAAGATAGGCTTCCCCATCGATTTTCACGCCGCCTTCCTGCGGGGAGACTACCTTCGGCTTGCCCTTGGACCATGCGCCTCGCGCCCGCTCGGCGGCCGTGCAAGTTCGGCAATAAGCACCGAAGTAATAGTTGCCGGAAAAGCTGCTATAGTCCTCTGAGACGTCCGCTAGTTGGAGAGCAGGACCGACCTTCCCGGATGGAGCCGCAAGCTGTTCCAGCACAAGGTCGGTTATGTGTCGATCGATTCGCACATTTCCGCCCCCCGCCTCAGCGTCCCGATTGGCCGCGACGAAGACGCCGAGTTGCGCTTCCGGAACGATGGTGAGCAGGCTCGAGAAACCCAGCATGTTGCCGCCGTGGCCAACGGTCCGCGGCTTGCCTTGATTGAGAGCGGAGCTGAACTCCCCTTCGAAAAAGCCATGCGTCACCCCAGGGCAATGAGGTTGAGGCCGAAATTGCGGTGCGAGCACTGCGTGCAGCGTTCGCTTGTCGAAAAGTCGCCCATATCGATTGGCTCCGTCCGAGGTCAGCGCTTCGAGCAGGCGTCCCATGTCGGCAGGTGTCGCATCGATCGATGACGCGGGCGTTGTCACATAGACTTCGTAAGGCTGGGCCACGTAGGCCCCGTCCACAAACCCGTAACCAACAGCCAGTTGGCCGAAGCTGGTGGGATGGGCCTCGACGAAGCTGTCGTGCATGCCGAGGGGGTCGAAAAGTTCGCGCCGCATCGCCGCCGCATAAGGAAGGCCCGTAGCCCGTTGCAGGACGAGGCCCGCCAAGGTGATGCCGTATGTATCGTACCTGTAGAGCTGGCCCGGCAGAGTGGTGCGCCGAAGATTTTCGGCTTCAACGAACTGCTTAAGGCCGGGTCGCAATGCCTTGCGCTCCGCTAATGGGCGCTCGAATTGCCCAATCTGGCGATCAAGGCCTATTTGATCGAAACCGCTGCTGTGACTGATCAGATCTTTAACCGTGACGGGGCGATCGGACCCGCTCAGGTTTCGGATATTGTGGACGTAACGCGAAACGTCGGCATTCATGCCGGTGCGGCCGTCAGAGGCCACGCGCGTCACGGCCAAGGCTGTCAGTGCTTTGGTGATCGATCCGATACGGAACAGCGTACTTTCGGGATCGACTGGCCTGCCTGTCGCAACATCGGCCACTCCATAGCCGCGCTTCAGGATCGTCCGGCCGGACTGAACAAGGACGATAGCGAGGCCGGGGATATGCTCCGCCGCCATTTCTGCCGCTGCGACTTTGTCGATCATGGCCGTGAGCCGGACAAGGTCGGGAGAAGGTCCGGCGGCTAAAGCTTCTGCATCGGCCGAAGCGCCGCCCTGGACAAGGCGCACCTCCGATCCTTTCGACGGTCCGGATGCGCAGCTCACCAGGACAAGAGACGTAAACGCGATCAGTGGCAGGCAATTTTTCAACATGGACGACCTCGGCAAGGCAACACACAGCCAGCCGTGCCTCCGCAGGACATTGGATTCTATCGCTAATCGTCCAGCGGCACCTTCTCTTCTGTGAGCGGTACTCGCCTCACCGATAACTGCTATCTGGTCAATTATGCGCTCCGCCTTTCGTCTGTTCTTGGTTCTGATCGCGCTCCTGCCCGGCGGCGGCGCTCTCGGGCAAACCGCTCCCCGAGTCATGGCGATCGCGCAATGGGTGACGGTCTGCCCCGCAACGAACGCGGCTAAGCCTCCGCCAGCAGGCGACGGGTCGTGCCGGCGAACGGCGGTGGCTGACGTCAGTCTCGACGGCCGCGCCGTTTGGATCCAGGCGACCGTCGAATTGTCCAGCGAGCAGTTGCAGCATCCGCAACCCCTCGCTTTGTTCGTCTCTGCCCGGGCGTCTTCAAGCGCCTACGTGAACGGAACCTATGTCGGTTCGAACGGACGGCCTGCAATCCGCCCTGATCGCGAGGTGCCGGGGCTGCTTGATAGTGTTTTCCACGTGCCGAGCGGAACCCTGAGACCAGGACGGAACAGCGTGAAGCTTCTCGCATCCGGACACAGCCCTGCCATCGTAGGATCGCAAGAGCTTCACTCGATCTTGATTGCTCCTTTTCGCGACAGCCCGCTGATGGTGCTCCCGCGCTACTTGTTCGCGCTGCTGACTTTCGGCGCCTTCGTGGTCGGAGCCCTATATTTTGGAGCGAATGGGCTAGTTCACCGGGGTGATCGTGCATCCATGGCGCTCGGGGGCGCATCGCTATTCGCCGCGTGCCAGCTTCTCATCGAAGCATCGCGGGGTTTATGGGCCTACCCTTACCCGGTTCATGGCCTTCGACTGGCTTTGATCGCGCTCCTCACGCTGTGCGTTGGGCTTACTCTTACCATTCACACTGCGGAGCGCTTGAGGGTCACAACCCCCCGCTGGCCGCTACTGCTGATCCTTCTCACGGCTGCGGGCGGAGTTGTGCTTCTCTCCGGTTTCGAGGTGAAGATGTTTTGGGCGGCCCTTGTCACGAGCCTTGGATCGGCCGCGCTCGCTGCCTTCGGCATGAGGCAAAGGCGGCAAGCGTCTGCCCAATATACCGCGGTGTTCCTGATCCTAACGATGCTCGTGCTTTTTGAACCGGTAGACTTCTTCGATCGACATGGCTTCTGGGCTTACACCGCGCTGCTCGGGTTTTTGTTCATCCGTGAGGCGATTGCCCTTCGGCAGGCGGAGCGAAGACGTGAAGAGGCGGAGGGCAGGCGGAGACAGCTTGAAGCGGCACTCTTGCGTCTCTCCCCGGCTGGTCCGGTGACTCTGCTGGTGACGATCTCGGGGCGCCAGCACCGGATCGCCACGCCAGAAGTCGCGGCGCTGAGCGGAGCGGGAGACTATGTGGAGCTTCACCTGATTGACCGCCGCACGATGCTTCACAGCGGATCACTTGCTGCCCTTGAGAAGGAGCTTCCCCCGCTATTTCTGCGCGTCCATCGCTCTCATATTGTGAACCTTGACCAGATCACGGAGCTTGTCCGCCTATCAAGTGGCGTCGGCGAGCTGCACCTCCGCAACGGCCTAATCCTCCCGGTTAGCCGGCGTGTGATGCCGCAAGTCAGGCGCGCCTTCATCGCTGGTCCGAGCATAACGGTAGCGCGACCAGGCCAGCGCTCTTGACCGGCGTGGTCCCGACAAGCTGCGCTATGTTGATCTTGGTCTGTCAGTCGGCTTCGAAGCCGATCTCGTGATTGAGCGTGACGGATTGGTTCTGTGGTGCGAGCATCTTTCCGAGCGAAAGACGCCCGCTTGAGCAGGCAAAACATCAGGTTGACGGCTAACGAGCGATTCCGCGCACGACTTCGAACGTGCTTTCATACGAAGGTATGAGCTCGGACGGTCCGGCGACTTCGCGCCATTCACAACACAAAGCTCGGTTGAGTATGGCCGCAAGCAGCCTGACCGGTCACCCGCTGTTCCGGCTTCCACGATCGAATTTGAAGACGTAGCGGCGAACGAAGCGCACCGACTGCGCTTCGGGGGAGCTTGATGCAACAAGGCCAGTCACAATCAGCGACCCGCGACGGCGCGCCGCGCGTCGATGTCGTGGATCTGCTGCGCGGCCTGGTAATCGTTCTCATGATCCTTGACCACACGCGCGACTATTTTCATGAGGCCGCGCTCGCGTTCGATCCCACCGAACTCGGGAAGACTACGCCGGCGCTGTTCCTGACACGGTGGATTACGCATCTGTGCGCCCCGACCTTCGTCTTCCTTGCAGGCGTTTCAGTCTGGCTGCAACGGGCCGCGGGTCGGTCCTTGCCCGATGTACGCAGACTGCTGATCACCCGCGGCCTGTGGCTGATCACGCTCGAACTCACCGTCGTGTCGTTCGGCTTTAACTTCGCGTGGCCGTTCTTCTTCATCCAGGTGATATGGGCAATTGGTTCCGGCATGCTCCTGCTGGCCTTGCTGGTCCACCTCGGCCGGCAGACGATCCTCGTTATTGGGGCGGTGCTGGTCGTTGGCCATCAACTCGTGGCGCCATTCGATGCGGCCGCGTTTGGACCTGCGGCAGCCATCTGGAGGTTATTCCTCGAGCCCGGCGCGCTGGGCGGGATACCCGGCTTTGCAGTCTACCCTATCATCCCCTGGTTCGGGATCATGTGCCTCGGTTACGGCCTAGGGGAGCTATTCCGCCTACCGGCCAGCGCGCGCGACAAGAGGCTGGTCTCCCTCGGTGCTTCGGCGCTTGTCGCGTTCGCGATATTTAGGGCGCTCGGTCTCTGGGGTGATCCCAGTCCTTGGGTCTCGGGACCGGACGGGGTTCGCACGGCCTTGTCCTTCATTAACGCCTCTAAGTATCCGCCCTCCCTCCTTTTTGTTCTCCTCACGCTAGGCGTTGTCGCCCTGCTCGCGCCGGCGATCGGGCGCTTGGGCAGTCCGTTGCGAGGGCTGTTCCTGGCCATGGGCCGCACGCCCTTCTTCACGTACCTGCTCCACATCTACGTCGTCCACGGTGCCGCAACGGCCGTGGGCGCCATGCTCGGAGTGCCTCCGTCCGCCTTTATCAACTTCCTTGGTGATCCAAACCGGCTGGTGGCATTCGGCTGGGGCTTGGGGCTGGGGTGGGTATACCTGATCTGGATACTGATAATTGTAGCTTTGTACCCGGCATCTAGGTGGTTTGCCGACGTGAAGCGCCGCAATCGCAGCCCTTGGCTAGCTTATCTCTAACGAGCTTGTGCCTGGAGCCTGAGGCGAACGCGCAACCCTGCAGCGCCGCCCTTTTTAGACGTACGCCCGCCTAGTTGAGCTGCTGCCATTCGTGAGAACGTGCTGACCCGTCATCGAAGTGGCGTCGTCGCACACGAGGAACGTCAACAAGCCCGCGTTGTCTCCCGGCGTGCCGATGCGATAAGCGGCGACTGCGCGGCGACGTTGGCCTAGTGCGCTCCGGGAGTTCTCGAACACGCGCGTAGGTGCCGACAAGCCCGCCATGCGGGAAACATCTGCTTCGTTGCCTGATGAGAAGCCTCAACGAAAGGGCGCCAATGGCGCAAAGTGGCTGGCCGAAAGCTCGCGGCTAGGACGCGCGTTGGCAACGGCGAGTTGATCAGTTCTGCTCTAGATCATACACAAACCCTGGCTCAGCCGCTTGGAACAGTGCCTGCGAGATGCCCTGCTCGGCGAGTGCTGCGCGAAGCGCTGTTCTAGGCGCGTCCCGCGCCTCGTTCGTCAGCCGAAAGGTGCCCCAGTGGATGCCGAGCGCTTGCCGGGCGCCCACGTCCTTCATGATCTGAACGGCCTCGTTCGGGTCAACGTGCTGAGGTCCCATAAACCAGCGCGGCTCATAGGCGCCAATCGGCAGGAGTGCGAAATCCTGAGCTCCATAGCGCGCTCTGATCTCGCGGAATATGGACCCGTCACAATAACCCGTGTCGCCTGCGAAATAGAGACATGTCCGGCCGTGCTTCAAAATAAAGCCCGACCAGAGCGCCATTCTACGGTCCTTCGTCCCGCGCGCCGACCAGTGATTCGCCGGTACGATCGTAGTTGTCATCCCGTCGCCCAGGTCCACACTGGCGTGCCAGTCGCTGGCGACTATGCGCGCATCGGGCACATGCGAACGGATGATCACGTCGTTGCCCAACGGGGTAACGATCAGTGGTGCGTGCACCACATGAAGCCGCGCCAATGTCCGAAGATCGAGATGGTCGTAATGATTATGCGAAAGCAGGATGCAGTCGATGGGCGGGAGACGGTCGAAAGCAACGCCTGGCGCAGCCACCCTGCGCGGACCTGCGAAGGCGAAGGGGCTCGCGCGATTCGACCAGACCGGATCGGTGAGGATGTTGAGCTTGCGGAATTGAATAAGCGTTGTCGCGTGTCCAATCATAGTGATCCGAAGTTCGTCGCAACGCGGAACAGGCAAGGCCTGCCTGACGCACACGGACGTTGGCCAGCGCTTACGCCCCCCGGCGGCTTGCCACCGCAGGACATCGATAAGGGTTCGGTCAAGCTGTACCTGGCCCGGATTAAAGAAGCGGATACCGTCGAAGTGATCCGACTGGGCACCCCGATAGTACCTATTCAGAACCACCGAACCTTCTACTTGGAGCGCGCGTAAAGAGAATTTGGGGTGCGACTACGGAGTAGAGTCGCTTGTTCCTGCTGCACTTCAACAAGGCATCGCATCGACATCCATCCAAACCGCCTGGAACACGTGACCATCCAGATCTTCGAAACTGCGCCCGTACATTACCCCGTAGTCCTGAACGGCGACCGGGTCCGCTTTGCCACCGGCATTCGCTATGGTTGCGATCATCGTGTCGACATCCTCACGACTGTCGGCGGACAGAGCGTAGACGGCAGATGTGGTAACGTTGGGGTTGGCCTGAGGCTTCGGCGCCAAGCCGGCGAACCGCCCATACGCAAGCAAAACGAACACGATCGTATCGGACCACGTGACCGAAGCTTTGACACCGCTCTTCGAGAGTTCAGGATCGCGGGTGAAGCCGACGGCTTCGTACAGCGCTGCCGACTTGTCCACGTCCGCAACGGGAAGGTTCACGAAGATCATCTTGGACATGTCAAAATGCTCTCAGTCTCGGCGCGGAGCGCTCGTTATCGAAGATCTAGTTAGCCATTGAGCAATGTGATCGTCTTCAGCTTGTTAGTTGATCAGTCCACGAGCCCCGGCGAGCAGGCGCTCCTGGGCCGGGATGTCGTAACTCATCTCTGACGACCGTCCCACGACTGGAATGCCACGCCGCACCTCGATGTACCGACCTGTTTCATCGTGAACGACTCCGCCCTGCACAGTCGCGACAGCCGCATCGGCCACGGCAGCCGCCCGGTTCATGAAGGGAACAAGCGGCACGATCGCCGGCAGAAGATTATGCCAGAAAAGCTGTACGAAGCGGGATTGGTAGCGGGCAAGGCCGGTACCGGGTGTCAACTGAGGATCGAAGGCGTCGATCTTCATGTTCGGATTGTCCCGGGCATACGCATAAGCAAGCATCGTCGCTGCGAGCTTCGATGCGGTGTAAGCCCGCGCACCCCGCGTGGACGGCTTATCCTCCCTCGTCGCGTCGTCGCGCTCGGGATAGGCAAGGAGCTCCGGTTCGGCGTGGCGTGGCGTCGGAAGCCCGGCACGTTTAGCGGGGTCATGCGTCCCGCTCGAGAACCATAAAACCCGCGCAGGAACGCGATCGGCTTGGATCAGCGCATCCAGCAAAGCGACGTTGGCCAGAGTGTTGACGGCAAAGGTGAGCTCAAAGCCATCGCTGCTTCGCGCGCCGGCATCGCTACGCTGCTGGCCAGCGGCAAGAACGAGCAGCGCGATCGGCGCATTCTTTGCGATCACAGCAGCAGCGAGCTGCCGCACCTGCGCAAGCGACGATAGGTCGGCAGCGATGTAGTCGTTGCCGGGCGCACTGCCCTCCTCGGCTTCGTCCGGGCCGGAAGTGACGACATGCCAGCCCGGTCGTTGGCGAACGAGACGATCGGCGATAAGCTGACCGATGCCCGACGTGGCGCCCGTCACCAGAGCGAGAGGAGTCATGACCGTTTGTTCTCCGATTCAGCTTCTGCCGATCACCTTATGTGAACATGTTCACATCTAAGCAAGCACTGGATGAGCTGATCCTTGAAACCTTTCGGTTCCATGGGTTGCTCATCGCTGCCGGAGACGCCCTTACCCGCGACCTAGGGCTCAGCAGCGCGCGCTGGCAGGTGCTCGGGGCGGTCGGGAAGTCGGAGGTGGCGCCGTCTCTCTCTGCCATTGCCCGGACGATGGGCTTATCGAGGCAGGCAGTCCGCCGAGTGGTGAATGAACTGGAGGCGGAGGGAATGGTCGAAACCAAGGCGAACCCCGCCAACCGTCGCCTGCGCCTCGTGTTTCTCACCGCGGCGGGACGATCAGCTCATGACAAGGCGAACGCTAAGCAGGTGCCCTGGGCCGAGCGGCTGGCGGAGGGAATCGTAGCTGAAAGTCTGCTTACGGCGGCTAAGGTGATGCGGGACATACGACAGCAGCTTGAGGCCAATGCCTCAACGCAGAGCAAGCACCATGAAGAGTAAACGCCTATTCGGCGACCAGGACGGAGCGGTTAGGCCGGAGCGGGAAAGCCGGTAAGCTCATAAACTCTAACGCGCTTACCGGATCAGCTCTTCAGGCGGCCTCGGCCGCCGTCGTCCCCGACGCCGCCTCATGCTCGGCCGCGAGCGTCACATCTAGGGCTTCGATCTTTCGTACGGCGGCACGTGCGCCGATGCGATCCACGTAGGCGGTGAAAACAGGCCGCTGGGGCACGATACCGAACATCATCGTCCACCGAAGCGCCGTGCCCCACAAGATGTCTGCCGCCGTGATTTCAAGACCGAGCAGATAGGGCCCTTTCGCGAGCTGCGCCTCCAAGATGCCGAGCATCGTCTCGAAGTCGCGATGAACGGAGTGATCTGCAGGCGGCGTGTGCTGCAGGAACCTGTCCACAACCGCAGGCTCGAAGCACCCAGCATAATAGGCAAGCCAGCGCAGATAGGCGCCGCGTTGCGGGTCGCTGAGTGCCGGCGCCAGACCAGCTTCGGGAAAGCGGTCAGCAAGGTGGATGAAGATGGCGACCTGCTCCGTCACCAGCACCTCGCCGTCGAAAATCGCGGGCACCTTGCCCATCGGGTTGACGGCGAGATAATCCGCCCTGCGCTGCTCGCCGGCCTTCATGTTGAGGACCTTCAACTCGTAAGGCACGCCTAGTTCCTCAAGCAGCGTGAGCGCCGCTGACGAGCGAGTCTGCGGCGAATGATACAGCGTGATGGTTCTGCCGTCGGTCATGAGCGTCTCTCCAGATCCGTGTCCTTGCTACGTGATTCGCAGCTGGTGACGCCGTTATGCGCGCTCTTACCTGTCACCCTGTGTCAGGTTGGATTATGCATGCTGCATGCGCGCGAGCCGGCTGATATCGATCCTCACCACACTGCAAGCAAAGGGCCGCGTCACGGCGCAGGCGCTAGCGGACGAATGCGAGGTGTCGCTGCGCACCATCTACCGCGACATCGACGCGCTCAGCGCGGCAGGTATCCCGGTCTATAGCGAGCGTGGGAACGCGGGCGGCTATCGCCTGCTCGACGGCTACCGCACGCGTCTGAACGGCCTGTCGTCGGCGGAAGCCGAAGCGCTCTTCCTTGCTGGCCTTACTCGACAGACCGCCGATCTGGGGTTGGGCGCCGTTGCGGCGACAGCACGGACCAAGCTGCTGGCGGCGATGCCCGCCGAGGTGCGCGCCGGCGCGGATCGGATGCGGGCACGCTTTCACCTCGATGCGCCGACATGGTTCGGGGAAGGTGAAAGCCTCGACCACCTGCCGACCGTCGCCGATGCGGTCTGGCGTGAGCGCCCGATGCGCATCCGTTACCGCAGCTGGACGTCAGAAGGAGAGCGACGCGTAGAGCCACTCGGCATCGTGCTTAAAGGGGGGGCTTGGTACCTCGTCGGCCGTGTGGAGGCGAGCGTGCGCACGTACCGCATCTCGCGCATCCTGGACCTTGAGGTGCTGGACGAGCAGTTCGTTCAGCCCGGGCCCTTCGATCTGGAAGCCTATTGGAGCGAGAACATCCGGCGGCTTGAAGCCGAGCTTCACCCGCACCAAGCAACGGTCCGCCTGTCGCCGCGCGGCATGCGGATGATGGAGTCGATCCTGCCGGCCTATGTTCGGGTCAATGCGGTGATTGGCGCTCCCGACCACGACGGGTGGCACACCGCGACGATGCCGGCGGCCACGCCAGACCATGCCGTTGGCGACCTGCTGCGCTTCGGTACAGAAATCGAGATTCTTGGGACGAAAGAGCTGCGCGCCCAAATGGCTGCAACCGTACGCTGGCTCGCGGACACTTATCGCGAGCCGGCGGGCCGGCACGTCTAGCGGCCTACGGCCTTGCCTGGCTGCTGTCGCTCGCTAACCCATGTGCGGCTTAGCCAGGGGGATGCAGACGTCAGGTGAAACCATGAACGGTGGCATTCGAAAAGGCCCGCCGAAGGCGAACCTCCTGCGCTGACGGCGGGCGCGAGCTGAACTTCTCAGGCCGTGGTC
Organism: Sphingomonadaceae bacterium; assembly: GCA_035644935.1. Lineage (GTDB taxonomy): Bacteria > Pseudomonadota > Alphaproteobacteria > Sphingomonadales > Sphingomonadaceae > CADCVW01. The sequence goes on from DASQNO010000024.1 coordinate 50,210, forward strand.
ACTCCTTCGGCTTGCCGCCCTGCTCCCTCCATCGACTTAATCCCGCAAGCTGCGAGGGGAAGCGCGCGCGCAGGCCGTAGACGCGAACGTCGCGGACATCGCCAAACGCCGACACAAAGCCGCCGAAGCAGTTGGCCGAGCTGGCAAGCCCGACCTGGCCGCGAAACCAGGTTCCTGAGCCGCGATCGCCGACCGCCTACCTGAAGACCCCTTGCCAGCCAATTGCGACAACCAATCCCTGCTCAAACTTGTGGCAGACGCAATCGGCTGTTGGCGCGGGGGAGCGCTCATGCAAGACAAGCACGGATGACGACGCCGTCCGTCTCCAGCCTCGCCGAGCTCGCCCGGCTTGCCGGCGTTTCGATCTCCACCGTTTCGCGCTCGCTCGCGGGCAATCCTGTGATCGCCACCGCGACGCGCGAGCGCATCGAAGCGCTTGCGCGCGAGCACGGCTTTCAGATCAACCAGGCCGCGCGCAATTTCCGGCTCGGCCGGACGGGCGCGATCGGGGTCGTGCTGCCGCTCGGCCACGAAACCGACCAGCATCTGTCCGACCCCTTCTTTATGAGCCTGCTGGGACCGCTCGCCGACGCGCTGACGGAACGCGGCCTCGACCTGCTGCTGTCGCGCGTCATCCCGACCGACGGCACATGGCTCGACGCGATCGTCGATTCGGGCCGGGTGGACGGGGTCGTGGTGATCGGCCAGTCCGACCAGATCGAAACGATCGAAAGGGTCGCCCGGCGCTACAAACCATTGGTCGTCTGGGGCGCGGCCGTCGAGCGCATGAGCCAGGTCACCGTTGGATCGGATAACGTTGCGGGCGGCGGCATGGCCGCGCGACACCTGCTCGCCCAGGGCCGATCGCGCCTGGCCTTCTTCGGCAACCCCGCCGTGCCCGAATTCGCGGCGCGCCATGCAGGGTTCGAGGCGGCGATCGCGGACGCCGGCGCGCGGGCCGGTACGCTGCTTCCCGTCCACCTGACCAAGCAGGCGTCCTATGCGACGATCGCCGATTTCCTCGCGGGCAATCCCCCGCCCGACGGCATCGTCGCCGCATCCGACGTGATCGCGATGAGCGCACTGCGCGCCCTGGCGGATCAGGGCCTGCGCGTACCGCACGACGTTGCGGTCGTCGGCTATGACGATGTCGTCGTGGCGATGCATACGACGCCGCCGCTGACCACCGTCCGGCAGGACGTCGAACGCGGCGCCGCGACTTTGGTCGAGCTTCTGCTGCGCCGGATCGCGGGTGAAGAGACGCAGTCCGTGTCGATGGTTCCGCAGTTGGTGCTGCGGGCGTCGGCCTGATCGGGTCCGACGCGCCGCCTCAACCCGCCGCCGCCACCATCCCGTGCCGGCCGGACCTCACGAGCAGCGTAGCGCCCGCCGCCGCGATCATCATGGTCCCGGCAAGCAGCAGAACATTGCGCGGATCGCCGCCCAGCAGGCTGTCGTAGAGCAGCGGCATCGTCACGCTCTGGATCAGCATGGGGATGACGATGAACATGTTGAAGATGCCCATGTAGATGCCCGTTCGCTGCGCCGGGATGCAGTCGGCGAGCATGACGTAAGGGTTGCCCATCATGCTGGCCCAGCCGAGTCCGATGCCGAGCATAGGGATGAACAAGGCGGCCTTGTTGTCGATTCCGGGCAGCGCGAGCATCGCCAGACCCGACGCGGCGAGGCAGGCGGCGTGAACGGGCCGCGCGCCCAGCTTGCGGGTGAACGGGACCATCGACAGCGCGGCGACGAACGCGATGAAGTTGTAGAAGCCGCCGATCTGCCCGTTGATCAACGCGGCGTCGCGAAAGCCCGCGGTCGCCGAATTCGACGTCCCGTAAAAAGATCGCGCGATCGCGAACACGATGAACTGCCAGTAGCAGAACATCGCATACCACTGGAAAAACATCGCCAATGCGAGTTGCCGCATGGGGAGCGGCATCTCGGCGATGGCGGCTCGCAGATCCCGCATCGTCGTACGCGCTGACAGCGGGCTCTTGCGGATCTCCGCGATCTCCTCGTCCGTCAACGGAAGCTCGGGCACGCGCAGGATGGACCACAAGATGGTCGTAAGCGACAGCACGGCGCCGATGACGAACGCGATGCGGGTAATCACCGGAATGCCGTTCAGGTCCACCGCGTCGCGATCGATCCCCCACCACACTAGGATCGAGGGCGCCAGATAGGACAGGGTCTGCGCCAGACCGGTAAACGCGCTCTGGGTCAGGAAGCCCAGTGGCCGCTGGTCGCGGACCAGTCGGTCGCCGACATAGGCGCGGTACGGCTCCATGGTAATGTTGTTGGCGGCATCCAGCACCCACAGCAGGCTTGCCGCAACCCACAAGGCGCGGCTGTACGGCATCGCGAACAGGCACAGGCTGCACAGCACGGCGCCGATCAGGAAGTAGGGCGTGCGGCGGCCGAAGCGGCTCGTCGTGCGGTCGCTCATTGCGCCGACAATCGGTTGGACGATCAGCCCCGTCATGGGTCCGGCCAGCCACAAAAGCGGCATCGTCGCCTCGTTGGCGCCGAGATAGCTGTAGATCGGACCCATGTTGCTCTGCTGCAGCCCGAAGCTGAACTGCAGGCCAAGGAACCCGAGATTCATCTGGGCAATGCGCCCCCACGACAGGCGCGGCTTGGACTTGGACTCGAACGCCAAATTCGGACTCCTCTGGTGAGCCGGCTTCTCTGGCGAGCCAAGTCTCGACTAAAGCGTAAGCCGTACCGCAATCGTTTGCAAATACCTCTTGCAAACGATTGCGCAGCTGATAGCCCATCGCTTCGAGCCGAACGAATCGGCCGCTGGTGGAGAGAGAGATGATCAAAGGGCGAACCCTGCTGCTTGCCTCCTGCGCTTTGGTAGCGACGCCGATCCACGCGCAAACGACACAAGAAAGCACCGTCCCTGCCGACGGCACGGCGCTCCAATCCGCGAACGACGATCCGGCCGCGAACGAAGAGATCGTCGTTACCGCGGTCGCGCGCGGGCAGAACCGGCTCACGTCCAGCGTTTCGGTCAGCTCGCTCAGCTCCGAAGAGATTCTGCAAGCTGCCCCGAGATCGGCGGCTGAGGTGTTCCGCAACATCCCTGGCATCCGCTCGGAGTCGTCCGGCGGCGAAGGCAACGCCAACATCGCCGTGCGCGGGCTTCCGGTGGCGTCGGGCGGCGCCAAGTTCCTGCAGTTGCAGGAAGACGGCCTGCCGATCCTCGAGTTCGGCGACATCACGTTCGGCAATGCCGACATTTTCCTGCGCGCCGACTTCAACATCGGCCGGGTCGAGGCGATCCGCGGCGGCTCGGCCTCGACCTTTGCCTCCAACTCGCCGGGCGGCGTCATCAACTTCATCTCCAAGACGGGCGAGGTCGAAGGCGGCGCGGTGCAGGCAAGCGTGGGCGTCGATTATGAGGAGTACCGGCTGGACTTCGATTACGGCGCCAAGCTCAGCGACACGCTGCGCTTTCACGTCGGCGGCTTCTACCGTCAGGGCGAGGGTCCGCGACGCGCGGGTTTCGACGGCAACAAAGGCGGCCAGATCAAGTTCAACGTCACCAAGGAATTCGAAGGCGGGTACGTCCGCCTCCTCGGCAAGTATCTCGACGACAAGGCGATCGGCTATCTGCCCAATCCCGTGCTCGTCACGGGGACGGACCGTAACCCGAAATACGCGAACCTGCCCGGCTTCAGCATTACCGACGACACGCTGCATTCCCGCTACTTCACGGGGAACCTGACGCTGAACGGCCGCAACGAGCCCGTGACCCGGGACATCCGCGATGGCCAGCACCCGGTCGTCAAATCGATCGGGCTAGAGGCCGAGTTCGAGATCGGCGGCGGCTGGACCGTGACCGAACGCTTTCGCTACTCGGACATCTCCGGCGGCTTCACCTCGCCTTTTCCGGCGTCCGTCGGATCGGCGGCGGACACGGCGGCCGCGCTTGGCGGGCCCGGCGCGACGCTGTCGTTCGCCAGCGGACCGTCGGCGGGGCAGACCGTCGCGCCGGGTGCGCTGGGCGGCAACGGCCTGCTGGCGTCGATCGTCCTGTTCGACGTCAAGCTCAACAGCCTGAACAACTTCACCAACGATCTTCGCATCAGCCGCGAGGTCGCGGTCGGCGGCGGCACCACGATCGCCACAGCCGGTTTCTACAAATCACGCCAGGTCATCGACACCGACTGGCTGTGGACCTCGCAGCTGCTGGAGGTGCGCGGCGGCGGCAACGCGGCGCTGATCGACGTCCGCAACGCGGCCGGGCAGTTCGTCACGCAGAACGGCTTCTACGGCTACGGCGCGCGCTTCTTCGGCAATTGCTGCCGGCGCAGCTACGAAGTTGACTACGACACCAACGCGCCCTTCGCGTCCCTCAGCTTCCAGGCGGGTCCGCTGTCGCTGGACGGCAGCCTCCGCTACGACTTCGGCAGCGCCAAAGGCGAGGTCGCGGGTTCGGACCTCGGCGGCGGGCGCGTCGGGATCACGGCTTTCGACATAAACGGCAACGGCGTGATCCAGCCGGGCACGACCGACGCCGCGGGCGCTCCCCGCCCCTCGCCCGAGCAGCAGGTGTCGGTTATCCCCTCCCCGCCCGCGCCCGTCGATTACGACTATGACTATCTGTCCTATTCGCTGGGCGCGAACTACCGCCTGAGTGACGACCTGGCGGTATTCGGGCGCTACAGCCGGGGTGCTCGCGCCAACGCCGACCGGCTCTTGTTCGGTCCGGCGATCCGCACGAGCGACGGCGGCCTGTTCGACAAAGGCGCGGCGGTCGACTTCGTCAACCAGGCCGAAGGCGGCATCAAGTATCGCGCCGGCGGCGTACGTCTGTTCGCGACCGCCTTTTACGCCAAGACCGAGGAGCAGAACTTCGAGGCGACGACGCAGACCTTCTTCGATCGCAAGTACCGCGCCTACGGCCTTGAGCTCGAAGGCGCGTACAGCGTCGGCCCGTTCAGCCTGACCGCCGGCGGTACCTACACGGATGCGGAGATCACCAGCGACGTGCTGAACCCGACTGTCGTCGGCAACCGCCCGCGGCGGCAGGCCAAGTTCATTTACCAGCTGACCCCGCGATACGACGGCGGCATCTTCACCGTCGGCGCCAACGTCATCGGCACCACCGCCAGCTTCGCCCAGGACAACAACCAGTTGAAGCTGCCCGGCTTCACGCAGGTCAACGCCTTCCTGTCGATCCGTCCCACCGACCGGATCCAGCTGTCGCTCAACGCCAACAACCTGTTCGATGTCGAAGGCTTCACCGAGGCCGAGGAGGGCTCCATCCCCGCCAACGGGATCGTTCGCGCGCGGTCGATCAACGGCAGAACGATCTCGGCGTCGCTTCGCTTCGGGTTTTGAGGGCCTCCCCCTGCCTTGGCACGTTCAGCCGTGCCAAGGCCTTTTCTTGGCAACGGGTTCAATGACCTACAGCAGCCAATGGACCGCCGCGGCCGTTGCCGCGATCGGGGACACTCAGCTCCCGGCCGCGCCCCTGATCACGGCCGAAGCCTCCAAACGATTGCTGCCCGGCATCGATCTGTGGGACCACTGGCCGGTGCAGGAGCTGGACGGCTCGGTCGCGCAGATCGCGGGCGGCGCGCTGATGATGATGCTGTCGGCGCCCGAACAGCCGGACCCCGACGCGCGCCATGCGATTGCGCGCATTCGGCTGATGCACCGCACACCATCCGGCTGGACCGATCTCGGCCTCCTTTTGCCCGACGAGCATTGCCCGGGCAGTCGTGAATGGGCCGGCTCGGCGGTGATATCCCCCGATCACCGGCGCCTGACGCTTTACTTCACCGCGGCTGGCGTCGCGGGCGAGGCGCGGACCTCGTTCACCCAACGCTTGTTCGAAACCGCCGCGACGCTGAGCGTCGAACAGGGTCAGGTCGTCCTGGGCGCCTGGTCCACGCCTCGCGAAAGCGTCGAACCGGACGACGAATACTACATGCGCGAGATGGAAGGGGGCGGCGGCATCGGCACGATCAAGGCGTTCCGCGACCCCGCCTTCTTCCGCGATCCGGCCGACGCCCGGGAATACCTGTTGTTCACGGCGTCGTTGGCCGGGTCCACATCGCCCTGGAACGGCGTTGTCGGCATTGCACGACGGACGGCCGAAGGCGGCTGGGCGCTCCTGCCTCCCCTGCTCGCCGCCGACGGGTTGAACAACGAACTGGAGCGGCCGCACGTGATCGTTCGGGACGACCTCTACTATCTGTTCTGGTCGACCCAGCGCAGAGTGTTCGCCGCGGGCGGGCCTTCCGGTCCGAACGGCCTGTACGGAATGGTCGCCGACCGGCTGGCGGGACCCTGGCGTCCGATCAACGGCACCGGACTGGTGCTCGCCAATCCGCCGGAGGCTCCCTACCAGGCGTATAGCTGGCTGGTGCTCGCCGACCTGCGGGTGCTGAGCTTCGTCGATCTCGTCGGCCTCGACCGCATGCCGCGTGACGCGTCGGAGGCGCGCGCGCACTTTGGCGGCGTGCCCGCGCCCGTCCTCTCGTTGCGCCTTTGCGGCGACCGGGCCATGCTGGCCTGATGGACGACGAGCGACTGTTCGGCGGCATCGAGCTTGGCGGCACCAAGAGCATCGCCGTGGTCGCGCGCGGCCGAACCATCGTGCACGAGGCGCGCTGGCCAACCGCCGCGCCGGATGCGACGCTGGGCGCGATCAGCGCATGGATGGCGAACGCGACGCAGGACGAGCCGATCGCGGCGCTGGGGCTGGCGAGCTTCGGGCCTTTGGGCCTGATCCCCGGACGCGCGGACTTCGGGCGGATCGTCGACACGCCTAAAGTCGGCTGGTCGGGCTGCGACGTTCGCGGCCAATTCGCCAGCCGCTTCCCCGTCCCCATCGGCTTTGACACCGACGTCGCGGGCGCCGCGCTGGCCGAGGGGCGATGGGGCGCCTCCCGCGGTTGCAATGTGCATGTCTACTTGACGGTCGGCACCGGAGTGGGGGGCGGTGTCGTGGTCAATGGCATGCCGGTTCACGGCCGGGTGCATCCCGAAATCGGGCACGTGCGGGTCCGCCGTTCCCCCAGTGACGACTTTGCGGGCCATTGCCCGTTCCACGGCGACTGCCTCGAAGGTCTCGTCTCCGGCCCGGCGATCGCCGCCCGCGCCGGCCGACCGAGCCGCGACATCGCGCCCGACGAACCTATCTGGCGACGGGTCACGGACGAACTGGCCGAACTCATGAGCCTGCTCGTCCTCACTCTGTCGCCGGAGCGCATCGTGATAGGCGGCGGCGTCATGCAGGACCGGCCGCTACTGCTGCCCCGTATTCATGCCCGAACCGCGCATCTTCTTGCCGGTTACGTCGCGGACGCCGGCCTCGATGAGATGGAAAGGATGATCGTCCCGCCGGCCCTGGGCGCGGATGCCGGTTCTTGGGGCGCCATTGCGCTGGCGCTGAACGCTTGCCGTTCGAACACGCGCGCTTTCTGACAGCGGTCCGTGTTCTGGCGACTGTAGCTTCTGAAAGGGCTCCCTGCCTCATCGCGTTGCCCGCCATGCCGCCGACCGCGCCGCCGACGAACCCGCCGCCGGCGATCCCGCCAAGGCCCCGGCCCACCCCGGCGCTGATCCCTGCCATCGCGACCTGCTTGAAGCTGAACTTGTCCTGGAGGCCGGTCGCAAGGCCGAACCCCTGACTGGCGATGCTGCCCGCCACGCCGCCGATTGCTCCGCCGGCGATCGCCGCACCGGTAAAAGCGGCGGTGCCGGCAACGGCCTTGCCGGCGATAAGCCCGGTCGCCACGGCGCAACGATGGCGGTCACCGCCACAGCGACGATGACCAGCAGCACCGCGCCGAACGCACCGCACTTGTTCTTGCTTCCGGGCCTGGGCGCGGTGGGGCTGGTGTCGCCGATCGCCTCGGCCGCGTCGTAGGGCTTGAACGTCGAGGCGTTGTGCGTGTTCTTGGCGACGCCCGCGGGGATCGTGAGCATCTGGCCTTCGCTCAACGCGCTGGCGCCGGTCAGCCCGTTGGCCTCCGCCAGCTTGAACCACAATTGCGCATCGCCCCACAGATTGGCGGCGATCGACTGCAGAGTCTCGCCGCCCCCAACCGTGTAGGTCCCCGACGCGCTGCCCTGGTAGGCGCTGTTGAGCTTGGTCAGGCTGGTGTCGAAGTCGTACTCGCTGGTGTGCGTGGTGGAGCCGTTGCGGAACGCGCCGGTGCCCGCCGAGGGCGCCGTGCGCTGCGCGGTGGAAGCGGCGTAGTGGACGTCCGTGCGGCCGTTGTTGCCGGCATAGCGCGCCTATTTCGTGTGAAACGGAGCCGAAACACGCCCTCGCCGGCCCTGGTCCGCACTACGCGAAAGTCACTAAAGTCGCGAAGTTCCTAGTGTGGGGCTGTTCTCGTACCATCTGGTTGAAACGGTAGACGTTTCGCGAGCGCCACAAGGTCGTCGGCCCGCAGGGCCGCCGGTGGCTGGGATCGACGTTGGAAAAGAGCCGGTGTGGCGAGCCGCGACTCGGTCACTTGCGGAGCATGGCAGGATGGAGGCGTGTAGGACAGCGGCTTATCGACGTGCGCTAAACCGAAACGGCGGCGTGGTTCGCGAGGCATTAGTACCCTGTTATCCTGACTTAAAGATTGTGTCGCACCTGTCACTGTAACCCCTCGTGCGGACCGCCTAGAAACGCACGGAAAGAGCGCAATTAGCGCGCTGTTACCGTAATTCTGTCACTGTAATTCGTAGCCGCTGGCAGCGCTTTTATCATGTGCTCAATTTTTCCCGCAGATCAGACATTGCATCGGGTGCAACGATGAGTTGTGTAACGTAACCAGGATTGACAATGACGCCGTATTTGGACGGCAGGCGTAGAAAGAGCTCTCGTCCGTTTATTTCAAGAATGTAGCTGGCCACCTCACTATGTAAGCCGGGACGTTCCAGAGAAGAAAAAGCTGCCACAAGGGGCTTTCCGCTCTCTTCCAGGAGCAGTGGCTCGAAGCCGCTGCCGCCGTCCTGAACCTCGGTTTTGCTTGAGATGAAGAGTAGGGATTCAGCAAGGTTCATCAAAAGCGCTTCGAAGGGTTTGTTACCCCGCTTCGTCTCTACAATGGCAACTTCGAGATCGTTCGCCGGCTTAAACTCGTTGAGTGTCACGGTACCTCCTGAACGCTTGCATCGGGGTACAGCATAACGACTTTTGAAGCGGACACGAGCGTCGCCGAGTGCAGAGTCTCATGCCACAACGCCTCGCACATCGTACATCGATTCAAGAAGGTCGGGCCATCCGAGAATGACGCAACCCGCTCGAACCTATCAAAGGGCGCATGATAGCCATTCTTGCAAAATTCGCAGAGCTTGAGGTCTTCTTGCACAGCCATTTACCAGCCCCTTACCGGGATTCGAGTGCCGTTTGGACCGATCTTAAACAGCGTGGAGCCGCTGGGTATTGAGCCGCCTCCTAGCACAACAAACTCGCGAGTTGGATTTACCACATAGCCGCCTCCGTTAGGCAACCGCAGCGCAGTGTTACCGCCCTCTAAGAAGTGAGGAAGCGTGGTGTCCGCCGCCGTCGGCAACCGAGGCGAAAGCCCGTTCAGCGAAAACTCAACGCCAAACACATCTCCGCCAGAAGTGTAAGCTCGTTCAAGAGAGGGGGCACCGCCCGAGTAGCGATATGCACTGGCCGCATCAGTCACAATGAGGGAATCTTCCAACGGCATGAAGAAGCGGGCTTCGCCTCCACGGCCGAGAGCAGCGTCTGTGCGATTGATGTATGGAAGAGCCTGCTGATCGAAGAAGTACACGCCTCGACCCGCTCCCCCTCCGCGGCAACAGAATAACTTCTATCTTTCCAAGACTAGGGGCGTGGCCGATCCGGTGTCCAAATCGATGCTATAGGAGCCGCCGTCCCAGCGGTAGGCAGTGACCCCGTTCGCATAGTGAAGTCGGGTATAGGGATTCCCTTCGGCGTCGAACTGGCTACGGACTTGCCATTCGACATGGCCCGCAGCATCGATTTTGAACACATTTCTAGCCAATTCTTCGTTGCTATATCGGTCTCCTTTACCGAGACGATCGAGCAACACGATCGCGCTGCCATTTGGTAGATCGATTCTGCTGGAATAGTCCGCTGCGTTCAGTGCGTCGGTCATCGAATTGGCCTCATTGGTCCGAAGCTCTGGGAAGGTATCTGGTCGAGGATTTGATACTGAATACCACCGCGCGTTGTCACTCCGAAAGCCGGCTGCGGACCCACAAACCCCGTTTGCATCCGGGTCCCGATCGGGACGCGCACATCTAGCATATTGGTGGGAACCTTCGGAAGTGCGAGGTGAACCTGAATCTGCTCAGGTGACATACCGGCGATTTCCTTCCCCCTTACCAGAAAAGCACCCTCAGGATTTGTCGTGGTTACACGGACAAAATCCAAGTCCGCGCTGGTGGTGAAGGTCCGAGCCTGCGAACCGTAAGAATAAGGCGCATCCCAACCCTTAGCCAGGAACGGTGCGTTGACATCAGCCGCGCTAATCGCACGAACGTCCGATATCAGCGGTCCCTCTGCGACCCCAACTCTACCGACCGCGCCGGCGCGACCTGCGAGAAGTTCGGGCGCGACCAGCAACGCGATATTCCCGCCAACGTTGCCGACCCCATAGCCGAGATCGAAGGCTGAGGCGTTGGAAAGTGCCGATCCGGCTCGGCCCAGCTGTATCCGGGCGGGGGTGTTCTCCGCTTCCAGGATGGAGTCGATCCCGCCCGCCAACGCATAGCCCGTGGCCTTGATCGTCGTGAGCGGGTTTGTCGTGACCAGGTGATAGAGGCCGGTCACCGCGTTCGCGCCGACGTTGTACAGGCCGTGTCCCAAACCGCTGCCGAACTCCGCCGTCGCCGAGGGCGCGCGCCTGATAGACATGGAGATGTTGCGCACGAGCGCCGTGGTGTCGATCGAGTTTCGACTTCCTCCTCTAAAAAGACGGCCGAAGAACCGATCGACGCCGCTCAGGCTCTCGTGGATGCTTCCGAAGAACCCCCTCCTTGCGGCTGCGAGCCGGCTCCGGCTCGCCGTAACGATGATCTCGTCGTGATCGGAACGGACGTTGGAGTCGACATTCTGCGCATACTCGACGCCGCCTTCTCGGCGGAGGCGCGCCATCGCTGTTTCGCCGCGCGAGGACACCCCGTGTCCCACCATGTTCCCGATGGTACTGCCGATCACGTCGGGAAGCGCGGCGAGAACGTTGTCGCCGAAGCTCGATCCGTCGATCAGGCTGCGCGCCGCGCCGCCGGCGATCGCGCCCGCCATGCCGGAAGCCAGCTGTTGGCCGTAGCTTTCGAGACTGCGAGGGGCAGCGGTGTTGCCGAAGTGACCGTTCATCGCCCCGATCGCGCCGCCGACCACGCCCGCCACCGCAAGGCCGGCCCAGTCGAACTTATTCTGCAGGCCCGTGGCGAGCGCGATACCCTGCGTCATAGCATTGCCCGCAATCCCGCCGATCGCGCCGCCGACGAACCCGCCGCCGGCGGCCCCGCCCAGGCCCCCGCCGACCCCGCCGCTGATCCCGGCCATCGCCACGCCCGTCCAGCTGAACCGGTCCTGGAGACCGGTCGCGACCCCGAACCCCTGGCTGGCGATCGAGCCCGCCGCGCCGGCCAGCGCGCCGCCGATGACGGGCGCCAGCGCCGCCGTGGCCTTGACCGCCGCCGCGCCGAGGCCCAGCGCGCCCTTGAGCGCCCCGGCCGCGAACTTGGTGAGCGCACCCTTGGTCGCGATCGTCACCGCCACGGCGACGATAACCAGCAGCACC
>DASQNO010000025.1:0-4602 GCA_035644935.1 Sphingomonadaceae bacterium
CCGTTCGACGGCTTCTACGAACGGCCGGTGACGCCGTGGGCCAAGCACCCGATGGCCGAGGTTCCCGACGGTCACTATACCGTACCGCTGGGCAAGGCGGCGGTGGTGCGGCCCGGCGAAGCGGTGACTGTGCTCGCCTACGGCACCATGGTTCACGTCGCGCTTGCGACCGCCGAGGCGAACGGGGTGGACGCGGAGGTCATTGACCTGAGAACTATTGTGCCCGTCGACATCGAAACCATCGAAGAGTCGGTGAAAAAGACCGGCCGCTGCCTCGTCGTGCACGAGGCGACCCGCACGTCCGGCTTCGGCGCGGAACTCGCCGCCTTGGTGCAGGAGCGCTGCTTCTACCATCTCGAAGCGCCGGTGGAGCGCGTCACCGGCTGGGACACGCCGTACCCCCACGCGCTTGAATGGTCATATTTTCCCGGTCCCAAACGCGTCGGCGCCGGCCTCAACAAAGTCTTGGAGCGCTAGATGGCCCGCGTCGAATTCAAACTGCCCGACATCGGCGAGGGCATCGCGGAAGCGGAGATCGTCGCCTGGCACGTCCAGGTCGGCGACATGGTGGCCGAGGACCAGCAGCTGGCCGACATGATGACCGACAAGGCGACGGTGGAGATGGAATCGCCCGTCGCAGGCCGCGTCGTCGAGGTAGCGGGCGCGGTCGGCGATCAGATCGCGATCGGATCCGTGCTCGTCGTGTTCGAAACCGAGGCGGCGAGCGAGCAGGGCGCCTCGCCCGACCGCGTGTCGGCCGATCCGGACGTCAAGCCGGGCGATCTCACCGGCGAGATGCCGATGGGTGACGGCCTGACCGAGGTCACTCCCGCGCTGGCCGCCGCCGATCCGTCCGCCGCGCTGGCGGACGACAAGCGTTCGGCCGCCGATCGCCGCGCCGAGGAGGACCGCCGTGCCGTCGCCCGCCCGCAGGCCGACCGCCGCGAAGGTCCGCGCCGCGCCGCCGAAACGCCGCCCGAGGCCGTGCGCGCCCCCCGCGCCGTGCTGGCGTCGCCCGCGGTGCGGCAGCGCGCCAAGGACCTGGGCATCGACTTGGGTGCGATCCGTCCGGCCGGCGGCGACCGCGTGCGCCACGGCGATCTCGACGCCTACCTCATGTACTCGCAAGGCGCCGGCGCGCCTTTCTCCGCCCGGGGCGCCGCAGCGCGTCCGGACGAGCAGGTCAAGGTGGTCGGCCTGCGCCGCCGCATCGCGGAAAATATGCAGGAGGCCAAGCGCCGCATCCCGCACTTCATGTACGCGGACGAGATCGACGTCACCGCGCTGGAGGCGATGCGCGCGAGCATGAACGCCGTGCGCGGCAGCAGGCCCAAGCTCACCGTGCTGCCTTTCCTGATCACCGCCTATTGCCGCGCCATTCCGTCATTCCCGATGGTCAACGCAACCTATGACGACGACGCCGGCGTGGTCACCCGCCACGGTGCCGTGCACTTCGGTATCGCGGCGCAGACGCCGCAAGGCCTGATGGTCCCCGTGATCCGCGACGCGCAGGCCAAGGACGTCTGGACGCTGGCGGCGGAAATCGTCCGGCTGGCCGAGGCCGCGCGCACCGGCAAGGCGGCACGCGACGAACTGTCGGGCTCCACGATCACGTTGTCGAGTCTGGGGCCGATGGGCGGCGTCGTCTCCACCCCCGTCATCAACCGCCCCGAAGTGGCGATCACCGCCGTCAATAAGGTCGCCGAGCGGCCGGTGGTAATCGACGGCCGGATCGAGGTTCGCAAGCTGATGAACCTGTCGTCATCGTTCGACCACCGGGTGGTCGACGGCTGGGACGCCGCGAGCTTCATCCAGGAGGTCAAGCGGTTGTTTGAAAGCCCGGCGCTGCTGTTCGCCTGAGGACAGGCCGAAGTTGGAGAGGCCAGCTCTGTATCATCAGGAGTGACAGCCGTCGGTTCGCGGAAAAAGCGGAGCAGTGTCCGCTTGGAATGGTAAACGGACGTTCAGTGTTGCTCTAATCGGGCAGTGATCGCCCTGACGCCCGCATCAATTCCACCCTCCAGATCGTCCTTGCGAAAGTGCGGAAGAACGTCGGTTTCGATAATCTGTTTCCAGATCGCGTCAGGGATCGCTCTTTCGAGGCCGAACCCCGCCGCAATCCTAATTTGCCGCTCGGATGGCGCAATCAGAAACACGACACCGTCGTCTTCTTTTGCCCGGCCAATGCCCCAAGCGTTCGCTAGGTCACGGGTGAACGTAGCCACATCCTCGCCGCCCAGGCTGGGGACGGTTACAACGACGAATTGACGGCCTGTGGAACGCTCCAGACGGGCCAGCTTGCTGGAAAGCTTGGCCTCTTGCGCCTCGTTGATCACGCCAGCGGCGTCAGTCACGCGGCCGGTAAGGGGGATCTCTGGGAACGCGGTCGCGGGGATGACGGCCGCGGGTCTGACGCTCTGGCGCTCACTGGGGGTTCGGTCAGCCGAGCAGCCTGCGACAATCGCCCAGACAAGAAGAACGAGTGCTTTCATGAGGAACAAGCTGGAACGGCATGTGGGGCACCGTCAATGGCCGCAACGGGGCAAATCGGACATTCGGTCCATTAAGCTTACGCGGCGACGAGCCGTTCCAAGTTCAAGCTGTTCCGGCTTCGCGAGATTGGATGGAGCCGTTGGGCCCATCGGTCTCTATCGACTCGCGCCTGGCGAAGAATACGACAGCTATCTTGTTAAAGCTGCCGGACGGCTCTGGACCGGCGCTAGCGGAGAAGAGGTGACGGAATACCTCGCAAACATCCGAACAGAACACATGGGACTGGGGATGCGCCCGGCGTTCGCGAGCGAGCGCGTGAAGTTGTGAGAGCGCTTAGCGAATACCGGTCCGAACTTCGCGGCTGAATGCGCTTTTTGGGTAGGAAGCGGACAAGAGAAACTAGTCTGGCATCGTGAGCAAGTCTCGAAGCCTTCGGCTTACAGGAAGCTTCGCAACCTCTCCCACGAGATACCGATCCAAAGCATAATCGCCTTCAATCCGGGCGCGCATGCTGCGGACCCAAAGGTTTATGTATTTTCCCCTCGCATTTGCTGCATCATCTGTCATTCTCGCCACAATATCTCTCAGTTCTTCAGCTTGGTCGAACTCGTATTTTCGGAGGAGAAGTTCCGATTTGAGGGCGAGTTCAAGGGGTGTTAAAGAAGCCAGCGCTCCCATCTTCTCGATCTCATCCAAGGCTTCGGTCAAGGAGCCGGATCGAGAGTGGCGGAGAACGCGCACCCAGTGAATGCTCTGCCGCAGGCGACTTATCATCGGTGAAGTATATTACCGTCCCCTCATGTCCGCCATGGGTGGTAAGCAGACCTACGCTAATGGGTCGCGGTCCGGGGCACTTCCGGCTTGTACCACGACAGTGACTGCGTCCCTCCAGGTGTCCCAGAGCGCGATGTCCAGCGGAGGTCCGTGTGGCGTTGCATCAAATGATCCAGAGGCGCGGTTTAAAGAGCCCAATAATCCCGCGATGTTGTCGTCCGAGCGGCCTCCAAGCTCCCACCAGGTCTCAAGGAAGCGGCGCATGGCGTCGAAGGCAGCAAGCTCGTCCAAGGTGCGTATCGGCTCGCCAGTCCAGTCACTCATGCGATTGTGTAAGCCCCGGAGCGAACGTCCGCTATGGGTGGAAAGCGGACGTAACATTCTCGCTGTCCTACAGCATGGCGTTGCGGATATGTTCCGCGAATTATGGACGAACCTGACTTTCTCCGCTTCAATCCCGTACCCGTCCGCGCCCGGCACAACGGGTGGGCGCCCGCGGTTCAGCGGCGCTTCGTGCTCCACCTCGCGCGCGGCGCGGGGCCGGGCGAGGCGGCGCGGCATGTCGGCAGGACCAGGCAGACCGCCTACGCCCTCCGCGCAAGGCCGGGCGCGGAGAGCTTCGCGGCCGCGTGGGATGCTGCGGTAGCATTCGCGGCCCGCGCCCGCGATGCGCGGCGGTTGCCGGGACCGCTGCTCGCGCAATGCGGGCTGGAGACGATGCTGGTGCCGCGCTTCTACCGCGGCCGGCTGGTCGGCTTCGTTCAGCGCGAGGATCACCGCCGCGCCTTGCGCACGCTCAAGCAGCTCGACCGTGTGGTCGATGGCGCCAAGCGCGCGCGCGTCGATCCGGCGATCTACGATGAGGCGCTGCGGGCGCTCGGCGGGACCGCGGGCGCGGAAACTGACGATGCTGACCGGATGGAGGTCCGAAGGACGTAAGCTCGTCAGCTTTCCGGCCCTGATCCTGCCGGACGTTCAATCGGGAGCCTGGACGAGCTCCACTCTATCCCGGCCGAACCGCAACGGCGCGGTCAGCAGCGCGCGAAACTCGTTATAGCCGCCGGTTTCCGGGAAAAAGGCATGGAAGAAGAGCTGCGGCTGGCCGTCAAGCCCCGGCGCGACGGAGGCATGGCCCGGGGCCCACCAGCTTCGCGTTGAGCGGAGCAGCGGTTCGGGCTGCTTGACGTAAGGCCCCAGCGGATGGTCGGCGACCGCCACGCCGATCCCGTAATTGGGCGTGCAGAAGTCGTTGCCCGCGTAGAACAGCCAGTAGCGGCCCTCCTGCCGCGTCACCCACGGACCTTCGATCAAGTGGCCTTCCCACAGTTGGTCGTT
>DASQNO010000026.1:0-5135 GCA_035644935.1 Sphingomonadaceae bacterium
GGCGCTGAACGTGTCGCAGCCATCCGTTTCCAAGATGCTGCGGCACGCGGAGTCGCTGCTGGGCTTTCCGCTGTTCGAGCGCACCGCGGGCGGACTGGTCGCGACCGAGGACGCGCATGCGCTGTTCACGGAGGTCGGCGAAATCCAGGACCGTGTCTATGCTCTGCGCGAGGCGGGGCGGAACCTGAAGCGCGGCGCGGGGGGCACCTTGCGCGTGTCGGCGCTGCCGTCGCTGGCGCTGGACGCGCTGCCCAGCGCAGTGGCGCGGTTCGCGGCCAGCCGTCCGGGCGTGCGGTTCGACCTGCAGACGGTCCACCACGACGACCTGCTGCGCAAGTTGTACGAGCGCGAGACGGACGTGGCGATCGCCACGCACGTGCCGCCCGCCGCGCCGATCGGCCACCGGACGGTCGGCGGGGGCGAGCTGGTGGTGCTGTACCGCGAGGCGGACATGCCGGGCGCGCCGGCGCGGGTGGCGCTGGACACGCTACGGGGGCGCCCGTTCGTCAGCCTGACGGCGAGCGGGCCGCTGGGACAGATGTTCGCGGCCGAGCTCGGGCGGCTGGAGATCGAGCCGGACGAAATCGTGTCGGCGCGGACGTTCTATATCGCGTCGGCGCTGGTGCGGCTGGGGGTCGGCATGGCGGTGGTCGACAGCTTCACCGCCGCCGCGGCGGCGCGCGAGCCGGGGCTGGCGATGCGGCCGCTCGATCCGCCGCTGGCGTTCGGGGTGCACGCCATGTTCCTGCTAAACCGGCCGCCGGCGGCGCTGGCGAGCGAGTTCCTGAAGACGTTCGCGCAGGTAATCGCGGGGTGATCGCGGCGGGCCGCGATATCCGGCGTTCGAAAGAGAACGGACGTTCCCCGGCGTAGGCCGGGGTCCAGTCGTGCCGCTGGTGTCACTGGGGCCCCGGCCTACGCCGGGGCACAAGAGGGATAACGGCTGGCTATGCGGCCTAGCGCAACGAATATGCGCCAGCGCGGCGCATGCCGCGATACGCGTTCTCCATGATCCCGGCGCCTTTTCTCCTCTACCTTGGCCACAGCGCGGACCCGCTGGGCATCAAGACATCGCGCGGGGTTGCGGCGTTTCGGCCGGACGATTGCGTGGGAGAGTTCCGGCACGACGATTGCCCGCAGACGCTGGACCTGCGCCGGATGGGCATGGCGGAGGCGGTCGCGGCGGGGGCGCGGACGCTGGTGCTGGGGATCGCGGGACCCGGCGGGCGGATGGGCGCCGAACTGGTTGCGGACGCGGCGCTCGCGCTGGAGGCGGGGATGAACGTCGCGTCGGGGCTGCATCAGCGGTTGCGGGACGAGCCGCGGCTGGTGGCGCTGGCGGAGGCCAAGGGCCTGCGGCTGTTCGACGTGCGCGATCCGCCGGCGGACTTGCCCGTGGGCACGGGGGCGCCGCGCGCGGGCCACCGGCTGCTGACGGTGGGCACCGATTGCTCGGTGGGCAAGATGTACGCGACGCTGGCGTTGACCCAGGGGCTGCGGGGGCGGGGGATCGCCGCCGATTTCCGCGCCACGGGGCAGACGGGCATATTGATCGCGGGCAGCGGCGTGCCGGTGGACGCGGTGGTCGCGGACTTCATTTCCGGCGCGATCGAGGCGCTCAGCCCTGCGCGGCACGACGGGGGGTGGGACCTGATCGAAGGGCAGGGGTCGTTGTTCCACCCGTCGTTCGCTGGCGTGTCGACGGGGCTGCTGCACGGTGCGCAGCCCGAAGCGCTGGTGCTGTGCCACGATCCATCGCGGACCGAGATGCGCGGGTTGTCCGGGCGGGGCTTGCCTGGCCTCGCGGAGTGCATGGAGCGCAACCTGCAGGTCGCGCGGCTGACCAGCCCGGACGTGCGGGCGGTGGGCGTGTGTCTTAACACGTCGGCGATGGAGCCCGGCGCCGCCGAGCGGCTGTGCGCGCGGACCGAGGACGCGCTGGGCCTGCCGTGCACCGATCCGGTGGCCTTCGGGGTCGAAGCGATTTTGGACGAACTTCTATGCCTCGCACCCTCCACGCGCGCCACGACCGCTTCGCGCTAGCCCGCCCGTTCCGGATGGCGCGGGGCACCAAGACGGTGGCCGAGGTGATCACGGTGACTGTGAGCGAGGGCGGCGTCACGGGCCGGGGCGAGGGCGTGCCGTACCCGCGCTACGGTGAGAGCATCGAAGCGGCTCTTGCGGCGGTGGCGGGCGTGCGGCGCGCGATCGAGGCGCGCGCGGGGCGCGCGGAACTGCTGGAACTGCTGGGGCCCGGAGCGGCGCGCAACGGGGTGGACTGCGCGCTGTGGGACCTCGAGGCGCGGCTGTCGGGCCGCGACGTTGCGGCCATGCTGAGCGCGGCACCGCCGGGACGGATCGCGAGCGCGCTGACCATCGGCATCGACACGCCGGGCGCGATGGCGGCGGAGGCCGTGCGGCTGGCGGGCGCGCCATTGATCAAGGTCAAGGTCGATGCGGAGAACCCGGCGGCGCGCGTCCGGGCGGTGCGCGCGGCGGCGCCCGGGGCGGTGCTGATCGTCGATCCCAACGAGAGCTGGGATCGGGCGCTGATGGAGGCGATGCAGGACGTTCTGCGCGACGCGGGCGTGGCGCTGCTCGAGCAGCCGGTGCCGGCGGGGGAGGATGCGTGGCTGGAGGGGTTCGCGCCGGCGGTGCCGATCTGCGCGGACGAGGCGGTGCATGTCGCCGCCGACCTCGACGTCGTCGCGCGGCGATATCAGGTGGTGAACGTCAAGCTGGACAAGGCGGGCGGGCTGACCGCGGCGATGGAGCTGGCGCACGCGGCGCGGGCGCGGGGCCTGGGGCTGATGACCGGGTGCATGATCAGCTCGTCGCTGTCGATCGCGCCGGCGCTGCACGTCGCGGCGATGTCCGACTTCGTCGATCTTGACGGGCCGGTGTGGCTCGCGGAGGATCGCCCGGGCGGGGTGCGGGACGAGGGCGGGATGATGGCGCCGCCCGTAGCGGGGTTTTGGGGGACGGGATGAGGATGGCGGCGCTTCTTGAACCCCTCCCCTTTAGGGGAGGGGCTGGGGTGGGGCAGGGTGTCCACCCGGCATGATTGAGACCGCTGACGTGACAGGCCCCACCCCAACCCCTCCCCCGAGGGGGAGGGGCTACTTAGGACATTGGTTCGCGATTCCGCTGTGGAAGCGGGTGTTGGGCGCGCTCGTCCTCGGGTTGCTGTTTGCGCTGATCTGGCCGGCGGGGACGCCGTATGTGCAGTTCATGGGCGACCTGTTCGTGCGCGCGATCCGGATGCTGGTGGCGCCCATCGTGCTGGTGACGATCGCCAGCGGCATCACCGCGCTGGCCGATCCGAAGCGGTTGGGGAGCCTGGGCGGGCGGACGATCGGGCTATTCGCCTGCACCACCGTGATCGCGGTGTCCGTGGGCATGGCCGTGGCCACCCTGGTGCGGCCGGGCGTCGGCGCGGCGCTGGGGACGGCGGCGCCGCACGTGTTCACCAAACCCGTGACGCCGTACGAGCAGCTGATCGGCATCGTGCCGCTCAATATCGTGGAAGCGCTGGGCAAGGGCGACATGCTGGCGCTGATATTCGTCGCCATCCTGCTGGGGGTCGGCACGGTGGTGGCGGGGGAGGCGGGACGGCCGTTCGCGCGGGGGCTGCAGTCGATGTCGGCCGTGCTGCTGAAAGTCGTCGGGATCGTCATGGAGGCGACGCCGTTCGGGGTGTTCGCGCTGATCGCCAATGCGGTGGCGACGAACGGCGCGGCGGTGTTCGTCAATGTCGGCTGGCTGGCGCTGGCGGTGGTGATCGGGTCGGCGATCCAGCTGCTGGTGGTGCACAGTCTGCTGCTGCGCTTTGTCGCGCGCCTGCCGGTGCTGCCGTTCTTCCGCGGCATCGTGGACGCGCTGGCGGTGGCGTTTTCGACCGCGTCGAGTTCGGCGACGCTGCCCGTCGCGATGCGGGTGGCGGAAAAGAATCTGGGCGTCGGGCGCCCGATCTTTTCCACCGTGCTGCCGCTGGGCGCAAGCATCGGCAAGGACGGCACGGCGATGTATGTCGGGCTGCTCAGCCTGTTCGCGCTGCAGGCGTTCGCCGTGCCCATGACGCCGGCGATCTACGCGCTGGTGCTGCTGACCGGCGCGCTGGCGGCGTTCGGGACGGCACCGGTGCCGTCGGCGTCCTTGTTCATGCTGGCCGCGGTGCTGTCGGCGGTGGGCGTGGCGCCGGAGCAGACAGCGCTGGTGGTGGGTTTCGTGCTGCCCTTCGACCGCCTGCTCGACATGACGCGCACGGTGCCCAGCGCCAGCGCCAACCTGGCCGTGGCGACCACGGTGGCGCGATGGGAAGGCGAGTTGGACGAGGTGCGGTACCGGTCGCGGGCGGATGAATAGCGGCTTTCCCGCGCGCAAACGTTTCGACCAACGGGCACGCCCGTTCTGCGAACGGCGGCGGCGTCCGGCCACCGGCGCGTTAGGGTAAAGCGATGTTCCCGGCCAAGATCCAGAAAGCCACGGCGTCCACCGGCGCGTGGTCGCTCGCCGTCCGGACGGTGCTTGGCTTCTGGGCGCTGCACTTCATCTACCGCACGATCATCTATGCGCTGGACGGGCAGCTTGCGAGCCTGCTCGATCCCTCGCTGCTGATCGCGTCCGCCGTCGGCGTGGCGCTCAGCTTCCTGCTCTGCGCGGTCTTGGGGGTCGTGGCGCGGCGGGGGTTGGCGCCGGGTCTGGCCGTGGCGGCGGTGCTGGCGCTGCCGGTCGGGCTGCTGCATTCCGCCAACGAGTTCGTCCTGTACTACAACTTGTCGCCGGAGGTGAACGGGGCGGGCCGGACGCGCACCATGGCGGACGGCACGGTGGTCACTCAGTCGATTTCTGGCGAGGTCAGCTACAAGCGGCCCGGCGAGGCCAAGCCGACCGTGGTCAAACTGTCGCCGGTCAAGCAGCGCCTGCGGGCGGCGGCGACCAAGACGATCACCGCGAACGGCACGGTCTGGTTTTTCTTCTACTTCGGGCTGGGGACGTTCTTCGTCGGCATGAGCAGCGCCGGGAGGCTGCGCGAGGCGGAACGGCGGGCGGCGGAGTTCGAGCGGCTGGCGCAGTCGGCGCAGCTGCGCGCGCTTCGATACCAGGTCAATCCGCACTTCCTGTTCAACACGTTG
>DASQNO010000027.1:0-60227 GCA_035644935.1 Sphingomonadaceae bacterium
ATGGGTCTCATTATCGCGCTTATCGTCGGTGGCATCATCGGCTGGCTCGCCAGCATCGTCATGCGCACCGATGCGCAGCAGGGAATCCTGCTCAACGTCGTGGTTGGCATTGTCGGCTCTCTGCTTGGCGGTTTCCTGCTCAGCGGCATCATCGGCGGCGGCAACCTGCTCGCCGGCAATCTCGATATCCGGACGCTGATCGCATCGCTGATCGGCGCCATCATCCTCTTGGGGATCGTCAACCTCTTCCGTCGGGGCAAGGTTCGGTAAACTCCATCCGACGCACGAGAACGGCCCGCCCGCAGCGATCTGCGGGCGGGCTTTTCTTTGTCTAACGCAGCTCGAAACTGACGGACACGCTGACGGCGAGCGCCTGTTCGCCGGGCACGATCTTGGTTTCCATGTCAGCCATGCCGCGCTGCATCATCGCCACCGGCTGTGGCGGCGGCGGACGGTAGTCGCCGCCGTTTTCGGTGATCGACAGGATGCGCGCTACCGACAACCCGGCGGCGCGTGCATAGATGTCGGCCCGCGCCCGCGCCGCGCGCACGGCCAGCACCCGCGCTTCGTCCAGCGCCGGCCCCGGCCGCTCAACCTCGAGGCTAGGCCCGGCGATCTGGTTGGCGCCTTCGCGCACCAGGGTGTCCAGGATCGCCCCGGCCCGCGCGATCTCGCGAAATCGGATCGTCACCTGGTTGGACGCCCCGTACCCCGTCAGCACCGGCGGCTGATTGTCGGCATAGCGGTATGTCGGGCTGAGGTTCACCGAACTCGTCTGGATGTCGCGCTCGGCGATACCGGCACGGCGCAGGGCGGCGAGCACGCGCGTCATCTGCGCGGAATTGGCGGTCAGCGCGGCAACGGCGGTCGGCGCCTGCGACACGACGCCGGCGCTGATCCGCGCCAGGTCAGGAACGCGGGTGACCTCGCCGGTGGCCACGACGTCCAGCCGCGTGCCTTGCAAAACAGGCAGGGGCGCGACTTGCGCCAGCGCCGCCGCCGCTAGGATCAGTCCCGCGCTCATCGACGCCTCACGACCAGGCGATAGATGAACAGGATGATCACGGCGCCCAGCGTCGCCGCGATCCAGCCCGCCGCCTCGTCCCGGTCATACAGTCCAAGCGCCCGACCGATGAACCCGGACAGCAGCGCGCCCGCTATGCCGAGCAGGATCGTGACTACGAAGCCGCCCGGGTCCTTGCCCGGCATGATGAGCTTGCCGAGCGCGCCCGCTACCGCGCCAAGAACGATCCACCCGATAATGTCGCCCAAATCATCTCTCCTTCGTCCATCTCCATTTCGCCGCACTTGTTCCCCCTGACAAGCAGGGATGCGCGGCGTGCGGATTTAGGCTATTGAACTGGGTGAGTTGTTGCAATAACACACACGTGGATCGGGCCGGACGTAAGAAACCGGCCGGGGTGGCGGGCGAAGGAAGACACAGGCGATGAACGTGCAGATGCCGATCGGCGGGGGTTCGGCGGGCGGCGGCTTGGGGGGCGCGCCGTCTTCCAGGATGGATACCGCCACGATAACGACGGAACGTCTGGTGATCCCACGCCGTCGCCGCCTTACGATCTTCGCCGTTCTGGGCTCGCTGCTTGTGCTGGCAACCGCGTGGTACTTCATGTCGCGCGACTCCGGCGCGACCGAAACCAAGACTACCGCGACGAAGGCGGGCGGTCCGGGCGCCGGCGGCCGGGGCGGGCAGCGTCCGCCCGTCACTGTGATCGTTCCCGGCCGCACGCAGGTCGCCCGCACGATCACCGCGACGGGCACGCTGGCCGCGCGCCGCGATCAGCCGGTCGGGGTCGCGGGCGAAGGCGGTCTGGTGTCCCGCGTCCTGGTGGACGCGGGCAGTTGGGTTGGCGAGGGTCAGGTGCTCGCCACCATCGACCGCGCTGTGCAGACGCAGCAGGCGGCGCAGATCGAGGCGCAGATCGCCGCCGCGCGCGCCGACGCCGCGCTGGCGCAGTCCGAACTCGACCGCAGTCAGGCGCTGGTCGCCCGCGGTTTCGTATCCAAGGCGGACATCGACCGCAAGACCGCGACCCGCGACTCCGCGCGCGCGCGCGTTCGCGTCGTTCAGGCGCAGCTTGCCGAAACCCGCGCCCGCATCAACCGGCTGGACATCCGCGCGCCCTCGGCGGGGCTCATCCTCAACCGAAATGTCGAGGTCGGGCAGGTCGTCTCCTCGGGCTCGGGCGCGCTGTTCCGCCTCGCGCGCGGCGGCGAGATGGAGATGCTGGCGCAGATGGCCCAAGGCGATCTCTCGGCCATCCGCGTCGGCCTTCCCGCGACGGTCAAGCCGCTTGGCGCAACGCAGCCGATCAACGGCTCGGTTTGGCAGGTCTCCCCCGTGATCGATCCCAACACGCGCCAGGGCGAGGTCCGCATCGGCGTGCCGTACCAGGCGGGAATTCGCCCCGGCGGCTTTGCGCAGGCAACGATCCGCGCGGGCGGCGTGGACGCCCCGCTGCTGCCGCAGTCGGCGGTGTCGAGCGATGAAAAAGGAAACTACGTCTACGTAATCGGTCCTGGCGACACGGTTGTCCGCCGCGATGTCCAGATCGGCAGCGTCGACGCGCGCGGCGTCGCCGTAGTCGGCGGGCTGACCGGCCAGGAAGCCGTTGTGCAATCGGCGGGCGCCTTCCTCAACCCGGGCCAGAAGGTCCTCCCTCGGCGGGCGGCCGCGCGCTAGGATCAAGCCATGAGCTTCCGCAACATCTCCTCGTGGGCGATCCGCAACCCGGTGCCGCCGATCGTGCTCTTCGTGGCGCTGCTGCTTGCCGGCGTCGTGTCGTTCATGCGGATGGACGTGAACGGCCAACCCGATATTGAATTCCCGGTCGTTAACGTCTCGGTGTCGCAGCCGGGCGCCGCGCCCAGCGAACTCGAAACGCAGATCACGCAGCGGGTCGAAGCGGCGGTTCGCGGCGTGAACGGCGTTGACGAGATCCACAGCAGCGTTCGCGAAGGGAATTCGTCGACCACCGTCACCTTTCTGATCGGCACACCGATCGATCGCGCGACCAACGACGTCCGCGACGCGGTGACGCAGATCCGCGGCGACCTCCCCGAAGGAATCCTCGAGCCGCAGGTCGCGCGTCAGGACTTCGGGCAGCAACTCGCCATCTTCGCCGTGCAGACCAGCGACATGACGCTGGAACAGCTCAGCTGGTACATAGACAATCAGGTCGCCAAGCGGCTGCTCGCGGTGCCCGGCATGGCCGGCGTCGACCGATACGGCGGCGTGAACCGCGAGATTCGGGTGGTACTAAACCCCGCCGCGATCGAGGCGCAGGGCATCACCGCCGCGCAGGTCAACCAGCAGCTGCGTCAGATCAACGTCGATTCCGCCGGCGGCCGTGCGGAGATCGCCGGGTCGGAGCAGGCCGTGCGCGTTCTCGGTAACGCGGAAACCGCCGCCGATCTCGCCGCCACGCAGATCTCGCTTCCCGGCGGGCGGACGGCGCGGCTGGGCGACCTCGCGCAGGTCGTCGACGGCAACAGCGAGCAACGTTCGATCAGCAAGCTCGGCGGCAGGCAGATCGTCAGCTTTGCAATTGCGCGCTCGAAGGGCGCTTCGGACGTGACCGTCTACAACGATGCGGTGAAGGAGCTGCGCAAGATCGAGGCGGACAGCGACGGCAAGATCAAGTTCAACGAAATCTACACCGAGGTCGAGTCCGTCGTCCTCGAATATGAATCGTCCATCGAGATGCTGTGGGAGGGCGCCGTCCTCGCGGTCTTCGTCGTGTTCCTGTTCCTCCGGGACTGGCGCGCGACTCTGATCTCGGCTGTGGCGATCCCGCTGTCCGCGATCCCGACGTTCTTTTTCCTGGAGCAGCTCGGCTTCACGCTCAATTTCCTGTCGCTGCTCGCGCTCAGTCTGGTCGCGGGCGTCCTCGTCGACGACGCGATCGTGGAAATCGAGAACATCGTCCGCCACATGCGCATGGGCAAATCGGCGTACCAGGCTTCGATCGACGCCGCCGACGAGATCGGCCTGGCCGTGCTCGCCACGACCATGGCGATTGTGGCGGTGTTCCTGCCCGTCGGGCTGATGCCCGGCATCTCCGGGCAGTTCTTCAAGAACTTCGGCTTCACCGTCGTCGCGGCGGTGCTGATGAGCCTCGCCGTGGCGCGCCTCATCACGCCGCTGATGGCCGCCTATCTGCTGAAATCGCACGGCGAGGCGCCTCACGGCGACAACGCCATCATGCGCGGCTACATCGCGGCGCTTCGCTTCACGCTCCGGCACCGATGGGTGCCGATCCTTGGCGGTGTGTTGTCGCTGGTCGTGACCGGCCTGCTCTTCTCCACCTTCTCCTTCACCTTCATTCCACCCGAGGACCGCGACTTCAGCACGGTGCGGATCGGCCTCCCGCCGGGCACCACGCGCGCCCAGGCGGAGGCCGTTGCCACGGAGGCGCGCCGCATCGTCGAGACCGCGCCGGAAGTGATTCAGGTTGTCGAGCGGGTCAACGTGGGCGGCGCCAATCTCAACCTGACGCTCAGCGACGACCGCAAGCGCACCAGCATCGAAATCGAGCGCTCGCTCGCGCCCCAGCTGACGGCGATCGCGGACGCGCGCGTCAACTTCCAGTCGCAATCCGGCGGCGGCCCCGAAGGCGGCGGCGGCGGCGGGCGCGACATGACGCTTCAGCTCGGCAGCGACGATCCCGTGAAGCTGATCCAGGTCGCGAACCAGATCGCCGAAGAGATGGGCACGATACCGGAACTTCGCGCACCACGCGTTCAAGGCGATCTCGTCCGGCCGGAAATCGTCATCCGACCGCGACTGGACCTTGCCGCCGATCTCGGCGTCACCACCGTGGCGCTCGGGCAGACGATCCGGCTCGCCACGCTCGGTGACATCGATCAGAACAGCGCCAAGTTCTCGCTGAACGATCGTCAGGTGCCGATCCGCGTCGCACTGCCGGAGTCGGCGCGCCGTGACATCGCCACGCTGGAAAACCTGCCGGTGCCGCTCGCGGCCGGCGGCTCGGTTCCGCTGAAGTCGGTCGCCGAGATCAGCTTCGGCGCGGGGCCGACGACCATCCAGCGGACGAACCAAGTTCGCCGTATATCGGTCGGCGCCGACCTCGCGCCGGGCCTTACTCCCGGCGACGTCTGGCCCAAGGTTTATGCGCTGCCCGCTATGAAGAGCATGCCGGACGGGGTCGCGGAACTGAAGCTCGGCGACAGCAAGTGGCAGGCCGAACTGCTGCAGAACTTCATCATCGCGCTGGTGTCCGGCATCCTGCTCGTGTTCGCCGTGCTGGTGCTGCTCTACAAGCGCGTGCTGGTGCCTTTCGTGAACATGGGCTCGCTCCTGCTCGCGCCTTTGGGCGCAGCCGTCGCGCTCTACGTTACCGGCCATCCGCTTTCGCTGCCGGTGCTGATCGGGCTGCTTATGCTTCTCGGTATCGTTGCCAAGAACTCGATCCTGCTGGTCGATTTCGCGATCGAGGAAATGGACAAGGGCGTCGAACGAGACGTCGCCATCCTCGACGCGGGGCACAAGCGCGCGCAGCCGATCGTCATGACCACGGTTGCGATGGTCGCCGGCATGGTGCCCGTCGCGCTGTCGCTCAGCGGCGACGGCAGCTTCCGCGCGCCGATGGGCGTCACGGTGATCGGCGGCCTGATCTTCTCGACGGTGCTTACCTTGCTCATCATTCCGGCAAGCTTCAGCATAGCGATTGATGTCGAGAAGTGGCTGGGTCGCAAGCTCGGGCGCTTCATCGTCACCGACGATGCGCCGCCCGCGCACGCCGGTCCGTTGAGCCCGCAACCCGCCGAGTGAGCGTTCGCAGCCGGCCGGCGCCCGGCCTCGCCGTGCCGGCCGCGTGGGGCATGAAGGCGGCGGCCACGGGCATGCTCGTCGTCATGGCGGGCATTTTCGTGCTGTCTTCCGCGCTGCAGGACCGCTCGCCCGCCTGGGGGTTCGTCAAGGCTTTCGCCGAAGCCGCGATGGTCGGCGGCCTGGCCGACTGGTTCGCGGTCACCGCCCTGTTCCGCCACCCGCTCGGCCTCCCCATCCCGCACACCGCGATCATCCCAAAGAACAAGGATCGCATCGGCGACAATCTCGCCTCCTTCCTAAAGGCGAACTTCCTGACGCCGTCCGTGGTCGCGCGCCGCATGCGCCGCATCGACGTCGCGGGCACCGCGGGGCGCTTCATGGAGAACCCCCCGCCGAACGGCCGCATGCGCCAGGGCGCGTCCCGGCTCGTCGCCGTTGTCGTGGAAGCGCTAGACGATGAGCGCATCGGCGGCATGGCCAAGTCTGCGGTCGCGGCGCGGCTGCGCGCGTTCGAGGTGTCGCCACTGCTCGGACAGACGCTGGGCGGCATGATCGACGAACATCGCCACGTGCCCATGCTGGAGAACGTCGTCCGCTGGCTGGCGCGCGCGATCAACACCAACGAGCACCTGATCCGCGACATGGTGCACAAGCGCGCCGGCTGGGTGATGCGGCTGACGGGGCTCGACGCCAAGCTCGCCGATTCGATCGTCAACGGCCTGACCAAGCTGATCAACGACATGGCGGAGGATGCAGGCCATCCCGTGCGCCTCAAGGCGGAGGAGGCGCTGGCCAAGCTCGCCTTCGACCTCAAGTTCGATCCCATCACCCGGGTCAAGGTCGAGGGGATGAAGGAGGAGATCATCGCGAACAAGGCGATCACCGACTGGATCGACCGCGTCATGCGCGACATGCGGCACGCCGTGCTGCGCGCCGCGCGCGATCCGGACGCCGCGCTCGCGGGCAAGTTCGGCGAGGCCCTGCGGGAACTCGGCCGCACGCTGCAGCACGATGCGGGACTGAAGCAGGTGCTCAACAAGTTCGTGCGCCGCGCCGTCGCCGGCGTCGTTGCGAGCTACGGCAACGGCATCGTCAAATTGGTGTCCGAAACCATCCGCGGCTGGAACGCCAAGACGATCACCGACCGGCTGGAAAGCGCCGTGGGCCGCGATCTCCAGTATATCCGCATCAACGGCACGATCGTCGGCGGGCTCGTCGGCCTGCTCATCCACAGCGTGGAGGTGGCGTGGTGATCGACACCGAGCGTCTTCACCTGCGGCCCTGCCGCGCCGACGAACTGGACGCCTTGCACGCGCTCACGGATGACGAGGAAAGCCGGCGCTTCCTATCCGGCGTGTCTCGCCGGGAGGACAGCTACCGCCGGCTCATGATGTCCGTCGGCGGCTGGGCCGCGCACGGGTTCAGCACTTTCGCGATCGAGGATCGAGCGACTGGCGCCGTGGTGGGAAGCGGCGGCCTTTTCCGCATGGTGCGCACGCTCGATGTCGAGATGCCGGAGGCCGTGGAGGCTGGCTGGATCATCGCGCGGCCGCGGTGGGGCGAAGGCCTCGCCAGCGAGGCGATGTCGGCCGTGCACTCCTGGTGGGACCGGGAGCATGGGCCCGGACGCACGATCGCCATGATCGTGCCTGGCAACACGTCGTCGGAACGCATCGCTGCACGTCTCGGCTATAAGGCGTTCCGAAATGCGGAGCACTTGGGCGACCCCGTCCGCCTCTATGAGCGGGGCTAGGGTCCGAACAATCTGGCTTGAACGGTCCTCCCCCGCATCTGCGGGGGAGGTGGCAGCCTGCAGGGCCGACGGAGGGGCTTCTTGGCTCGGATCTCTCCACCAGAGCCGCTCCACCCTCCCTGCAAATGCAGGGAAGACGATCAGAGCGCTTAAACGGCTGTGGATCGAACCCTACCCGTCGCCGCGCCGCTCGATCGCTGCGCCGACCGCGCCCAGTTTCTCCTCCATCCGCTCGTAGCCCCGATCGAGATGATAGACCCGGCTGACCACCGTCTCTCCTTTGGCGGCGATGCCAGCCAGCACCAGGCTCATGGACGCGCGCAGGTCGGTCGCCATGACCGGCGCGCCGACCAGTTGCTCCACGCCGCGCACAACCGCCGAACGCCCGGTGATCTCGATATCCGCGCCCATGCGCAGCAGTTCGGGGACGTGCATGTAGCGATTTTCGAAGATCGTCTCGGTCAGCAGGCTGGCGCCGTCGGCCAGGCACAGCATCGCCATGAATTGCGCCTGCATGTCGGTCGGAAACGCCGGGTGCGGGGCGGTGGACAGCGTCAGCGAGCGCAGCTTGCCGTCCGCCGCGACGCGGATGCCGCGGTCATACTCCTCGACGCTTACCCCGGCCTGCCGCAACGCGTGCAGGATTGCCGGCATCTCTGCTGCCTTGGCTCCCGCTAAGTCGACCTCGCCGCCAGTGATCGCCGCCGCGCAGGCGTAGCTGCCCGCCTCGATGCGGTCCGGCATGACGTCGTAGCGCGCACCGTGCAGCCGGTCGCGACCTTCGATGACCAGGTGATCGCTCCCGATCCCCTCGATCGACGCGCCCATCGCGACCAGCAGCCGGCAAAGGTCGACGATCTCCGGCTCGCGCGCGGCGTTGACGATGTCGCTGCGCCCGGTAGCCAGCACCGCCGCCATGACCGCGTTCTCGGTCGCGCCCACCGACACCAGCGGGAAGCTGACCGTGCCGCCGCGAAGCCCCCCGTCCGGGGCGCGCGCCTTCACATAGCCGGCGGTCAGCTCGATCTCTGCGCCGAGGGCCTCCAGGGCTTTCAGGTGCAGATCGACGGGCCGCGTTCCGATCGCGCAGCCGCCGGGCAGCGACACCGTCGCCTCGCCGCGCCGCGCGAGCAGCGGACCCAGGACGAGGATCGACGCGCGCATCTTGCGCACGATGTCATAGGGCGCGACCGTGGAGGTGATCCGCGCGGC
This sequence comes from Sphingomonadaceae bacterium, assembly GCA_035644935.1. Lineage (GTDB taxonomy): Bacteria > Pseudomonadota > Alphaproteobacteria > Sphingomonadales > Sphingomonadaceae > CADCVW01. Next base: position 8,778 of record DASQNO010000027.1, read on the forward strand.
GCTGAGCGTCATCCGCCGCCCAAACTCGTTGCCCCGCGCGCCTGCGACGCTGGTGGTGACGCCCAGCTGGTTGAGCAGGTGCCCGAACGTGTCGACGTCGGCGAGCCGGGGCAGGTTGCCCAGGATCAGCTCCTCGTCGGTCAGCAGCGCGCACGGCAGCAGCGTCAGCGCGGCGTTCTTGGCGCCGGAAATGGGGATGCGGCCGGACAGACGCTGCCCGCCTTGGATGTGAATGGTGTCCATTGATGTGGTTTAAAGCCTGGCGGGAGCGGTGCAAGCGCGCCGTCGCAGCTCTTTCACATCATTGCGGGGAGCGCGGCGACGCGGCGGTTCAGGTCGGAACGCTTCCAAGCCCGCGAAGCTGAATCGCCGCGCTGCGCCCGCGATGACGTCGCTACGCCTTCTCCAACGTGCACTGCAGCGGGTGCTGGTTCTCCCTCGCAAAGTCCGTGACCTGCGACACCTTGGTCTCCGCGACCTCGTAGGTGAAGACGCCGCACACGCCGACCCCCTTCTGGTGGACCTGCAGCATCACGCGCGTCGCGTCCTCGATGCTCATGCGAAAGAAGCGCTGGAGACACAGGACGACGAATTCCATTGGCGTGTAGTCGTCGTTGAGCATCAGCACCTTGTACGGCGTCGGCTTCTTGGTCCGCGTGCGGGTGCGCGTCGCGACGCCGAGCCCCGTGCCCGGACCGCGACCGTCTTCGCCGTTGTCCCGGTCCTCGTCGCCCGCGCGGGTCTGCTGTGCGATTGTGATCATCCCCGTAAAATAAGGCATCGCCCCGCCTCCGGGCAAGGGCCGCACGAGAAAAGGGCGGTCGCCCCGTCGAGGAGCGACCGCCCGTTCTTTATCGATCGGCGTAAGGCTTAGTTCGAGAGCGCCTTAACCTTCTCGACGTTGGCGGCGACGCGGGTCTGCACGGGCTGCAGCGCTTCGCCGGTCAGCTTGACCATCGTTTCGCTGAGGCGCGTGCCCTCGGCGAACATCGTCTCCATGTAGCTCTTGGCAAACTCGCTCTGCAGGCGCAGCAGCTCGGTCGGCGACTTGGCAGCAGCGAAGCTCTTCATGGCTTCCGACGCGCCTTCGAAGCTCTTGCGGCCGAACTCGGCGACGTCCTGGCCCAGTGTGCCGGCGTTCTGCGCGGCGATCTTGGACGATGCGAGCATCGCTTCCAGGTTGCCCTTGGCCAGTTCGCTGGCTTCCTGCGCCAGGCGCTGCGTGCGCTCCATCACGGCCTTGCCGTCCATCATGCCGCGAACGCGCTCGGCGGCGGCGTTGATGTCCAGGGTCGGGGCGAACGTATGCGTATCCATCTTGGGCATTTCCTTGTCTGCTGATTCGTTGTGGTCTGTTGAATGGCTGTCCGCGACTTGCGCCTCGGGGGCCGGTACGTAGCGCGGCTTCTCGGCCGGGGCGGCGGCCTGCGCCTCGTCGTCTATGAGGGCCTCGAACACCGCGCCCGAACCCTGCGCCGCCGCCAGAGCCGCGGCCTTTTGATCGATCTTCTTCGCCATGGGACGTCCTCGCTGAGTGCTATGCTGCAGTGCAACATACACGAAGCCGCGCCGAGTTCAAGACTTTTGTTGCACCGCAGCAAAATCGCCGTGGCGGTGGTTCAGCGCTCCTGGACGTAACGTCCGGGCGCATCCTCGATCGCGGGCAGTTTGCCCTTGCCCGGCTTTCTCGCACCCTTGGCGCGCACCTGCTCGCCCGATTGCGGCGCCAGCCATGCCAGCCAGTCGGGCCACCAGCTGCCCTTGTGCTCCGTCGCCCCTTCAATGAACGCGTCCAGCGTCGCGGGGCTGCCCTCGTTCAGTGCGTAGCCGTATTTGTTCGCCGAGGGGTGGTTCACCACGCCTGCGATATGCCCCGATCCCGCGAGCACGAACCGCGTCGGGCCTCGGAAATGGTGCGTGATCTTGAAGACGCTCTGCGCCGGCGCGATGTGATCCTCCCGCCCCGCCTGGATGTAGGCCGGCGTGCGCACCCGCGTCAGGTCGATGGGCGTGCCGTCGACGCTGACGCCGCCCGGCTGCGCCAGCTTGTTGCCGCGGTAGAAGTTCTGGAGATAGTCGCCGTGCCACGCCGCCGGCAGGTTGGTCGTGTCGCCGTTCCAGTGCAGCAGGTCGAACGCCTTGTAGTCCTTGCCCAGCAGATAATGATCGACCGCCGGCCCCCAGATCAGGTCGCGGCCGCGCAGCGCGTTGAACACCGCCGCCATCTTGCGGCCGTCCATCGTGCCGGTGTCCTTGGACATCGCGGCGATGCCGCGCATCGCGTCGTCGCCCAGGAAATGCTTGAGCTCGCCCGCATGTTCGAAATCGACCTGCGCGGTGAAGAAGGTCGCGGTCGCCACCTTTTCGGCTTCCCCGCGCGCTTCCAGCAGCGCCAGCGTCGCCGCCAGCGTCGTTCCCGCGACGCAGTAGCCGATCGTGTGCACCGCCTCGACGTCCAGCAGGTCGCGCACCGTGTCGATCGCATCAATCTGCCCGCGCACGACGTAATCGTCGAACGTCGTTTCGCGTAAGGACTCGTCCGCCGATTTCCACGACACCATGAACACGGACAGGCCCTGGTCGACCGCCCACTTCACGAAGCTCTTTTCGGGCGCGAGGTCGAGAATGTAGAACCGGTTGATCCAAGGCGGAAAGATTACCAGCGGCACCTCGAAGACCGTCTCCGTCGTCGGCGCGTAGTGGATCAGCTGGTAGAGCGGCGTTTCCTTGATCACCTTGCCGGGGGTCATCGCCAGGTTGCGCCCGACCGCGAACGCCTCCCGGTCGGTGTGCGTCAGCTGCCCGGCGCGAAGGTCGTGCAGCGCGTTCTCCAGGCCCTTCAACAGATTGGCCCCGCCCGTCTCGGCTGTGATCTTCAGCACCTCGGGGTTGGTCCACGGGAAGTTGGACGGACTGACGGCGTCCAGGATCGCGCGCAATGCGAACAGCAGCCTCTCCTGGCTCGCGGGCTCCAGTCCCGACATCCGCTCCGCCCCCGCCAGCAGCTTCTCGCTCGCCACTAGGTAATTGCGCGCCAACGCGTCGAACGGCGGTTGCCGCCACTCGGGCGCGCGAAACCGCTTGTCCTTCTCGGGCAGGGCGGCGCTCATGGGCGTGGCCGCGCTCAGCCAGTCCTGCCAGACCTTAACGCCCTGCATCCAGAACTCGGCGCCCGCGCGCATCATCGCCGCGGGGTCCGCGCCTGCGGCCGGCGTGGCGCCCTTGGTCGCCGCCTCCGTCCAGAACCGTAGCGCCGCCTGCTGCGCGTCCACGACGACACTGGCCAGACGCTGCAAATCGTCTGGCTTCAAGGCGAACGGCGCGGTGGGGGCGGAGGAGGCGGGTTCGGTCATGGCGTCGGCCTTGAAGCGTATATGGTCAACAAACGGTTACAGCCGCGGTTGCACAAGCCTGCGCCCGACGCTTCGAAGCGTCCACCTGGATGTGCAAGAGGCCGATGCTGAGACAACGGATCACTGCTTCCCGATACGAACGCCGCCCTTCTTGCCCGCTCCGACCGGTATCCCGATCAGCGGCAGCGGTTTCAGGCATGCCTCGCCCCTGGCGTGGCAGCCCGCAGCCGTATCGCGCATCGTTCCCACGGCGTCTTCGCGTTGTCGGCCCGTCGGGCCATCGTCGCGGACGACCGGCTCGTACAGCGGCAGGGCATAGGGGCTCTCCCGCCGCCCGCAGACAACGATTTCCTCGTCCGTCGCGACCGTCCGGCACGGATCGGGACCGATCGACGTGATCGCCCGGGAAGCCGCCATCACCTGTTCGGCGACGATCGGTTTCGACACGCCTTTCGGCGACTGCCCGCCGGCCGCCGTTGCGATCGCGCCTCCCAACCCTATCGAGAGCAGAAGCGGTCTATTCGTCATCCAACAACGCCCTCGCGCCCTTGATCACGCCCTTTGCGACGATCCCGACCACGGTCATCACGTCGACCGCGGGGGGCGGCAGGCAGGCCGCCGATTGTCTGGCGCATTCGCTATTCGATTCCTTGATCGCCGCCATCTGCCCGACGCGGTTGCCGCCCGCTTGTGATGCGTCGTCGTCGTCCATCGGGTCGTAAAGCGGCAGCGCGTAAGGGTCGGCGCGGCGCGCGCAGACGACGATCTCGTCCGCCGCGGCGCCCGCGCACCCTTCGCGGCCGATCGACGTTCGCGCCCGGTGCGCCGCCAGCGCCTGTTCAGCGGTCAGCGGCGCCGCCTTGTCGGGCGCGGCGGCGAACAGCAGCAGCGCGGCGATTCTCGACATGCTCCGGGTCCTCGCCTATCGCCGCCAAACGCCCCGATAAAGCGCCTCAATCAACAGGAACATCATGGCCTCCGCAAGCCCTCCTTCTCCCCGCAGCGACGTACTCGATCGCGTCCTCGTTCTCGAAATGGTGCGCGTCACCGAAGCCGCGGCGATCGCGGCCTCGACGCTGATCGGCCGCGGTGACGAAAAGGCGGCAGACCACGCGGCGGTGGAGGCGATGCGCGCCGCATTGAACCTGCTGCCGATGGACGGCACCGTCGTCATCGGCGAAGGCGAGCGCGACGAAGCGCCGATGCTGTTCATCGGCGAAAAGGTCGGATCGGAAATCGGCAGCGGCCCCCGGATCGATATCGCGCTCGACCCACTGGAAGGCACCACCATCACCGCCAAGGCGGGCCCCAACGCCTTGGCCGTGCTCGCCATCGCGGAGGAAGGCGGGCTGCTGAACGCCCCCGACGTTTACATGGACAAGCTAGCGGTCGGCCCCGGTTACCCGCTGGGTGTCGTCAGCCTCGACAAGTCGCCGTCGGAGAATGTCCGCGCGCTTGCCGCCGCCAAGGGGGTCGAGCCGTCGGACATCATCGCCTGCGTTCTCGACCGCCCGCGGCACGAGGCGCTGATCGCCGAACTGCGCGCGCTCGGCTGCGGCGTCATGCTGATCCCCGATGGCGACGTCGCGGGCGTTATCGCGGTCACCGACCCGGATACAACGATCGACATTTATCTGGGCTCGGGTGGCGCCCCCGAAGGCGTGCTCGCCGCCGCGGCGCTGCGCTGCGTCGGCGGCCAGTTCCAGGGCCGCTTGCTGTTCCGCAACGACGACGAACGCGGCCGCGCCGCCAAATGGGGCGTCACCGACCTCGACCGCATCTACCAGATGGAGGATCTGGCCAAGGGCGACGTGATCTTCGCCGCGACCGGCGTCACCGATGGCTCCCTCCTGTCGGGCGTCAAGCGCCGCCGCAACGGCGCGATCAGCACCGAAAGCATCGTCATGCGCGCGAGCTCCGGCACCGTCCGCTACGTCAAATGCGAACACAACAAGCGCGGCGACCAGACCTGATCGCCGCCGCGGCGCGCTTTGCGCCGACCGCTCGTTCGTAGAACCCTCGGGTAGACGACATGCCTGCCAGCCAGGAAACAGCGGACTTCATCCGCAGCCATTTCCGGTCCGTCTGGTCGCTCGAGCTGCTCCTGCATCTCCGGCGCGAACCCGGCCGGCCGTGGTTGCGGGACGAGCTGGTGGATCGGCTCCGCGCCAGCCATTCGGTGATCGCGACCAGCCTGGACGCCTTGCTCGCCGGTGGGCTCATCGTCGTCGAAGACGACGGCGCGGCCCGCTACCGCGCTGCGCACCCCGATCTGGAACGCAGCGTCGCCGAAGTGGAGGCGCTCTACGCCAAAAAGCCCGATGCGGTGCGGCGGCTGATCGTGCAATCGATCGGCGGCGGCGTCTCGGCGTTCGCGGACGCGTTCAGGCTGAGGAGGGATTGATGTCCGCAGCGTTTCCCACCGCCGTGTATCTGCTCTGCTTCGCCACCAGCAGCGCCTGCGCCTTTCTGCTGGCTCGAAGCTACGCCCGTACCCGCGCCCGCCTGCTCCTGTGGAGCGCGCTGTGCTTCGTGCTGCTGGCGGGCAACAATCTGATGGTGATCCTGGACTTGCTCGTCCTGCCCGAGGTCAATCTGACGGTTGTCCGCCTAGGTTTCTCCGTCGCGGCTTTGTCGGTTCTGCTGTTCGGCTTCATCTGGGACCTGGAGGACTAGCCGCCATGCTGATCCCGTTTCTCTCGGGCATGATCGTCGCCGGCTTTCTCGTCGCCGGCCTGTTCTTCCTGCGCTTCTGGAAGCGCACGGGCGACGGGCTGTTCGCCGCCTTCGCCGCCGCCTTCTGGCTGCTCGGCTTGACGCAGGCGCTGCTCGCCTTCTCGGACGTTCCCGCCGAAGAGCGCAGCTGGCTGTACCTGCTGCGGCTGGCGGCCTTCGTCATCATCCTGGCGGCGATCGGGGGCAAGAACGCGCGCGCGCGCCGCTGACGGTCGTTGACGCCGCCGTGTAACACCATATCATGGCGGGCGAAGGAGCTATGTCCATGCGCCGCCTGATGATTTTTCCCGTTGCCCTGCTCGCCGCCTGCCAGCCCGCCGCGCCCGATCCGCGCGGCGTCGCGCGCGACGAAACATTGCTCACCGTCGCCGCCACCGGCCGCGCCGACACCCGGCCGGACGAGGCGCGGCTGCAGCTCGGCGTTCAAACGATCGCCGCGACGGCGGGCGAGGCGAGCCGCGGCAATCGCGAGAAGATGGATCGGGTCGCCGCCGTGCTCGCACGCCTCGGCGTCAAGCCCGACGACCTGCAAACGCGCAACCTCAGCCTGCAGCGGATCGACTACGGCGCCGACCGCGGCCGCTTTCGCGCGGACAACATCATCGAATTGAAGCTCCGCGACATGGCCAGGGTCGGCGACGCGGTGGCGATGGCGACCGACGCGGGCGCCAATGTGCTGTCCGGCCCCGACCTGCGCGTGTCCGACCGCGAAGCGTCCAGCCGGTCCGCCTATGCCGCCGCCTACCGATCCGCCCGCGCCCGCGCCGACACCTACGCCGGCGCCGCCGGGCTGAAGGTTGCGCGCGTGCTGGCGATCTACGACGGCGGCCAGGGCTTCACCCCTTCGCCGCGCTATGGCGGGCGGACCAGCATGGAGGCGATGGGTGTGCAGACGGTGGCGCCGCCACCGCCCGAACAGGGCGCACCCTTCAGCGCCGGCATCAACACCACCGAAGTGCAGGTCCGCGTCGATTTCGCGCTCGCCCCGGCATAACCCCGCACGAACAAACAAGGATTCCCGCAGACGCCGGAATGGCCTAAGGACTGGCACATGCATCCCTGCAACGTGTCGATGTCCCTAACCGGCCAGCCCTGGCGCTGGCGCGGCGCGTCGGCGACCGACCTCGACCAGGACGATCTCGTCACGCAATTGCTGCTGTCGCGCGGGGTGCCCCGCGACGCGCTGGAACTGCATCGCGCGCCGACGATCCGCGGCTTCATGCCCGACCCGTCGATCTTCCGCGACATGGACCGCGCCGCCGCCCGCCTCGCCGACGCGGTGCAGCGGGGGGAGCAGGTCACGGTGTTCGGCGACTACGACGTCGACGGCGCGACCTCGGCGGCCCTTCTCCTCCGCCTTCTGCGCGACCTCGGCCTGTCCGCGACGCATTACATCCCCGACCGCATGCTGGAAGGCTACGGCCCGTCCGGCGACGCGCTGGTGCGCCTGGCGAACGATGGCGCGACGCTGATCGTCACCGTCGACTGCGGCGCGCAGGCGTTCGACGCGCTCGCCGCCGCGCGGGCGCATGGCGTCGACGTGCTCGTCGTCGATCATCACAAATGCAGCAGCGAACTTCCCTTCGCGCATGCGCTGGTCAACCCCAACCGCCTCGACGAGGACGATCACGCCGCCAGCCACGGCCATTTGGCCGCCGTCGGGGTCGCCTTCCTGCTCGCCGCCGCCACCGTGCGCACGCTGCGCGGCCGCGGGGTCTTCGCCGCGCGTCCCGAACCCAGGCTCACCGACCTGCTCGATCTCGTGGCGCTTGGCACCGTCGCCGACGTCGCGCGCCTGACCGGCCTCAACCGCGCCTTCGTGACGCAGGGGCTCAAGGTCATGGCCAACCGCCGCAACGTCGGCCTGGCGGCGCTGCTCGACGTTTCGCGTCTGAAGTCGGCGCCCACCTGCCGCGACCTGGGCTTCGCGCTGGGGCCGCGCATCAACGCCGGCGGCCGCGTCGGCAAGTCGGACCTCGGCGTCCGCCTGCTCACAACGCTGGACGAGGAGGAGGCCCGCGCCATCGCCGCCGAACTCGAGCGCCTCAACGAGGAGCGCCGCATCGTGGAGTCCGATGTCGCGCAAGGCGCGGACCAGATCGCCAACGCGCAGGATGCGCCCGTGGCGGTGGTGGCCGGCCCCGGCTGGCATCCCGGCGTCATCGGCATCGTCGCGGGCCGGCTCAAGGAACGGCTCGGGCGTCCCGCCTTGGTCATCGCGATCGACGAACAGGGCATCGGCAAGGGCTCGGGCCGGTCGATCCCGGGCGTCGATCTCGGCGCCGCGGTGCTCGCGGCCAAGGACAGCGGGCTGCTGATCGCCGGCGGTGGGCACGCCATGGCCGCGGGGCTGACGGTGGCCGCCGACATGATCCCCGCGCTGAGCGCCTTTCTGTGCGACCGGCTCGCTGCCGACGTCGCGCGGTCCAACGCGTCGCGTGCGCTGCTGCTCGACGCCGTGCTGGCGCCCGGCGGCGTCACCCCGTCTTTATGCGAGGCGCTGGACGTCGGCGGCCCCTACGGCATGGGCTGGCCCGCGCCGCGTATCGCCGCCGGCCCGATGCGCGTCGTCAAGGCGGATATCGTCGGCCAGGGCCATGTGCGCGCGATCATGGCGGGCGACGACGGCCGCTCGCTCAAGACCGTGGCCTTCCGCGCTGCCGATACGGCGCTGGGCCAGGCGATACTCGGCGCCCCCCGCGACCGCCGCCTGTGGGTCGCCGGCCGCGTCAAGATCGACGATTGGGGCGACCGCCGCGCCGCCGAGATGCACCTCGACGACGCGGCGTTCGTGGACTGAGCGGTTTCTAGCACGTCATCCCAGCGCATGCTGGGATCTCAGTGAGTCCTGGTACCGCTCTCTCACCCGCTGAGATGCCAGCATACGCTGGCATGACGCTGTTCGAACAGAATTGCTCAAACCTCAGGCCGCCGGCTGCGACGCGCGCATCGCCGCCATGCGCTGGGCGATGGCCGCGCCCTTTTGCAGGACGTCGATCTCCGCCACCTTGGCCGCGGCCTGCGCGTCGGCGCGGACGTCGGTGACGACCCCCGCCCCGCCCATCGCCCGATCGAACGCGCGCTCGGCGCGCTCCACCTTGCGCGTCCGGTCGCGTCCGGGCGTCGGCGCGCGGTCCCCGCCCAGAGATGCATCGCGCCGCGCCGCCAGGAACGCGCCCAGCGCCTCGTCCATTTCGGCCTTGCGCGTGGCCAGCGCCGTCAGGCACTCCTCCAATCGCGCTTCCTCCTCGCTTGCCGCCGTTTGCACCGCGTCCAGCTTGGTCGTCTGTTCCTCCAGCTCGATCTGCCGCGCGATCGCGGCCTCGGCCAGGTCCTCGCGCGACTGGCCGAGCGCGAACCGCGCCTTGCTCTCCAGCGCGGAAAGCTTCTCGGCGATCATGCGCTGCTGGCGCACGGCCTGCAGCCGCCGCGAAGTCGCCGCCTCGTGCTCGGCGCGCACTTCGTCAACGACGCGATCGACTTCGCGGATCGCCTCGGCCATCACCTTGGCGCCGCCGGCGCGCTCCATCTGGTCGACTGTGTCTTCGATGTTGGCTGAAATGACGCGTCGCACGCGCATGAAGATCGGTTCCGCCATGTCTCATCCCCCGAACTGGTTGCACGGTCACACGCGACGGTGCTGCAACGGAACCTGACGGACAATGCCTTAAGACGAGGTGAAAACGACGCCGCTTAAACGCGTCCTTAACAATGGCCGGGGCACACGGAACGCGATCACAAGCGGCAAGGGGGCGTCGCACATGACCATTTTTCTGATCTGCCTGGCCGGCGCCGTGGCATTCGCGTTGTTGGCGGTATCCGCTACGCACAACCGGTTGATGCAGTTGGACGAACGCTGCGAGTCGGCCTTCGCCGACGTCGATGTGCAGCTCAAGCATCGCCACAATCTCATCCCGGGCCTGGTCGAGACGGTGCGCGGCTTCGCGTCGCACGAGCGCGGCGTCTTGACCGAAGTCACCCAGGCGCGCGCCGGCGCGCTGCAGGCCGCCGCCCCCAACATGCGGCTGGAGGCCGAAACGCAGCTTGGGCAAAGCCTCACTGCGCTGATGAGCGTGGTGGAGAAGTATCCCGAAATCGCCGCCTCCGGCCATTTTCGCGAGTTGCGCGCCGAACTCAGCGACTCCGAAAATCGCATCACCGCGGCGCGGCGCTTCTACAATCTCGCGGTGGCCGAATATAACGCCACGCTGCGCCAGTTCCCCGGCAACCTCATCGCGCAGCGCAAGCCGCTCGACCGCCGCCGGACCTTCGATCTGGGCGTCGAACGCGTCCTGATCGACGAACCCGTCCCCATCAGCTTCTAGACCAGGGCGGAGGCGGCGATGCTGCGGGTCAACGGCTTCGTCGGCCATGTCCGACGCAACGACATGCTGTCGCTGGCGATGTTCGCAGGGTTTGCGCTCGCCTTTCAGATGATCGCCGCGGCGGTGCTTTTCGTGCCGCTACTGATCTTCGACACCGCGCACGCACCGGTGCTCGGCAACGGAGCCTATTTCGCCCGCTACGCGTGGCTGATGCTGCTGCTGAGCTTCGGGCTGTTCCTGATCGGCTTCGGCCTGCACAGCGATCAGGTACGCGAAAGCGTCGGCTTCACGATCGTCGACCGTCGCTCGCATCCCCGCCTCGTCAACATCGTCGAACAAATGGCGATCGCCGCCGGCCTGCCCGCGCCCAAGGTCGGGCTGATCCCGTCCGGCGCGCGCAACGCCTTCGCCTGCGGCCACAGCCGCGCTTCGGCGACGGTGGTGGTCACCCGCGGCCTCGTTGAGGCGCTGGACGACGACGAACTGGCGGCGGTGATCGCGCACGAGATCACGCACATTGCCAACGGCGACATCCGGTTGATGGCCGCAGCCAATATCATGATGGGCATCGTCGTCCGCTTCGAGAAGCTCAACATCCTCCGCGTCCGCGACGGCAAGCCGTCCGGCTGCCTGGTTTTCATGCCCGCGATCATGGTTCTGGTCATGTTCGCCGGCGCGCTGTCCAAGGCGGCGTTGACGCTGGCGCGCGTGTCCCGCCTGCTCCTGTCCACCTCGCGCGAATATATCGCGGACGCGGAGGCCGTGCGCCTGACGCACAACCCCGGCGCGCTGATCTCGGTGCTGCGCAAGATCGACGGCCGCAGCGAAGTGGAAGGCGTCGACGTCGCGGTCGATGCGATGATGATCGACGGGCTCGTCGAGGGTCCCTACGCGACGCACCCCAGCATCGCCGAACGCATCGCGACGCTGCTGGCGCTGTCGGGAGACATGGCGACGTCCGGCGGCCGCCGCCGCGATACGCGCCCCCTCGCCGACATCGTCGAACATCGGCCCGCCGGCGGCTTCGGGCGCAAGGGCCTCGCCAACCGCGCCGAACCGATCCCGCCGGCGCCGCCGCCGGTGATCGCGCCCAAGCTTCTCACCGCGCGCGTCAACAAGGGCGAGGAGCGCAATGCCTGGGGCCTCCTGCCGCGGCAGAGCCGCAGCCTCAACAATTCCGCCTTGCTGTTCATCGTACTGCCGCTGGTGCTCTCGATCATTTTCATCGACATGCCGAACAATTAGGATAACGGGCGCGCCGCCGCGCGCTTGACCCGCACGCCCGCCGCCCCTAACCGGCGTGTCGGCCGTTGGCCCCTTCGTCTAGTGGTTAGGACGCGGCCCTTTCACGGCTGAAACACGGGTTCAAGTCCCGTAGGGGTCACCACGCGCGCAAATCAGCCAATTTTGGCACGCGTCTTGTTTGCGTTTGCCCCCGCAAATTGCAGAATTTTGCCCCCGGTAATTCTTTCAGCGGCTCCACGTGCTATGACAAGGGCGCGCGCGCGCTTGCCATAGTGGCGGACCATCTCGGTCGACATGCTCAAGATTGAACCGACTTCGCGTCGCTCAGGCCGAGCTCTAGCAAGTAACAACATGCATTCTTGCGGAGCCCGTGGAAGGTGAAGCTGGCACCCGGCGGGATAACCCCGCGTGCCTCGATATCGCTTAGAACTTGCCGCACCGGCTCGCTTGCCATCAGTCTGCGAATGCGTTCCTGGAGCGCGTCTGTCCCAGAGAAAGGTCCGCCTGACCTATCGTAAAGCAAGGTGACTGCTCGGCGCTCGAGGCGTTATACTCCGCAAGCCAAAACGGGTGCAGCGGCACCGCGACATGCTTGCCTGCCCGCGCACCTCCAGGTTATCTGACCCGTTTAAGCTGCTGAAACTGCTTAATGTGGCGGCCGTGCCAGCTATGCTGCAGCCTGACTGCGTCACCGATCCGCTGGCCGAGAGAAAGCCCAGTAGGTGCGGTAGCGGATGTCCGCTTTCCACCCTTAGCGGACGTTCGGCTGATGGTTCGCCTTCGACCCACTACGCACATGCGCAGGCGGTGCGAAACTCGCCGGAAGCCCGCGGCTTTCACTATTCTCATTACCCTGTTCAGATGGTTTAAACGGCGGAGCGGCCACGGGCAGGAGTATGAAAACGAAAAGCACGCTCCTGAGCCTATTCGTCTTGGCATTGTTCGGAAGCCCAGCAGCACTCGCCGCCATGCCTCCTGCTCAGGCTTGGGAAATCGGCCCTTGGGTGCGAGGAAAGAACTATTCCGTCGGCATGCCGGCACGCCCGAGCCCCGGGCCACAGGGCTCGGTTGTGATGGAGTTGCCCGTTATCGGCTCAGGAGAAGTGGACGCCCTAACGACCGCTATGGGACCTCTGGTCGGGGTCAGGAAGATCACAATGCGATACCGCATAGAGGCCCCTCGCGGGACGCGCTTCGTGGCGGTCGAGATGCCGCACGAGCCAGCCACGGTATCGTTTTATTTCCAACGAGCCGGGGACAACTGGAGTGGGAGGCTGCTTAACGGTTCTTATCGTTGGTATGCCCCGGCTCGGGCGGTCGTGCCGCTAACTCAGGGCGAGCACACTGTCACCGTGCGGCTCAACGAGACATGGACTAACGTGAACGGCCGACCCAATCACGAGCTCCCGCAGGATTTTACCGCCGCACTGCAGAACACGGCGCGGCTCGGGCTAGCCTTCGGCTCCCCTTCACGCCGAAGCCACGGCGTTTACGCAACCCGGCCGGCGCGGTTCACACTGCTGAGCCTGGATTTAAACTGAAACGACTCGGTCGAATGTCCGCTCTCCACCCGAAACAGACAGTCGCGAAGCCTGCTAAGCGCCCATTCTAGTCAGTTCGGATAGCGCCTTCCGCACCCGGAAGCAGATGTTTCTACAGCTCGCAGGTAGAAACGGTTAAGCGTCACCCCGACGTTATAGAATACCTTCATTGTTTGCGTGAGTAGAAAGGAACACAACCTGGCACGACGGCGCTCAAACGCTCCAGTATGTCGTGCGTCCGGCTACCGCAGTCCGGTTTGCAACCGACCGGCAGCTCGCATCAACCCCCTTTCTGCATAAACCGCAAAAACGTGTTGCCCGGCGCCAGCCGAAATCTGGGACCTGTAAGTCTTATGCGAGCAAACGAGGAGCCGCAGCGGTGCGTTACAACTTGCTATGACGGTCCGGTCTGCGCGCCTTGGAACTATGACCTTCAGCGAGGACTGGGCTGCGGCGCCGACGAGAAGGAAGCCCGCCTAACTGCGGAGTTTTGGCTCCTCAAAAATTGGAGAGCAGCTGTGCTATAAGACAAACCGCAACCTAGAATTCCCACCCCTCTCAAAAGCGCAGCGGATCAGTTCAGACGTGCAACGGCTACCCTCACCTGATTATGAGGCGGCTGATCGAGCCCGAGTCCCACTCCTCAGGACTCCTTCCTTCTCAGCCCTGCTTCCGAGACGTCTTCCAGCGGGCGAACTTCTCGCGTGCCCGAGACTGGCGCGAACGAAGGAAATGACGCTGGTCGCTTACCATCAACGAGCCAATGCCAATGGTAGAAGCCTTCGCTGATCGGCACGGTCACGCGCCAGGACCCGTTCTGGAGAAGCGCATCGATCGGCTTACTGGTGAAGTCGCCAGCGATCTGCACCTTCTGCGCCGCGGAAGGTGCTTCGACGTCGAAGGTCACCATCTCACCCATCGGTCTGCGCAGCAGAAGCTTGCGCTCAGGATCTAGACGGACGGAGGTGACTGGTCCAACGTCGGCGATGTTGAACGCGCTTTCGCGCGCATTGATCTGATACCGACGGCGAAACACACCGGAGGCCGTGACGAGCTCCACAGTGAGCGGCAGATCGAAGACCGGGCCGGTTTGGGCGATGCGCAGCCGCCCTCCCTCGGTTCTCGCGGTCAGATCCGGGGTGACCTCTTCTTCGATCCATGGCCGCAGTATCGGCCAGACATCGTAGCCGGCTGAGCGGGACATCGCCGTTGTGAACTCCGGAACGCCGGCAGGACCGCTCTTCAGGTCCATGAAACTGCGCAAGCCGCGCAGGAAAACCGCCTCGCCCAAACGGTCCCTTAGCATTCGGAAGATCCAGGGACCCTTGGTGTAGGCAACACCGCGATTGTTGTAGTCGGTGAGGATGCCTACGGCGCCTTCGGAGCCGCTCAGTTCGTATCTGTTGCGATACGTATCCCAGAAGGCCTTTTCTGCGTCCGGCCCCTGAACCACCCCGACCAGATAGGACTCAGCGAACGTAGCCCAGCCCTCCATGAGGAGAAAACGCCCGCCTCCCGTTCCTCTAGTCCACGCGTGGGCCATCTCATGTCCCAACGCGAAGCCAGCATGTATACCGCTGCGTGGTCTCAAGGCTCCGCCGCCCGTGCCGGCCACGATGGTGTTGTTTGTCAGGATGTTCCAGTGATCCATCTTGGCGCTGCGACGTTCAGAAATGGCGAAATAGTTGAACTGTGGTGGTCCAAACTGGCGGGTCAGATGGTCGTGTGTCCATCGGAACGCAGCCTTGATTTGCGCATGGTCAGGCCTGAACTCCGGGCCCGCGAAGATGCTCAGGCGCGTGTCGCCAAACGTGATCTCCGAAGGCGTCCACGCGACATCGTATCCAAGCGAGAGTCCAAAAGTGGGGATCGTGGACTTGCCCGTAACCTGTCGAATGCCGCCGCGAACCGTATCCTGCTGGGGAATGCTCGTTGAAAGTTGATAGCGAGCCGGGATGCGAGCAACCACTAGGAAATCGGCCATGTCGGCCTCGGTTCGATAGTTCAGGATCGGAAGCCATATTTCTTGATCGCGGATGAAGCCGTGATCGGTACCGATGGCCAGCGTGTTGGAAGAAGCCGGCCCCGGCGGCACAGAGTAGGTAAGCTCCAGCACTCTGTTCCGGCCCGCGGGACTCTGCACCCACAACAGTCCCCCGCTGAACGAATGGCGAGCCTGGCGTCCATCCAGCCTGACGGCTGCCAGAGCCGCGCTCCGGTTGAGCCGCACTGCGATGCCTTCGGCTCGGTCGACGCGAACGTTAAGACGCGTTTTAACGTCGATGCCACTGCCGGGGCGAATGTCGACCGTGACGTCCTGTCGCCGGATGCTGCTGTCGGCGTCAATCGGGAGATGCCGCGTCAGCCTCCAGCCTTGCGGTGTTCGCTGCGCCTCATAAAGACCTGAGAAGCCCCGCGACAGGATTGTCTCGCCACCGGGATTGCCGTAGTCGAAATGACCGGTCAGCAGCAGGACTGCACGACCTCCTCCTTCCGACAACACCTTTGCATCACCCGGCACCCGCCTGCGGTTGTCTGCCACCGCGGAGGCAAGCAGGCGACGGCCCTCCTCATGCGGATAGACTTCGTTGAAACTTTGGGGAGTTCCGTTTGCGAAGCGCTCGAGCACAAGGTTGGCAAGTTCCGTCGGCGAGGCAGCTGCGGTCATGCCGGCAGCCAAGGCTTCCACTGGTCGCACGGCCTGTCCGAACGCGGGAGAACCGCTTGCAATAAGCAGGCTCAAAATACACCCGCTCGCACCCAAGACCCTCATGCTCCTCTCCCACGTCATCTTGGTAAAAAGGTACGTATCTGTTTACACCGTGGTCAAGTTCGCGGGTAGGTATATCGTAGAGACGAGCACCCCTTCCAGATCGGACTTCGTCAGGCACATCTCGGCTGGCGGCGGGTGTGCTCGGGTCCAGTCCCGCCCATCCGAAAGCCTTGTTCGTTCGGGCGTAGCTTGCCGCGCGCGGCCGCGACTTCGAACGCGCTCGCGAACTGCTCTGGCGGATCGGGCCGCGACTGGACGACCGCTTCGGCACGCCGCTGCTCGCGGTCCAGGTCAATGCGGGCCTTGGCGATCGCGCCGCCGCTGTGGCGCGGCTGGAAAAGCTCGCTGCCGTACGCCCTTCCGATCCGACCATCCGCGCCATCGTTTCGGCAATCCAAGCCGGATCGTAGCGCGTCCAAGTGGGGCTCTGGCGGCTCAAAGTCAGAGAGCTGTGAACGTCAGCTCTCCACCTACCGCAGATGACGACGCTTGGCGCATTCCCACTGCTGAGTTGGTGGCCCTGAGGCTGGGTTGCTCACGGCATCGCTGCTGCATCCTCGAACGCCCACTGCCACATCGTCCGGCCGGGTGCGAAAGCAGTGATGCCGGCAATGACTAGCGCTCCGAGGAAGAAGTTTCGTAGGTGCCGCTTATGGGTCGCGATCGCCCCTTGGCGTGCAGAGATGATCGCCTGTGGCACGGCGACGAACGTCAGCAGGGTGAACGCGTGTATCCAGCTAAACTGACCGTCGTTGACGTTCCGGATGAAGATCGTCGCGAGTGCGGTTACGAACATCATCGCCAACCATATGCGGCCGAGAGCCTTGTGCCGCGCCCCGCCCTTTCGTGAGAAGATGACGTAGGCTCCCAAAGGAATGGCGGGGATTACGGTGACCAAGTGCGCGGCAAGAGCCCAATCACGTACCCACGGCGTCGGTGGAGCGAAGCCGAAGATCCATCGTAAGACGGCGTAGGCGCACAGCGCGAACAAGAGCATCGAGGCCGACACGACCCCGATGCGCATGGCGGGCGGCAGGTCGAACGCCTGCCTTGGCAGGCGCGATGCAGGCGCAGGGGCGTTCATGATCAGCGTTTCTCTGAGGTGTGTCCTCTCATTCTGACGTGTGCCGCTTTGTCGGCAACAGCGCATGCGTTAGATGGTCTATGACTTCGTGAAACGTGCCGAGCAGGCCTTGGGCGCCGGTTCGCGAAGCGCCAATTGGCGGGAGACGATGTGCCGACGCTGCGCGAATTGGTGATCGAGTGGGCGGTGATGATCCCGATCGGCGTCTCACTCGCCGCGCTCGGGCCGTTCGGGAGCTTCGCTCTTGGATCGTTCGGCGCCCGGCTCCTGTACTGGATGCCGGCAGCCTTTCTTGGCTACGCCATTTTCCGCCCGTTCACTCTGGCTGCCGCCTACACGGCGAATAGGTTGAAGTTTCCTGAGCTACCCACGCTGAGCGTCGGAATTCTCGTAGCGGCGGTGCCCGGGACGTTCGCTATAGCTTACTTCGGCGGGTACCGCGGCGGCGCTGAGCCGCGGTTCGACGAGCTTTTCCAGCTCTATGTGCAGGTGGGGCTGATCGGTGTCCTCGTGACAATCGTGTTCGTTCTACTCGGCCGTGGGCAGCACTTGCCGACGGCTAAGCCGCTCGATGAAACCTCGACCGCTTCGATGCCGCTGCCGGTGCCGGTGCAGCATGAGCTGCCGACGAGCACTCCGTTCCTGGATCGGCTCCCAATCGCGTGGCGCGACCAACTCATAGCGCTGGAAATGGAGGACCATTACGTCCGAGCGCATGGACCTGGCATCAGCACCCTCATACTTCTGCGCATGCGCGATGCGGAAGGTGAACTTGCGGGCCTCGATGGACTTCGCGTTCACCGCAGCTGGTGGGTCGCACGAAGCGCCGTAGAGCAGGTGCTGCGCGACGGTCGCAATCTGAAGCTACGGCTGAAAGGTGGGCTGGAGGCTCCTGTCGCCCGCGACCGTGTCGCGGCTATCAAGGACGCCGGGCTGCTGGACTGAGTGGCGCTTATGAAAAGACTGCCTGAGCTGCACCAAAGCCCGACGCAGAAAACGATCAGCTGTTTGCCCGCTTTCCGCCCATTGCGCACGTTCGAAGTACCGGTAGGTCCGCCCTAATGTACCGTACCGCTCGACTTCATCTCAGACCTGGACGTCCGGAAGATGCACCCGCACTGCTGCGTGCTATTGCCGATCAAGACATCGTCAGGAATCTGGGTTCTGCCCCCTGGCCCTACAGCTTAGCTGATGCGGAGTCGCTTGCGTCGTCCCAGTTCAAACCGGACGAGCCTCGCCTCTTCATCTTCCGAGACGAGCATGGTTTGTCGGAACTGATCGGGGTAGCCGGATTGGACCGAATGCCCGGCGGCGAAGTGGAGTTGGGCTATTGGATAGCGAGAATGCACTGGAATCGCGGATATGCGCTCGAAGCCGGGCAGCACATGGTTCAGATTGCCAGAACTAAACTCAAGCTCATCGAGCTGAGCGCAGGATACTTCATCGACAACCCGGCCTCCGGCCGAGTACTCGAAAAGCTAGGTTTTGTCCCTGCCGGATTGCCGATAGATCGGAACAGCCGAGCGCGCGGCGGGGTTGCTCGCTGCCAGATGTGCACGCTAGAGCTTTGAGGGCCGGGGAAGTCTGCTTCGGACCCAGAGCGGACGTCCGCAGTCCGAGGTAGCAACCGCGCCATTGTGAACCTAGCATCTGCGAAAGACCGTCGTGTGTGCGAGGCGCTGGATGTCCGCTTTCCACCCTTTGCGGACATCTCATTACATCGGCTCGCCGGAATTCGGCACACGTCGTAGATCCAGATTGGCCGGAAGCTGGCGAGAACCTTGAGCCTCGTACTTGCTCTGCTCAAGGAACGCAGTCGCTTAGCGCGCGAACTTGGCTAGGCCTTCAAACGCCCGGGGTAGGCGTCAGCGTCGGCTTCGCCTCGATTAGAATACCCCCAACCGCAATTGGTTACCAAGGAGGTCCCGCAGCCGAGTATCCAGCGCCGGCAAGCTCATCGAGAAATCCGCCTGCCCGCGCCAGATCGACAAGGTCCAGTACAGCCACGGTTACCTTCGGCTCGGCTAAGGCATGTATGACTGTTCCTCGCCAGTCCGGGCTGGTCGCAACATACTCGTTCAACGAGCATTTGGCGAACACCTTGGTCGCAAGCGACGCCACCACTTCGGGAACTCGCCGCGCCGCCCATTATTGAGATCGAATGGCGATCGTCTGCGGTCCGGCTTCGATCAAGGATATGGAACTAATGAGGCATGGAAGATGGGCCTCGGGCGTCGATCGAGATAAGGCATAAATGGGCTGCTCAAGGGACCTTCGAGAAATCGGAACCTGATTGAGCTTGTACTTCTTGACCGCGTGTCTGACGTAGTCCTTGACAGCTAGGCCGTAGCCCTTGCCGTTCAGAACATCGTGCAGATGGAGAGCGAGGTGCAACGGGTGAGTGCGCTCGAATCCAGGTTTGAGCGCGGCTCGACCGCGGAGGGCTACCAAACGCTCGAACTGGTCAGGAGGCATTAGCTGTCGAAGCGTTTGCCCCTGTGCAGTTTGGCCATCCGCAGAAATTCGATCGCTTAGCCGATCATCGCTAGCGGAGGTGCGCGGAACCTCGTCCTGCGGGAAGACGATCTGATCAGCTTGCCTTAAGGCTGCGGTGAGGCTGCTCGGATCCCAACGTGTGCCGCGGGATACTTCCTCGATTGCGCCGACAAGGATCACCGTCGCGTTCCCGGACCTGACACGCCAAACAGGTATGCCGCTCCTTCGCGCAGTCACAATGATATCGTCCGCTGGCTCTGCGGGAGGGGCTATAGTTGATATTGAGGTATGCGCTTCAGCCGGGGGAACGAGGGAAACTGCCATAGCAAGCATACCCAGAAGGTACGTGCGCTGTTTCATCAACTGTCCTTCAGTATCGAAGCTGATCGCGCCCACGATCGTGCCCGCTGACGCGATCAGTTGAAGGAATTCCATTCGAACGTAGGCCGTCCATTACATTGTCACGACGCTATGCACACTTGGCGAACTGAAGCCGGAACACCGCTCCTGTGCCATTGCTGGTGACGCTGGCCTCGCCGCCATGGGCGCGCATGACTTCCCGGACGAGGTGCAGCCCCAAGCCGCAACCGTCGCGATCCCAACGCTCTCTTCGGAAAGGCTCAAAGATGCGCTCGCGCGCCTCTGGTGGGATCCCCGGACCTTCATCCGCCACCTCGATGCACCCGTGCGAAATCCGAACTTCGATTGAACCGTTGCCCCCACCATGTGCGATCGCGTTGCCCAGCAGATTGGAGAGAGTTCTTCCGATCGCGTGCGGGTCGCCCTTTACAGACGTTTCGTGCCCTTCGGCGACCACCGAGATGTCGTACCCGTTTGCAATCGCTAACGGAGCTATGTCGGCCACGACGGAGCGCGTCAGCTCAACCAAGGCCACTTGTTCGTGCGCACGTGAGGCTAGCGTCA
Organism: Sphingomonadaceae bacterium; assembly: GCA_035644935.1. Taxonomy (GTDB): domain Bacteria; phylum Pseudomonadota; class Alphaproteobacteria; order Sphingomonadales; family Sphingomonadaceae; genus CADCVW01. The sequence goes on from DASQNO010000027.1 coordinate 29,255, forward strand.
TGCGCTCAGCGTCGAGCATCTGCCCAACCATGTGGCTGAGGCGGAACACGGTTCGCTCAAGATCCGGTTTGACGCCGCCAGGCGGCAATGCTTCAACGTGCATGTTGAGTACGGCCAGCGGCGTACGCAGCTCATGAGCCACGTCGGCAATGAAACGCCTGCGGCGTTCGAACGCCTCAGCCACCCTGTCCAGAGCGGCGTTGAAGGCGCGCACCAACGGGAGTAGCTGCTTGACGACTCCGCTTTCCGGAAGTCGTCGTGTCAGATCGGCAGGATCAAGCTCGGTTGCCGCTCGAGTGGTCGGACGAAGACTGCGGAGAACGATAGGGATCGCGAGCAGCGCACCTGCCAAAGTGATGAAGCCGGTGATTAGCGGCATTATGAAAAAGTAGCTCGCCTGGATATAATTGAAGAAGTCCGCGAAACTGATCTCATCAGAAACGATGCCACCTGCAGCCACTAGGGCCACTCCAGCGGACGTGTCGACCGTGTCGATCAATGCTTCGCCGGGAGGTCCCGCAACACCAAAATTTTTCAAGCGCGCATCGCGCAAGCCAGGTATATAAAGGAGCGGCCGCAGCGCGTCCTGAGGCACGGAGCCATGCTCCAGTTTTCGCTTGTCGACTAACGCTACGAACCAAGCAGTGGGATGTCGGTTCAGCAAATCCTGCAGTTCCCCACCCGAACGCACTACGAGCCCCCCTCGGCTATTCAGCTCCAAGTCCTGAGCAAGCATTAGGTGGATGAGTTCGGGACCGGTCGGTTCGTCGTCCTCAATTAAGGCCAGGGGGAACAGGGTGAGCATGGCGAGAAGCGCCGCGGCGATGTGACCGATCACAAAGCCCAGCGTCAGCCGACGAACCAGCGAGGGACGCGGCATTTTCACGCGGCGCGCAGCATGTATCCGACCCCGCGAACGCCATGCAGAATGACGCCTGCACCTGAATCAGCGAGGCGCCTGCGCAATCGGGAGATATGGGCCTCAAGCGCATTCGAGCTGATGTCGTCATCAAACCCGTATACCTGCGCTTCCAAGCTCTCCCGCAGAACGACCCGGCCGGCCCGGCGGACCAGCGCGTCCAAAATTGCGAGTTCACGCCGCGGTAGCAACAGCGCCGTATCGTTGATGCGAGGCTCACGCGCGGCGAGATCGTAGCGCAGCCTTCCAACCTCGACGGCTGGAAGAGGATGGTCGCTGGCGGTGGGACGCAGCAGCACGCGCATGCGGGCCAGCAACTCTTCGAAGGCGTACGGCTTGATCAGATAATCCTGCGCTCCAGCATCAAGCCCCGCGACGCGGTCCGGTATGTCGTCAAGTGCGGTAAGCACAATTACCGGCGCCACCGGCCGACGCGTGGCGAGGACCGGGAGCAACGACAATCCGTCGCCGTCGGGCAACCGACGATCAAGAAGCACCGCGAGGTAACTCACGCCCAAGACCGCCTCGAATGCATCCCCCAGCGATCCCACACGATCGACCACGAAGCCTTCAGCTCCCAGGCGCGCAGCTGTTGCGGCGGCTAGCTCGGGCTCGTCCTCCACTAGCAGTATCCGCATGTTCTAAGCCCCTGCCTGTTGCAACGCTTGTCCGCGCGTTTGCTTACGCCAAGCTTACGCCGACTGCTGCCCCCCGTAATCCCCGCGCAATCACCTGCACTCAGAAGCGACGACGAGAAGTGCTGCTCGATGTGGCGCAGGCGGGGAGGGAAGAAATGAAGACTGCACCGTGGATATTTGTAGCGGGCCTGTCGGTCCTGGGTTCGACCGGAACCGCTCAAGCGCAAACCCGACCCGGGTTCGAGCTTGGATCGGAACTATTCGATTACAGCTATCGCGAGCGGTCAGAAGGTAAGACGATCGTACGCGACGATGGCGAGTTCATCGGACTTACCGGTAGCTACGTGGAAACGATCGGAAGCGGCCTGTTCCTTCGTGCGCGACTTTCAACCGACTTCGGCCGCGTCGACTATGAAGCCGGCAACGAGCGGCTGAAGAACGTCTCGCAGGACATAGGGCAGCTGGAACTGCAAATCGGACGGGACTTCAAACTGGGATCCGGGACCACGTTGACTCCTTTTGCGGGGCTCGCTTCCCGTGTTCTAACCGATCACAGCGGGGGCAAGGTGACCCAAGGGGGGTTGCAAGGCTACGATCGGGAAATCAGCTACGGGTACGTGCCGGTCGGTATTGCCGCAGGTCTCCCCGTCGGGTCGAACCTGCGGCTCAACCTCTCGGTACAATATAACTGGGTGATCGATGGTGTGTCGGAATCCAAGTTCTCAGAAATCGACCCCGAGGCCCCCGATCTGAAGCTTGATCTCAGAGACGGGCATGGGATCGAAGCGAGCGCAATGCTGTCAGTTCCTTTAGGCGGTGACGCGCTTAGCTTCGGCCCATTCGTACGCCAATGGAACCTCGATCGTTCTGAAAGCGCCACCTTTGTAGAGGACGGCCTGAGCGTCGAGTTTTTCGAGCCCAAGAATCGCACCACCGAGGTCGGGGTGCGACTAAGCTTTGGCTTCTGAACGGCCCCAGAAGCGCACGAGGCCTTCGGAGGGTGGTGGGCTCGTGGTCCAGCGGTAAGAACCCAATGCGCGGCGTAGCGACCGGCGATCTTGCTCTTGGAGCGATAGCGGAGGGTCCGCGTCTGATACCGCGCTTGGTCCAAGCAGGCTCTCGTGAACTCGCCCGGGCTAACTCGCAGGAAGCCGAGTGGCTCACCTCGCGCCCTTGCCTCCATGCGTGGACCTGCCGCCCATCAATGATCTGGAGGCGAGCTGCGCCCAGACTAACCAATTCCGTCGCTCCTGAGGCGGTAGCTCTTCCCTCTCGGGCCGGGAACGTAGAAGCTGCTCGGGCTTATGCCATCTGCAATGACTGTCTCCTCCGCGCGTCCAGATTCTTATCAACTTGCGCCGTCTCTGTCGCCCCTCGAAACCCGAGAACGCTCTCCTTTGGTTTTCCTTGCTCAAGAAACCAGCTTCTGAACCTCCGTTCCGATTGCATAAGTCCTGCGTGTTCCATCCCTCACACGCGTGCGTGTTTTATTGGCTGCAGGAGCCAGAGCTACGTATTTCCAGCTCAGACCACCGTCCCGCACGCGCCCGCCCGATACCACGTCGCTGATCGGGACCTTGACCACGTCGCAGCCACGCAGCTTGCTACCGATTGCGAAGTCGAACAGTGCGCGCTTGGCGCCAAGCAGGCGGGCCTCGTTCCAGGGTCGCCGTTCATGGAACGCAGGATCAAGCGGCGAGTGCCCCAACGCTCATCTCCATAGGGCTGGGTAGATCGGCAAACATAGCGCGCTCTCGCTAAGCAGACCTTAGCAGCTATGCCGAATGCAATTGAAAGCGGCCTCAACAATGATAGGTACGGCAGCTCCGACCCAGAAGCAGGCGCTCAAGGCGCTTGTTGCCGCGGCCCACCACTGTACATCCGTTCAGATTACTCGCGAACGAGCTTGACTGGCAGCGTACTGTCGACTTTCCGGCGCCGGTCGTCCGCGGGCCTGGATCTGCCAAAACAATGCTCAGCAAGTCGCGGGCGAACGGCCGATCTTAGTCGGTGAAGAAATCCAACCGCGAAACGCCGCCATAGCAGCATTATCTGGGCGCGATTGAAGGCGCGTTAGCCAGTAGCGCCCGGTCTCGATTTCGACTGGAAAGGGCCGCACAAGCCGCTCCGCAGTCAGCTCGCGCGCAAACATGATTGCGGGGGCGAGCGCCACGCCTAGTCCGGCCACAGCGGCCGCGATCATCGGCACAGAACTGTCGAACACGGTCGAGCGGGTGGGCACGTTCGAGACGCCCGCAGCAGCGAACCAGCGCGGCCACTCGTCGCCGCGATAGGAGCGGAACAGCGTCTCTCCGGCGAGGTCGCCCGGCGACTGGAGTCGCTCGACCAGGCTAGGCGCGCAGAGCGGCGTTAACGGCGCGCCCATGAGCGGCTCGGCGTGCGTCGCGTGCCACGCTCCGTCGCCGAAGCGGATCGCGAGGTCCAGGCCCTCGGCGGCAAGGTCACTGCGGTTGTTGTTGGTCATGACCCGCAGGTCGACCTCTGGGTGCGCGCGCGCGAAATCCGGCAGCCGCTCCAGCAGCCAACCGCTCGCGAAGGTGCCGACCACGCCGAGGTTCAGCACCTCGCGGTACCGCCCGCTCGCGAACCGGTCGAGCGTAGCACCCACGCGGTCAAACGCGTCAGCCACCACCGGCACCAGCGCAAGCCCCTCGTCGGTCAGCGCCAGCCCGCGCGGCAGGCGCCGGAACAGCGGCACGCCCAGCCGCCGCTCGAGGGTGGCGACCTGATGGCTCACCGCACCCTGGCTGACGCACAGCTCGATCGCCGCGCGCGTGAAGTTCAGGTGCCGCGCCGCCGCCTCGAAAGCGCGGAGCGCATTGAGCGGGAGTTGGGCGCGGTCCATCGCTCTCCCATTACCTGAGCTCATGGCTCCGTCGAGCAATGATGCTTTGTCCTCCACCCCCCGACTGGCGATCAGGGCGCATCGGTAGAGGAGAAGCTGCGATGCTGAGGCGAACTTTCATGATCGGTGCGGGCTGCATGGCGGCGAGCGCGCTGCGCATCGCAGGCCCGGCGCGTTCGGCGGCGAGGCGTTCCGGCGCGACGTGCTGGCGCTGGAGCAGGAAGCCAAGGGACGGCTTGGGCTGGCAATTCTGGACACTGGCAGCGGCGCGCGCTTCGCGCACCGCCCCAACGAACGCTTTCCGATGTGCAGCACTTTCAAGCTCCCGCTCGCCGCGGCGGTGCTGAGGCAGGTCGACCTCAGCCGTGAGCGGCTCGATCGGGCGATCGCGATCGCCGCGTCCGACATCGTCACTCACTCGCCCGTCACCAAGCCCCGCGTCGGCGGGAGCGCCACAGTCGATGAGCGATGCGAGGCGACAATGACCGAGAGCGACAATGCGGCTGCCAACCTCTTGCTGCCAATCGTTGGCGGCCCGGCGGGGCTGACGCGCTTCATGCGCCGCCTAGATGGCGGCGTCAGCCGCATCGACCGCTACGAGCCCGCGCTCAACGAGAGCCGCCCCGGCGACCCCCGCGACACGACCTCGCCTGCAGCCATGGTCGCAATGCTGCAAGGGCTCGCGCTCGGCTCCGTGCTGTCGCCCGCCTCGCGCGAACGGCTGGTGGGCTGGATGTTGGCCAACAAAACGGGTGCGAAGCGCTTGCGCGCCGGGCTCCCCGCCGCTTGGCGCATCGGCGACAAGACCGGTGCGGGCGCGAACGGCAGCAATAACTAGGCGGCGATCCTGTGGCCGCCAAACCGCCCCCCGATCCTGGTCGCGGCCTACCTCACGCAGACGCCGCTGCCTTTCGAGCAGACCAACGCCGTTCACGCCCGGCTTGCGCGCCTCATCGCTGCAGCAGCTTGAGCCGCTGCGCCTGTTAGCGTGACTTCGAACTCGCCATTGTCAGAAGACCCGGAGTCGGGCGGCCGTGCCGCGCTGTCGGCTCCGCTACCTGCGGAAGTCCGTACAGGTAATGATTGACAGCCGTAAGCTGACGGATGGGCCGAAGTAACCTTAAGGCGGCGGGCATGGGCCGCAAGTCGGTCCTGTACCTTCGCTCAGAGCACGATCTCAATGATTCGCCGCTGCCACCTTACCTTGCTGTCGCTTCCACGAGCCGAAGGTAGCTCGGGTTGTCGTAAGCCGCCGCCGTGACGTCCCGGATCAGCTTTGCTCCATTCGCTCCGTTGGTGAGCACCACCAGGCCGGTCCTGTGCTCCGGGATCAAGAAGACGGCCGAGCGCTCGCCCTCGTTAACCCCGGTGTGCGTAACTACGGTTTCACCCGGATAGCCGAACAGCATCCAGCCCAGCCCCATGCCCATCCGGGGCGGACATTGCGCCAGGGCTATGCCATCAACTCCGCACATCTCATTCCGCTGGTCGCGGGCGATGGCGAAGCGTTGTTCCTTAATGGCCGGACTGAGCGCCGGGCCACGCATTGTCGTGGCTGCGAAACGGGCATAGTCGCCGATGGTTGTGTGCACACAGCACGCGCCCGAAAAGTCGAGCCGCAGGAGCGGCGGCAGCTCACGGCCTTGCCCATCATGCGGGTAGGCTGCGCGTGATTTCCAAGTCGGCTGGACGGTGTAGGACGTGTTTCGCATGCCCAGGGGCGCGAAGAATAGACGCTTCGCGAGTTCCTCGAAGCTCTGTCCAGTACGGCGTTCGGCATAGCGTGCAGCATAGGTGTATCCTTCTCCCGAGTAGCGAAACGTAGTTCCGGGCTCGACGACAAAGCTAAGCACGTAACCGGTATGCACGCGCCAGTTGGGCAGGCCCGTGCGATGTCTCAATGCCGTCTTTACGGTGAGGCTACCCGCTCTGATCGCCCGCGAGATCCGGGTCGACCCAGTCGGGCGCCATCGGCGCAGGTCGAGCCGCCCGGTTGAAGCGAGCCGAAGCAAGACCTCGGCGGTAATTGGTTTGCTGAGCGATGCAACATTGAACAGCGTATCGGCGCCCGCCTTCTGACCTCTACGGCGCTCGCTGTAGACGCGCGTGAACGCAACCTTCCATCCGAAATGTAGGCCACCGCTGCGGCGGGCACGCCATAGCGAGACAGAAGCGCCGGGACGTTTGCGTCGAGCCAGTTTGGGAGCGCAGCGCCCTGTGCCTTGATGACAGTTCGGGCCGGCTCCCCCCGCTTCGCCCGTGCGACGATCCTGCCCTGTTCCGACACGGTTAAGCCCTCGGCTGTGAACGTGATCGTCAGATCTCGCTCTTTCGTGCCGAAGGTTCCGTCGGAGCAAGGTGCCAGTTTGAACGTCATCGGGCCGAAGGCCAGCCGCAGGGTGTCGCCAACACGCGTAACGGCGACTTCGCCGCCGTCCTCGGCGACGTAGCGGCCGACGAGCTCCGCCGTCCGGCTCGGACGTTCCACTTCAGTCGCTGTTGGCGATCCGGGGGCGCAGGTCCGTACCGACACGGGGCGCGTCTGATCCGGCTCTTGAGGGCGGGACGTCGCCTGGCCGCCGGACTTCGCTGCTGCATCGGGCTCGTCGGCTTGGCTTCAAGCGCGACGGGTACGGTCATGAAGATGGATGTGAGAACCCCGGCGGAGCTCAGGCGCCCTCGGGCATGCTCTTGGACCGCTCGCCTCTCGCATGTTGACCGATCCACGCACTAGCTCCTGTTGTGTGTTAGTTGTCTAGTACACTGAAGATGGATGAGGCAAGCTGGTTGCGGTGAAACATGTTCTAGTACCGAGTGCCGATCCACGCACATCAGCAACAGGGCGGCTAAGGACGAAAACCGTAGAAGACCCGATTGTGGACCTCCAAAACGTCCTGACCGCTCCCCGACTATCGACGTTCGTTCAGGTGACGCGCCTCGGCTACGATGCCGAGAGCGGCTCGGCAAGCCGGCCGCTTCACGAACATCTAAGACCCAAGCTTTGGGTGCGATTCTTGGAACATACCAAACGGGTGCTTCACAAAGGCAGGTCGTCTTTGTAGCATTACTCCATGGGATTTAGAGGATCTATCCGTCCGCGACATTTCCAAGTCGACGCACTGGAGCATGCCCACGCAACCTTTCGGTCAGATCGCTTCAAGTCGGTAGTGATCGACAATTTTCTGGAGCCGCCGCTTGCCGAAGGACTTCTTGCCTGCTTCGAGAAGGATGGCAACTTTGAGGAACATCACTGCTTAAAGCAGCAAGTGGCCGCAACCACATCGAAGACTCGTAAAACTGGATTAACGATCGAACAGACCGTAAGCGCTGAAGACTTCGCGGCCGCTCCCGATGATAGCCGCTTGGCGCGCGAACTTCTCATGCGATGCGATCCATCTCACAATATGGGTAGCGCAGGCTGGCTAGCGCACATCCGCTTCTTGGAACTGTTGGCCAGCGCCGAATTCAAATCTTATTTAGCTGCGATTACCGACACAACCGACCTCCGAGATGTGACTTACATGGCGCGCACCATGCGCCACGGCGACCTTTGCAGCGCCCATAGCGATGCGGGAGACGGCCGTAAGCTTTGCATGCTCCTGTACGTCGGCGACGGCTGGCGTTCGGGGTTCGGCGGGCGCTTCCAAAATGTCCACGATGGCAAGGTAGCACGTAGTGTAGAGCCGCTCGGCAACAGGTTGATCCTGCACCGACCCGCTCCAAAGCAAATCCACCAGGTCGAGCCGATCAGCGAGTCCGGCCGGCACTGGAGACGGCACACTTACTCGGTTTGGTTCGGCAGATTTCCGGAGCACGACTAGCGCTCGGTTCTTCCGCCTCCCCTACCGGTTCGATTGGGAGCCTGTTGGGGTTCGCCATCCACTACCCCGCCGGTTCGACCCGTTCGGCTGCGTTCGGATTGCGCTGGCGCGGATCCGAGCATCGGTGCGGTCGTCTTGGATGAAGCTTTGGTCGGCTCGGAGGAAGAGGCAGGTGTCGTCGCTTGCGGAGCCGTGGAGGTTCTCGAGTCCTTATCTTCTGGAACCTGTCCGCAAGCTGCAGCCAAAAGCGAGAGAGACAAGACCTCGAGGTCGGATTTCTTCATGGTTTTGGTTCTCCCACCCGTTTAGTCATCGAGGCTGAACGTTCGAGTGACGCAAGGCAAGCTTCAATCGAGACGAGCCAGGCTTCAAACGTATCCCGCTACCAATGGCCTGACACTTCGCCGTCAGCTCGAAATCGCTACCCACGTCTGGATCGCGCTGACAGCTTCGACCCACAAGCGGACACTCAGAACAGCTCTGGGGGTTCTTGGACCTGGACGTTCGTTCATCTCCGGAACTAGTGTCAGCTAACTCTTTCGCCGGTTGCGAGCTGCCGCCCCAAGCAGCCTACCTTGCGCCTGGCAAGCTTCCGAACAAGCTGTTGTATGTCCCTCGGATAACCTTCAAGCTTACATGCAAGCTACGACGAGGGAGAGACGCGGATGGGGCGGGACCCGGACGGTCTGCATGACCTGCGGAGGCGCTGCTAAGCCGCCACAGGGCGGAGGCCGCGCTAATTCTTTGACTCCGGGGCGGGCAGCTCACGACCCTGCATGATGCGTCGTTCAATTCGTCGCAGATTCCGGACATCGGCGGCCGGGTCGGCACCTAGAACCAGGAAGTCCGCTTCGCAGCCCGTCTGAAGGCAGCCGACGCGCCTTTCGGTGAACATCAGCGCCGCCGTGTTGAGCGCAACCGCCGCCGTTTGCGCGTCGGTCATTGCGCCGATCTCCACGAGATGTTCCGCTTCGGTGAAGATCTCGCCCCGGCCATCCGTGCCGATCAGCACCGGCGCACCCGCCGCACGTAGTCGCTGGAGGTTTTCCGCTTGCAGCCTCGCGGCATCCCGAGTTTCGGGCTTCAACCCTCCAGTCGCTGCGCCATAGGCGTCGCCTCGGATAAGCGCATAGGTAGGTATCACCACCATGCCCGACTTAGCGACCAGCTCGGCGTCGGCTTCGGAAAGTCGCTTTGCCTCCAGCTTGGCGCCCGTACCTCCGCTGTAGCCCGGCAGATGTGCGGCGATGTCCACGCCCGCCCAAGCCGCCATGCGTAGATCATGGGCTGTTTCGACATGAACGGCGACGGGCAGCCCCCGCCGATGCGCCTGCGCGACGAGATAGGGCATGTTGATGGGATTAAGGCCCTTACTCCCGTAAGCCTTCGGATCGCTCTTAAGCGTCTGGTATCGCTCGGAGTTGAGCAAATAAGCTTTAACGAACTGCGCACCCTGCTCCTTGAGCTTATCGAGCGCTGCGTCGATCTGCGCCGGTGTCGAGCCGTAGTGAAAGGCGTTGCCGACAAACCATTCGCGTGGTTTGCCGCCGTATACCGGCTTGGCGAGATACTCGACGTAGAGCCTCTCCGGATGCCCGCCGGGCTCGGTGATCCCACCCTGGCTTACGACCACATCGTAAGCGTCGCTTCGTTCGAAGAAGGCGCGTCCTTCAGGCCCGATTACCACCGTGGTCGGGTTCCAAACGTAGAATACGCCCACGTCCGTGTAGGAGCGGCTCCCGTCCGGTGTCGGATTGGTTACGTGCGCATGAGCGTTGCCGTAAGCGGGCGTCACGAATTTGCCGGATACGTCCACACGCGTTGCTTCCGCAGGCACCTCCCCGGCATCGATGATCCGGCCGTTATTCACGGCGACGTCCCGCGCGACCCAACCGTCGCCCGACCAGATCTGCCCACCTGCATAGACCACCGGCTCCGCCTTCGCAGAGCCCGCGGCCAACACGACCAAAACCGCCCACCATGCTTTCATCTCAAGACCACCCCAGCGCTATCAAGGCGCATCCGAAAGGCGCCTGCTGGGACACTCTGGCTCGGTCGCAGGGGCATCTGGCGATTTTCCGGTGAACTGACATGTTCGAACCGGCGAACAGGAGGATCAGGATAGCCGCTCTCGGAGAAGCTTGGTGCCTGTGCGGCTGGCGGTGATGTCCGGTCCGGTTTCCATGCGCAGGGTAGTACGCCCCCCACCCGCCGGTTCGGCGCGGAGCATGCGATCGAGGTTGACAATGGCGGACCGATGAGCGCGCAGGAAGCGTGTTGGATCGAGCGCGGCCTCCCACTCGGACAGCGTGGTCGAGACGAGAATCTGGGTGTTCGTGGTTTGCACTTGCGTATAGTCGTCCGCGCCAACAACAGACACGATGTCGCTCGCCAGAATGGGCGCTATTTCCTCATCCTGCCGCACCAAGAAACGGTCGCGCACCACGCCGGCGCAGTCGTCGATAATCACCAGTCCGGTCGCTGGTGGACGGGCCTCCAGCATCGTGAGAGCCGCCAGCGCAAGGTAGAAAGCGAATCCTTGCAACAACTGCCATTCGACGGCCGGGCCGAACAGGAAGGGATAAACCTGGAAGCGAGTGGGCCCGTCACCGTCCAGTAGCCCCGCCGTGACGGTCAGGAGCCACAACCAGCCGAAGGTGAAGACGACCGCGAGCAGGACCTGGGCAACTCGGTGTCGCCAGCCGACTAGCGGAATGACCCAACGTCTTAGCGCGTGCCGGGCCAGCACCGCCGTCAAAGCCAATGGGATGATGTTGCGCGTCACCTGCACGAGAAGCTCGCCCGGTTCGGGATTGCGCGTTGTCACGAACACAATGGCATAGGCGAGTGCCACCGCTGCAAGCGCGAGGAGATCGCCCCGCGACAAAACCGGCGGCGACGGAGCCGAATGAAGAGCGCGAGCTTGGTTCACAGCTTCGTTCTAAACATGTGAAGCTCGTGTCGTCACGCGGCGGCTGTTCCCTCGCAGTCAGAAGGCAGTTCGAGTGCTTAGTCGATGACCTGGCGGCCGTAGAGTCCGGACCAGGTATCGCTGACGCACAGCCAGACATTCACACCGCCTAGCGGCTCACCTGAAAACCGGACGGTCGTTCATAGTGCCACGAACAGCACCAGCTCTCACCCAACCGCTTGAGCTTTCTGCAAGGTATCAAGCTCTCTCCGCTGCAGTGATCGATCATCGGAGTGACGCCGCGAGCCGCAGTCCACCCGGCCCGCGGCGTCTCTCGTAAGTGTCTCCCATGTCCGTCGTCTGCGTCGACATGGGTTCGCTTGAGTTCGTCGACGGTATGCCTGCGCTAAGGCCCGGTTTACTGCTTGAGGAGTACAGCTTCTGGATGAGCTTCAAAAAGCCCTTCCGTGCTTCCCCGGTTCGGCTTGGCCCTTATCACAGGGCGCAGCAGCGCCGGCAGCAAAGCATCGTAGCAGCCAAGGTGCTTAGCGTCGCAGTCGCCGGAGGGCTGGCGGTAGGCCTTCTTGCTGCGGTGAACGCAAATGGCGGTCTCACCGTGATCGGTTCGGCCGGTCGCGAAGCGGCCGTGTTCAGCGGTTTGGCGCGCAGGAACACGCCAATGCCCGGTGCGCATTACTCCGGGTGTAATGAAGCCCGAGCAGCGGGCGTCGCGCCCCTCTATGTCGGCGAGCCTGGCTACCGTTCGGGAATGGATGGGGACGGCGACGGCGTTGCATGTGAGCCCTATCGAACCTGAGCTTGAGAGGAGCGCAATCTACCTGATCGCTGTTCCCGAAGACCGGGCGTTTGTTCAATGTTCGATCGGTGTCCGAGAATGGCCCGGAGCGGACCAGCAGTCTGCAAGGACATCAAGGGTGCTATTGTCACCCCTTGAAAGCTATCCTGCTTTTGATGCTGACGGCGCGCCTGTGTGGCCAAGGCAGGTCGCGCGAGGCGATGTGATCGCGGCGAGGATGCCGGTGAGCTCGTTTTCCCGAACAAGCCAATTTCGATAACGCGGGATCCACTGAGCTCTGCCCTTGCAGGCACTTCTGACGATTTCAATCAACGCGTCGTTCTTTTCGTTTCGAAGCGCGTAGCGTCCATCGGGCAGACGGGTGATGTTGACGGCGCCATGCGCAGTGGAAACTGTCCGAGGAGCATCTTCAACGACACCCATTGATAGCTCAGCGTTTGCTGGCGGGGGACCCGATGGATCCGAGGTTTTCGGATGCGGCAGGCGCAGCTTGGCCCGCCAATCGAAGGTGGCCGGGACGTGCGCGTAGACGAGCCGCTCGCCGAGAGCTTTCAGATCTTCGCGCGACATTCCGCTGACCATGTGTCGTCCGACCATGCCCAGAGCCGTTCCCAAACCAATCCCGTCCGTCTGCTTGCGCCACCAATCCCCGAAGTTGTCCGACTTCACGATGTGAGCGTCAGACGGCAGCTTGCGTCGATCGATGCTCGAGGTCGGCGAGATAAGGACCACGGCATTAATCTTCTGTATCGTCCTGATGCCGTTCGCGTCGAGCCACTGGCGTAGAACCTCGCATTGCCTGCGGGCTTGGTTGACGGGAGACGCGATCGACGTTGGCTTCCCATTACGCCAGACCGTCCAGTCTCCATGCTCATCGCAGCTAAGCCGGCCGGAGTAGTTCTTCGTCTCAAGTACCCAGGCGGCTCCCTGTATGCGGTGGATCACGAGATGGTCGATCTGAGCGTATTCTCCGTCCACTCCGATGCGAAGATCATGGAGGACCGCCGTTCTCTCGCTGCTTCCGAATTCGCGCTTCAGGAAGTGAGCAGCGTCACGTTCGCCAGCTATCCCGCTGTATATATTCTCAATCTGCTTCTGAACGGCAGGGCGGAAGCTTGCGGGTGCGATACTCTCGAGCAGCTTGAGCTCCGCGATGCCGGCAGAGCGATCGTCGGCTTCCTTTAGGATCATATAAACCCCTACTCACAGCCGATATGGGTAGCAGTGCCGTTGGCCGCGGTTCACTTTAACAAGGCCTCACGACCATCGAAGATCGGGTTAACGAGCCGACTGACCCGAAGCCGGATAATCCACACGCGGACGTTCACAGTCCATCTTCTGCTCCCCTATACCCGACGTTCGTTCATGGAAGGGTGCGGGGGGGGTGAGCCGCGAGTCTTGCTCCACGCCGATTTGCGCTTTGATGATCCCGCTTACTTGGCGGCTCCCCGCAAGGGTTCGAGACCGGGGCCGCGCAGACCCGTCAGGATCATCTCACCGTCCGGCCCAACCCGAAACTCGCCAAAACGCGCATTCTCAAAGGTTTTCGCCTGCCCCTCCTCGAAAAAGAAAGCGTTGGTGGCGAACCTCGCCTGTCCGCTCCGGACACGGTATCGAAGCGCGATCTCGTTAGGTGCCAGCGGTGTGGCATCGGCACGGCGACGGAACTGACCGACACCTCGCCGATCGACTGCAACGACCAGGTGCCCGTCGGCAAGCTGCGTTCGCTCGCCAGGAAAGACCCGGTCGGCGAGGGCGAAGTTCAGCCGCATATAGTCGCCCTGCATAAGCGAGCGCGGATCGACGGGACTAAGCTCGAGGAAGACGACGCGGCCGTCAGTCAGGAGGCGTTCGCGCCCGTAGATCCCTTGGTTCACGACCAGCAGGATGAGGAGCCCGGCAGCGAGCGCGACCGCCTTACGCATGGCGTGGCTCCTCAAGACTGGCGGCACTGCGGTGCAGGAATAGAGACACAGCGAGCAGGCACAGGCCAGTGACCGCCAAGATGCCGGACTTGGTCAGCAGGGTAGCGTGCAGGCTGTAGTAGAAATGAGCGGCGAACCCGAGCAGGCTGAAAATGCCGAACACCATCAGCAGTCGGTTCCCCGCGGCAAAGCCGAGCAGCAGGATCAAGAGAGCCGAGCCTAGGCCGGGCGCCAGCAGGCACAGGATGCCGATCAGGACAGCGGCGCCAACCGTCAGCAGGAAAGTGCGGCTGGCGGGCGGGAAGCCTTCGCGGATTGACAGAGTCGCGGCTGCCCAGACCAGCACCGCGCCCGTCAGCCCTCGTCCGACCAGCGGACCATGGACCGCCATCCAGCCGGCTTCCTTGGCGCGCCCGAACAGGTCTTGGGCGCCGAACAGACGGAACGTCTCGGTCAATAACAGCGCCAGCACGAGCCCATAGCCGATCGGGCGCCAGAGACGCGCTCCCGTCGCCCACCGGGCTGGATCAAGCCAGATGGCCGCGAGGGCCGCGCACAGCAGTGGGGCGGCGAGGCCATGGAGCGCCAGTTGGTTGACCGCAAGCGCGAGCGCGACCGCCGTGCCTCCGGCAGCGAGCAGGCGGTGAACGAAATTGGGTATGGCGAACGCCAACATGGCCTCGGTCGCAGCGATGGCGAAATAGAGGCCCGCGCCATCTGCCTTGAAGAGCTGGCCCAAACCTACGACCAAGAGCCCCTGCCCGGCCAAGCTGAGCGCCAGCGCGAACTGCTCGGCGAAGTCCTGCCCATCGAAGCTGCGGAACAAGGCAAAAGCGCCGGCACAGCAAACTGCGCCCGCGATCATCGCGGACGCAGCGTCGTCCATAATGGAGGACAGCGCGATCCCTACGAAGCCAAGCAGGAACAGCGCCCCGATCCAGCCGGCGATACCGAGCATCAAGCGAATGAACCAGGGCGATCCGGGCGGCTCCCGCTCGGGCTGCGCGCCTTTGACGAGGCCGCCGGCGCTCAGCTCCGCCCAAAGCTCGGCGGCGTTCATGCCGGCTCTTCCTGCGCAACGGACTTCAGCCAGATCGCGCCGGCCGCCGACATGCCGATCACGACGAGGCCGATGAACAGGTATGCGCCGCCACCCGACTCCAGCATGTGGCGCGACAGAAAGGCGGCGACCGCGAGGATTAGGCTCAACAGGCCCGCGGCCAGCATGAACAGATCGGGACGGACACTGCGGTACCAGACGTAAAATCCTGCCAGCCAGGCAACATAGGCCAGGGCCGCGAGGAGAGCGGAGCGATCCCGACCGTCGGCGATCGCCCAGATGATGAGCCCAGTCGCAGCCGCAGCGCTGACGATCGCAACGAGCCGCAACGGCCAGCTTTCGCGCAGCCAGGGCAGCCCGACGCGGTGGGCGGTTTCGCACAGCATCAGCGCCAGGCCGTTCAGCGCGAACAAGGCCCACATCAATGCCTCGCCGTTGTGGCCGAGCGATAAATACAAGGACAAAGCTACGTTGAGGAGACCGAGCCAGATTAGCCACAAGGGGGCAAAGCGGCCGACCAGCACCCACGGCAGGATCAGAGCCGCCCAGTAAGCGAAAAGCTCGAACGTATCGGCGCCGGTCTGGTAGATCTGCCCGGCCAAGGCGAGGAGCGCGCCCACCAACAGGCTCAGCAAAGTGAGTACCGCTTTTCCCGCCATCCCATCCAGGTCGAGCCGCCAGCAAGCGAGCAGGGCAACCAGGATCGCGGCTTCGACCAGCCCGAACTTGGCGAGGCGGCTAAGATCGTCCCAGTTGAAAGCAAAAAAGAAGATCACGGCCGCTGCGAGCGCGATCGTGCCGAGCCACAAAGAGATCTGCCCCAAGAAAGCCCGCCACTGCGCTGGGGCCGGGATTATTGCTGCTGCCCGCAAAATCGCGAACTCTCGGCCAGGCGCAACGCGCCGGGCGGTGAACCAATCCAGAACGTCGCCTCGAACCCGGCTCATGCTGCCCCCCGCCCCCGGTTAATAGGAATAGCGCGCCCGGCTAGCTTCCGCCATCGGTTCGACGGTGTCATCAAGGCGAGAGGCGGAGTGATAGAGATACGAACGGCTCGACCCAGAATCGGTCATTCAACGCCCGGACACAGGACCTTGGACTCGGCCGTCCGATCATCCGGCCTCCGGAGCGATCCTCGCTTCAGCTGGACAAGGCCGAGACATCGAGGTGGCGTTGGTCACCTAGTCGGCTGCCGGCGCTCGCGACTACGTCCGCGGGGTCAGTCAGCCGGCAGCGCGTCCAACGTCTCGGTCACGCGACGACGCAGTTCCGGATCGCGTGTGATCTCTAGCATCGCGCTCAGGCTGCCACGCGCAGCGGCGATCTCATGATCAATGAGTTCAAGTCGGGCGCGCTCCCACCATGCGTGTGAGTACGACGGCGCCATCGTTGTCATGCGGACGTACAATTCGAGCGCACGGCGCCCGTTGCCCGCCTGCTCGGCGCGCGACGCCTGGTTCTGCAAAAGACGTACAAGCACGGCGCGGTTCGGCATCGCCGCGACACCCGTCACGGCGCCCTTTGCGCCGGCAAACGCCTGGACGAGCGCGGCAAGGCGCTCTGCCCCGACGCGCACGCCGCCGACGAAAGGATCAACAATCACCGGTGTCGCCTCGGCGCCGATCACCACGAGGACGTGACCGGGGACATCGAGCACGTCAGCCCGCCAGCCGAGCCGACGCGCTATCGCTACCCAGAGGATCGACAGACTCACCGGCAGCCCCCGACGACGAACCAGGACGCTGATGAGGTCAGCATTGGCCGGATCGTCGTAGGTCTCCGCATCGCCTGCGAAGCCGAACTCTTCACCGAGTACCGCAGCCAAGGCCTCGGCACGCTTGGCTGGCGCCTCGGCGCCGCCCGCAATCAGCTTCAGTCGCCTCTCAATCGCATCGAGCAGCTTATGATGAGAGGCGAGGTCGCTGCCCGGATGGTCGAGAAGAGCCAGCGACAGTGCAGCCTCATCAAGGACGATCTCGTCGTCGTCGATCAGGCCAAGGCGGTTGAGCTCTTTATGCATCTCGCCTGAGATGGGTAGCGGGGTCCCCGATGAGAACCTGCTGGGGCTTAGCCGCTCCTGTGGGGGCTAAGGCCGCTTCAGCAGCCGTCAGCCGTCAGCCGTCAGCCGTCAGCCGTCAGCGTTGATCGGCAACAGCTTTTAGCCGCAATGACCTACAACCGGTCGCTCCCTGTGGCTTTCCTGCTTCCTGAAACCGGTCGTTCGTTCATTCGCGCAAAATGGCTGCGAATTGGCCGGCAGCGTTCGTCGTGGGCATGGGGCGGCTGTCCGGCAGGGTCGAGGGCGAGCGGGATGGCCGCCGTCGCGAAGCGGGGCAAGCGATGAGGTCTAGCGGCAACCTAAAAGCCCGGCCCTGTCGAGGGCTGCAGCGAGCTCTGCATCCATCAACTCGCCGTCCTTGGGCGTAAGCCGCCCCAGGACGGTGTGCACACGCTTCTGCGCTACCTGCAGCCTCTTGTGCCGAACCTCCCTGATTGCGTTGGTTCGCCATGACGGGCTGCTGCCGAGCAGCGCTGACCACTTCGCTTCCTCCGCCGCTAAGACGGCTAAGGCGAGACGCAAGCCGTCTCGCCGGCCGTGTTCATAATCGTCGCCCAAGTTGGACATCCTCTGTCACGACTACTCAGCGTTCGAGTGCTCGTACGACGAGCAGCTCTCTGGATCGTTGCCCCGCAATTGAAGACCGCGGGTCTCGCAATCGCGATTACCCCCGAAGGCGACAACTGAAGTTGATGACCTTTTTAGACCGGCTGACCTACACTTTTGCCAAGGTGAACCCAGCTGCTAAGCTCGCGCATATGAGAAACCGACTTATCAACCTTGCGTTCCTCTTTGCCATTCCGACCGCCTGCGCCACCGTGCCCCCGCCCCCGCCTGCGGCACCTCAAACCGCCCCGGGTCCTGATTTCCTCGCGCGCAACTCGGTCGCGGAGGGCGTCGTTACAACGCCTAGCGGATTACAGTATTTCATCATCAAGTCTGGTCCGCCGACTGGTCGCAGCCCCGGAGCCGCCGACAGTGTCGTCTTCGATTACGAGGGTAAGCTCACCACCGGCGAGACGTTCGACAGCAGCTACGCCCGGGGCCAGCCGTTGAGCGGCGGGGTCGCAGATTTCGTTCCCGGCTTCACGGAGGCCCTCATGCTGATGCGACCAGGCGACGAGTGGATCGTGTGGATACCGCCGGCCCTGGGTTACGGAGACAAGGCGACAGGAACCATTCCCGCAAACAGCGTACTGCGCTTCAGAATGGGTTTGCGGTCTGTGGTTGCCGCCGCGCCCGCAGGCTAGCTTGCTCCGCGGCGGCAGCCTGTTTTTGTCGCTCCGTCTTCGGTGACCGAATGCCAAACCGGTCGCGAGAGACGACACTGACTTCAAGCCAAGTCCAAAGCTGAAATGCCGCAAGATGCTAACGAGGAGGCTGCGAGTTACTGACCGAAGCGACACCTGGTCAGGTACCAGCCCCTTGATGTGCGCGTAATCGAGCACCGTGCCGATTCGCTGAAGGACCCGCTTGGCGGTATCGGGAATGGTAAACCAGATCGGCTCCAGGACGCCGAGCACGGCCGCCCTGCCGCAGGATCCAAGCCGGACTGGACAGTCTTCCGGAGGTTGGCAGCAAGGATCCGGGCGTTGGAGAGGGACACGTCGTGCGTCGCACCTAGACCAAAGTCGCGTCGTCGGTCGTCATGCTGCATGCGCAGCACCCAGGAGCGGGCTCCGGTCTCCCGCACGAGCAGGTAAAGATCGTGCGTGTCTGCATGACGGCACGCAGGTACATGGCGGATCTTAAGCACTGTAAGTGGCATGAGACGACCCTCCGAAGTCCCTCATTGGTCCCCCACATTGAGCCGGATCTTACGAGATTGTGTGAGACCAAGTGATCCCTCTCCTTCTCGTTTGTCCGGATATCAACGAGTTAAGACTTCCTGAGCGTTACTGGTAATTCGGATGCTATCCGTAGAGGTCACCACGCACTGCCTGATCGACATCAGTGGCGCGCCGCGCTCACGCGGTGCATGGCTCTCCAATGACCGCGCCAAGCCCGATGAAGCCCCCGCCGTCGCTCCGCGACATGAGCAGCACGCTGTCCGGCAACATCGCCGCCTTGCGGGCGCGCGAGGCCGAACAGGCCGCCGCCATGCCGCTGGCGGACCGCATCGCGGGCAAGGTTACCCGGTTCACCGGAAGCATGACGTTTGTCGTCATCCACCTGATCCTGTTCGGCGGCTGGATCATCGCCAATCTGGGCTGGATCCCCGGCGTCGAACCTTTTGATGAGACCTTCGTCGTGCTCGCGATGTGGGCGTCGGTGGAGGCGATCTTCCTGTCGACGTTCGTGCTCATCAGCCAGAACCGCATGGGGGCGCTGGCCGAGGGGCGCGCCGACCTCGACCTCCACATGGGCCTGCTGGCCGAACACGAGCTCACCAAGCTGTCCGTGCTCGTCGCCGCCATCGCCGAAAAGATCGGGGTGGACAGCGACGCGGACCCCGACATGGCCGAGGTCAAGCGCAACGTCGATCCGGTGGCGGTGATGGACGCGATCGAAGCCACCAAGACCGAGTAGCCGCTACCCCGTGATCCACGCCTCCAGCGCTAGCGCGGATCGGCTTGCCCGATCCACGCTTCCAACGCCTCGTGCGCCAGGTCGTCCGTCGTCTGCTCGGGCGGGTGCTTGCAGAAATAGGCGGACGCCGGGTGCACGACGCCGCCCAAGCCGCGGTCGCGCGCAATCTTGGCGCAGCGGATCATGTCGATCGCGACCCCTGCGCTGTTGGGTGAATCCTCCACCGACAAACGCAGCTCCAGGTTCATCGGCACCCCGCCGAACAACTGCCCCTCCATGCGCAGGAAGCACACCTTGTTGTCGTTCTGCCACGCGACATAATCGGACGGCCCGATATGAATGTCGTCAGGGTCCAGCCGGTGCGCCGCGACCGATTGCACCGCCTCGGTTTTGCTGATCTTCTTGGATTTCAACCGGCTGCGGTTGGCCATGTTGGCGAAGTCGGTGTTGCCGCCGGTGTTGAGCTGGTACGTCCGGTCCAGCTTGACCCCGCGCTTGGCGAACAGGTCGGTCAGCACGCGGTGGACGATCGTCGCGCCCAGCTGCGCCTTGATGTCGTCGCCGATCAACGGCACGCCGGCGTCGGCAAAGCGTCGCGCCCAGCCGGCATCGCTGGCGATGAACACGGGGATGTTGTTGACGAACGCGACCCCCGCTTCCAGCGCGCACTCGGCGTAGAACTCGGTCGCCTGCTGACTGCCCACGGGCAGATAGTTGACCAGCACGTCCGCCCGCGTTTCGCGCAAGTGCTCCACCACCTCCGCCCGGTCCGGCTCCGCCGCGTCGGCGAGCAGGAACGTCCGGTCGTCGGAATAGTCCTCCATGTGGCTTGCGACGCCGTCCAGCACCCGCCCCATCCGCACCGCGACGCCCGCGTCGGGCACATGGTCGCAGAACACCGCGGTGCAATTAGGCTTGGCGAAGATCGCCTGCGACACATCGACCCCGACCTTGCGCCGGTCGACATCCCAAGCCGCGACCACGCGGATGTCCTTGGGCCGGTACCCGCCCAGGTCCCAGTGCATCAGCCCGATCTGCTCGTTGGCGCCGCCGTTCGCGTAATGCGCGAGGCCCTGCACGAGCGACGACGCGCAATTGCCGACGCCCACCACGGCGACGTTGATCCCGCCGGTCACGACACCAATTCCCCGTTCGTCCCGAGCGCGGTCGAAGGGCGTGTCTCGGTCTCGGCGCCCCTCGTTTCCACTCGAGACGAACGGGTTTCCGGCTCTACCTTCGGTCCGTAGCGGTCGATCATCCACGCGCAGAAATCGGCGAACTGCTCGGGCTCGCGCGGCGCGCTGGTGTGGTGCGGGGCGATGCCCAGATGCTGCGGCGTGAAGCAGAACGTCACCGTCGTCTCGAACGGCTCCAGCGCCTCCATCTGCCGGTCGAACCAGTCGATCGCGCCTTCTCGGAAGCTGTCGGCCCAGCTCAGCCCCGTACGCAGGTGCGTAACGCCCAGGTCCTTCATGATCCCCACCGCCTCGTCCAGCCGCGGGTCGTGGTAATGGAACCACTGCATCAGGCCCATGGCGGGCCCGTGCTTGCGAAAATGCTCCAGGCTCGGCTTGGGGCTGCCGTCCTCGCGGATCAGCCCCATGTAGAAATGCCGGTAGTAGCTCGACCCTTCCGCCTCCCGGTGCCGCGTTTCCGCGCCCCATGACTGCGGCAGATCGAACAGCGAATACCAGAAGATGCGCGGCACCCGCCCGACGAGCAGCTCCGCCGTCCGGTCGACGCCGAACACCTGCACTTCCTCCGCGCCGAACGACCCGACGCCGACTTCCGTCACCCACACCTCGTGGTCGGGCACGACCGCCTCGATCTCGGCGATCTTGTCGGGCCAGGCGTTTATCGGCCACAAATTCCAATCGAGCGGAAATCCGTGCACCGCCACCACGTCCACCGCGTCCAGCACGCCGTGCGGGCGCAATTTCTCGACCCAGTGCGCGTCGATCGGCGACATGCCGCCCAGCACGCGTTTGACGTGCGGGTTGACCGCGCGGATGCTGTTCCCCGCCATCACGGCCATCTGCGCGAACCTGCCCCAGTCGGGGTCGACCTCCGGGTCCCAATGCGACTTGTTGTTGGGCTCGTTCCAGATCATCGCGGCTTCGATCGTCATGCCGCGGCTCCCCCGTTCGCGCCCTGGGCGGGATACACCGCCGGCCGGTTGCCGTGCTCGGCGAACGGGATCGGCGCGACGCGGCAGAGATAGACCTCCTCTTCCGGACGGCTTTCGATCTCGAAGCCGGCGGCGCGCAGCATCGCCTCGGATCCGGCGCGGTTCGCCGCCCACCAGTTGGTCCAGTCGTTGGAATAGGATCGTTCGATGAAGTGCATGCGGGGGTAGCCGGGATCGTTGAAGAAAGAAGGCGGGCCGTAGGTGCCGGGCTCGTGGAACGGATAATCCTCGGGGACTTCGAAAACCTCGTCGGACCCGCGCTGCATCGTCTGGAACAGCATGCGGTCGCCCGCGACATGTTCGCGGATCAGGTCCAATGCCAGCAGCGGGTGCCGCAGGTGGTAGAAGACACCCATGAAGATCACGAGGTCGAACTTTTCGCCAAGCGCGCCGACGTCGTAGACGTCCAGCTTCCTGAACTCGATCGCGCGTTCGAACCCCAGCGCCTCGGCCGCCAGCCGCCCCTGCGCCAGATAGCGTTCGTCGCTATCGATCCCGACGACGCGCGCCGCGCCCCGCCGCGCCATCTCCATCGAATAAAAGCCCGCGTTGCAGCCGATGTCGAGCACGCTCTTGCCGCCAAGATCGGCGGGCAGACCGTGCGCGAAGCGGCGGAACTTGAACCCCGGATAGTCGCCCAGAAAATGGTCGGGCGCGGTCCACAGCCCGCCGCCCAAATCCATGTTGTGGAACCAGGGCGCCAGCGCGTCGACGCGCGCCCGCATGTCGTCCTTGTCGATGGCGGCGACGGCCGGCATTCGCTTCCCCTCTGTGTTCACGCGTTGATCCCGGCCACGCGTGCGCCCCACGAACCGATCACCAGCGTGCTGATCGATGCAGCATCTATGTCAAAGCGCAAGAGATTGTCGAACGGCAGTCCCAGATAGTGGCAGATCACGCCGCGGATGATGTCGCAATGCGTGACGCAGGCGATCGTCGCCCCGGCATGACGCTCCGCCTGTTGCTCCAGATGCGCCACGGCCCGCGCCGTCGCTTCGCCCTGGGTCTCGCCACCCGGCGGCCGCGCCTTGCTGCGCACCGTGTTCCACGCCCGCCAGCCGGGCTCCGCCTCCAGCGCGGGGAAGCTGCGCTCGCTCCACCCGCCGAACTCGATTTCGTTCAAGCCGTCGTGCGTTTCGGCCGCAAGCCCGGCGGCCCGCGCGATCTTGCCGGCCGTTTCCTGCGCGCGGCGTAGCGGGCTGGACTGCACGGCGGCCAGGCCCCGCTCCGCCAGACGCTCGCCCAGCCGATCGGCCTCCGCCAATCCCTTGGCGGTCAGCGGGATGTCCGAACGGCCGCTCAGCCGCACGCCGTAATCGGCGTGCCGGGCGTGCCGGATCAGGAGAATGGTTGCGGTCACGGCCTGTGCGAAAGGGGGTCAGCCGCGCAAGGGGGCTTGACCCGCGGCTTTCCGCCTGATGAACGGCAGGGTAGAAGAAGAAGCTTCAGTCACCGGCCGGCTTCATGCCGTTCGGGCTTTGTGTCAATAACAGGGGCGTTTTTTGAACGAACAGGTGCTGATTACCGGCGGCGCGGGCTTTATCGGCCGCTTCGTCGCCGACGAACTGCTTGCCCGCGGGCACAAGGTCCGGGTTCTCGACAGCCTCATCGATCAGGTTCACGGCGGCAAGGGCCGGCCGGACGCGCTGGATGCCGAGGTCGAACTGATCGAGGGCGATGTCCGCGACGCCGACGCGGTCGCCCGCGCGCTGCAGGGCGTGGACAGCGTTGTGCATCTCGCGGCCGAAGTCGGCGTCGGCCAGTCGATGTACGCGGTGGAACGCTACACCTCGGTCAACGACGTCGGCACCGCGGTGTTGTTCGAACAGCTGATCGCCAAACCCGTGCGCCGCGTCGTCGTCGCCTCCTCTATGTCGATCTACGGCGAAGGCCTGTACCGCGACACCAGCGGCCGCGTCGTCGAGGATGCGGTGAAGCCCGCCGCCCCGGACGCGGGCGGTTCGTGGGATCCGCTCGGCGCGGACGGCCGCCCGCTCGTTCCCGTTCCGACGCCGGAGACCAAGCGCCCGGCGCTCGCCTCGGTTTACGCGATCAACAAGTACGTCCAGGAACGCCTCACCCTGACTCTGGCCCCCGCTTACGGCATGGAAGGCGCGGCGCTGCGCCTGTGGAACGCCTACGGCCCGGGCCAGGCGCTCTCCAACCCTTATACCGGCGTTCTGGCCATCTTCTCCTCGCGCCTGCTCAACAACCAGTCGCCTTTGATCTTCGAAGACGGCGCGCAGCAACGCGACTTCGTCCACGTCCGCGACGTCGCGCGCGCCTTCATGCTGGCCTTGTTCGAACCGGCGGCGGCGGGCGGCATCTTCAACATCGGCTCGGGCGAGGTCCGCACGGTGACGGAGGTCGCCTCCGCGATCTCCTCGGCAATGGGTAAGCAGCTGCAGCCCGAGGTCACCGGCAAGGCCCGCGCCGGCGACATCCGCCATTGCATCCCCGACATCGGCCTCGCGCAACGCGAATTGGGCTACGCCGCGCGGGAGGACTTCATGGCCGGCCTCGCCGAACTCGCCGAATGGGTCGCGCAGCAGACCGCCGAGGACAATGTCGCCAAGGCGCGCGCCGAACTCGAAGCGCGGGGACTGGTGGCGTGATCGCGGCAAGAAGCCTCTCCACCAGCTTCGCTGGTCCCCCTCCCCTGCAAAGGCAGGGGAGGGCGGCCATGCTTCGTCCTCCCCTCGTTTCCGAGGGGAGGGGGACCGTTCCGCGCCAGCGGAATGGTGGAGGGGCACCTTCCTTGCCCCCTCTTCCGCACGCGGGAGAGCGCGCATGACCATTCTCGTCACCGGCGGCGCCGGGTTCATCGGCTGCAACATCGCCGACCGCGTGGCGCGCGAGGGCCACACGGTGCGCATCTACGACGCGCTCGCCCGGCCCGGCGTGGAAACCAATCTCGCCTGGCTGCAGTCCAATCACGGCGACCGGATCCAGCCGGTGATCGCCGACATTCGCGACGCCGATCGCCTCGCCGCCGCGGCGTCCGACTGCACAGCAGTGTTCCACATGGCCGCGCAGGTCGCCGTCACCACCAGCCTCGCCGATCCGATGGACGATTTCAGGATCAACATCGAAGGCACGCTGAACATTTTAGAGGCGCTGCGCCGCCGCGACGACAAGGTCCCGCTGATCTTCGCGTCGACCAACAAGGTCTACGGCGACCTCGCCGACATCGACTTCCCGTTGGAAGGCGACTCCTACGTCCCCGCGGACGCCGACATCCGCGCCCACGGCATCGGCGAGGCGCGCCCGCTCGACTTCCACACGCCCTATGGCTGCTCCAAGGGTGCCGCCGACCAGTACGTGCTCGACTATGCGCGCAGCTACGGCCTGCCGACCGCGGTGCTGCGCATGTCCTGCATCTACGGCCCGCGCCAGATGGGGACCGAGGACCAGGGCTGGGTCGCCCACTTCCTGATCCGCGCGCTCGAAGGCCGGCCGATCACGCTCTACGGCGACGGCTACCAGGTCCGCGATATCCTCGACGTGTCGGACGCGGTGGACGCCTACATGGCGGTGTGGCGCAACATCGACCGCGTTTCGGGCCGCGCCTTCAACTTGGGCGGGGGCCCGGCCAATGCCGTCTCCCTGCGCACGCTGCTTGCCCATATCGGCACGCTGGTCGGCCGCGAGGTGGACCTGAGCTTCGAGGACTGGCGCGCCGGCGACCAGCGCTACTTCGTCGCCGACACCCGCGCGATCGCCAGCGAACTCGCCCTCGCCCCCGCCAAGCCGTGGCGGGAGGGCGTCACCGAACTCGCGCACTGGTTGTCGGAGGCGCGCGGCCTGCCGCTCCGCCAAACGCAGGCTGCATGACCATCCGCATCCTCATCACCGCGGACGCCGTCGGCGGCGTGTGGAGCTACGCGCTCGACCTCGCGCGCGGGCTCGCCCCGCACGGCGTCCAGACCATCCTCGCGCTCACCGGCCCCGCGCCCAGCGCCGACCAGCGCCGCGCCGCCGCCGCGGTCGAGACGCTGACGCTGGTCGACACCGGCCTGCCGCTCGACTGGCTGGTCGAAACGCGCGGCGAGGTCGCGCTCGCCGGAACCGCAGTCGCCCGCCTGGCGGCGCAGCATGGCGTCGACCTCGTCCACCTGAACACTCCCGCGCTCGCCGCCGAGCCCGGCAGTTTCTCCGGCATTCCCGTCGTCGCCGCCGCGCACAGCTGCGTCGCCTCCTGGTGGGAGGCCGCCGCCACCGGGCCGCTGCCCGCATCCTTCCGCTGGCGCACCGCGCTGCACGGCGCGGGCCTCAAAGGCGCCAGCCGCACGCTCGCCCCCACCGCCGCCTTCGCCGCCGCCACGCACCGCCTGTACGGCGTCCGCCCGGCGGTGGTTCACAACGGCCGCGACGCGCTTCCCGCACGGCCGGTTTCCATCCACGACGCGCCGATGCACGACGCCGCGATCACCGTCGGGCGTTTGTGGGACAAGGGCAAGAACGTCCGCGTTCTCGACCGCGCCGCCGCTTATCTGCACGTGCCCTTCTTCGCCGCCGGCTCGCTCAAGGGCCCTAACGGCGACAGCATCGCGCCCGCGCACCTGCACCCGCTCGGCCAGCTCTCCGACGCGCAGCTCGGCGAACGCGTCGCCGCCCGCCCCGTGTTCGTGTCCTCGGCGCTCTACGAACCGTTCGGCCTCGCCGTCCTCGAAGCCGCCGCCGCCGGCTGCGCGCTGGTGTTGTCCGACATCCCGACGTTTCGCGAATTGTGGGATGGCTGCGCGACCTTCGTCGACCCGCACGACGAGCGCGCCTTCGCCGCCGCAGTCGCGGCGCTGATCGGCGACCAGAGCCTGCGCATGGCGCGCGGCGAGGCCGCCCGCGTCCGCGCCCGCCGCTACACGCCGCAGGCGACGGCCGCCGAAACGCTCGCCATCTACCGCACGCTACTCCCGACGGCCGAGGCGGTGGCGGCGTGAGGATCGCCTACTTCACGCATTCGCTGCAAAGCTGCTGGAACCACGGCAACGCCCATTTCCTGCGCGGGACCCTGCGCGAACTGGCGGCCAAGGGCCACGCCGTCGCCGCTTTCGAGCCCGCAGGCGCGTGGAGCCTCCAGAACCTGCTGGACGACCATGGCGATGAAGGTCTGCAGGCCTACCACGCCGCCTACCCGGATCTCGGCTCCACCGTCTTCGACCCCGCCGAAGACCCGAGCTTGCTCGTCCAGGACGCCGACCTCGTCATCGTCCACGAATGGAACGAGCCCGCGCTGGTCGCCGCGATCGGCAAGCTCCGTGCGCAGGGCGCGCGCTTCACGCTGCTCTTCCACGACACGCACCACCGCGCGGTCAGCGATCCGCAAGCGATCCGCGCCTTCGATCTCTCCGATTACGACGGCGTCCTCGCATTCGGCGAGACCCTGTCGGAGGTCTATCGCCGCTGGGGCTGGCGCAACGTCTGGACCTGGCACGAAGCCGCCGACACCCGCCACTTCCGCCCGCCTGCCGTGGAAGGTGAGCGCGAGAGCCTCGTATGGATCGGCAACTGGGGCGAAGGCGAACGCACCGCGGAGCTCGAAACCTTCCTCTTCCGCCCCGCGCAGGACGCCGCCCTTCCCCTCGACATCTTCGGCGTCCGCTACCCGCCCGAAGCCCTCGCCCTGCTTGCCCGCTACGGCGTGAACTACCGCGGCTGGCTCCCCAACGCCCGCGCGCCGGAGGTCTTCGCCCGCCACCTCGCCACCGTCCACGTCCCGCGCCGCTTCTACGCCGAAACGCTTCCCGGCATTCCCACCATCCGCGTGTTCGAGGCGCTCGCCTGCGGCATCCCCCTCCTCTCCGCGCCGTGGGACGACAGCGAAGGCCTGTTCCGCGTCGGCGAGGACTTCCTGATGGTCCGCGACGGCGCGGCCATGACCGCCGCCCTGCGCGACATCGCGCGCGACCCGCAGCTCCGCGCCGCGCTCGTCGCCTCCGGCCT
This sequence comes from Sphingomonadaceae bacterium, assembly GCA_035644935.1. Taxonomy (GTDB): domain Bacteria; phylum Pseudomonadota; class Alphaproteobacteria; order Sphingomonadales; family Sphingomonadaceae; genus CADCVW01. The sequence goes on from DASQNO010000027.1 coordinate 56,931, forward strand.
CGCCACGATCCGCGCCCGCCACACCTGCGCCCACCGCGCCGACGAGCTCCTCGCGGTCGCTGCCACCCTGCGCCAACCGGAGCCTGTTTCTTGAAGATCGCGTTCTACGGCTCCAGCCTCGTCTCCTCCTATTGGAACGGCGCCGCCACATACTACCGCGGCCTTTTGCGTGACCTCCACGCCCGTGGCCACGACATCGTGTTCTACGAACCCGACGCGTTCGACCGGCAGCAGCACCGCGACATAGACCCGCCGCCCTACGCCCGCTCGGTCGTCTACCCCGCGACCGCCGACGGGCTGCGCTCCGTCCTGTCGGAGGCGGGCGGCGCGGACGTGGTGGTCAAGGCCAACGGCGTCGGCGTCTTCGACGACGAACTCCTCGCCGGCATCGTCCAACATGCCGCCCCGCACGCGATAAAGATCTTCTGGGACGTCGACGCCGCCGCCACCCTGGACGAGATGCGCGCCGCGCCCGACCACGCGGTCCACCGCGCCCTCCCGCATTTGGACCTCGTGCTGACCTACGGCGGCGGCCCGCCGGTGATCGACGCCTATCACGGCTTCGGCGCGAAACGCTGCGTCCCCATCTACAACGCGCTCGATCCCACGACCCACCACCCGGTCGAAGCCGACGACCGCTTCGCGTCCGACCTCGCGTTCCTCGGCAACCGGCTCCCCGACCGCGAGGCGCGCGTTGAGGAGTTCTTCCTCCGCGCCGCCGCCGCGCAGCCGGACCGAAGCTTCCTGATCGGCGGCAACGGCTGGGAGACTAAGGACATGCCCGGCAACGTCCGGCACCTGGGCCACGTCTACACGCACGAACACAACGCCTTCAACGCGACGCCGCTGGCCGTGCTCAACGTCGCCCGCGACAGCATGGCGCATATCGGCTTCTCGCCCGCCACGCGCGTGTTCGAGGCCGCCGGCGCCGCAGCGTGCCTGATCACCGACGCCTGGGAAGGCATCGAACAGTTCCTCCAACCCGACAGCGAAGTGCTCGTCGCCCGCGACGGCCAGGACGTAGCCGACCACCTCGCCGCGCTCACCCCGGAGAAGGCGCGCGACATCGGTCAGGCCGCACTCCGCCGCGTCCTCGCCGAACACACCTACACGCTGCGCGGCGCGGAGGTGGACGCCATCCTCACCGCCACCGCGCGCGCTAAGCGGGCGCTTGCCGCATGAGCTATCTAGGTAACCACAGTCCGTTCGGGCTGAGCCTGTCGAAGCCCTTTCCTTCTTCGGCTCGGTCAGAAGGAAAGCCCTTCGACAAGCTCAGGGCGAACGGACGGGCTTTTACGAGATGAAGCTCGTCGTCCTCGGCCTCTCGCTCAGCTCCTCCTGGGGCAACGGCCACGCCACCACCTTTCGTGCGCTCCTCGCCGCCTTCGCGAGCCGCGGCCACGACATCCTGTTCCTCGAACGCGACGTCCCCTGGTACGCCAAGCACCGCGATCTCGCCGACCCCGCCTACTGCCGCCTCGCGTACTACAAGGATCTCGAAGACCTCGGCCGCTTCTCCGCCGACATCGCGGACGCCAACGCGGTGATCGTCGGCTCCTACGTGCCCGAAGGCGTCGACGTCGGCGCGCTGGTCCAGCGCCTCGCCGCCCGCACCGTCGCCTTCTACGACATCGACACCCCCGTCACGCTGGCCAAGCTCGAACGCGGCGACTTCGAATATCTCTCGCCCACGATCATCCCCGGCTACGACATCTATCTCTCCTTCACGGGCGGCCCGACGCTCGACCGGCTCGAAACCCAATACAAATCCCCCGCCGCCCGCGCACTCTACTGCTCGGTCGATCCGGCCGCTTACCCGCCCATGGACGTCCCCAAGCGCTGGGACCTCTCCTACCTCGGCACCTGGAGCGCCGACCGGCAACCGACGCTCGAACGGCTCCTCATCGAACCCGCCCGCCGCGAGCCCGGCCGCCGCTTCGTCGTCGCCGGCCCGCAATACCCGTCGGACATCGACTGGCCCGCCAATGTCGAGCGGATCGAGCACCTCCCCCCGTCCGAACACGCCGCCTTCTACGCCGCATCGCGCTTCACGCTCAATGTCACGCGCGCCGACATGATCGCCGCCGGCTGGTCGCCGTCCGTGCGCCTGTTCGAGGCCGCATCCTGCGGCACGCCGATCATATCCGACCGCTGGGAAGGGCTGGACAGCCTCTTCGCGCCGGACCGCGAGATCATCCTGGCCGACACGGCGGAACACGTGATCGCCGCGCTCGCCAACGACGCGCACGCCATCGGCCAGGCCGCGCGCGCCCGCGTCATGGCCGCGCACACCGCCGCGCACCGCGCCGCCGAACTCGAAGCGCATCTGGCCGAAGCCGCGGCCGCCAACGAAACTGCCAAGTTGAGGACTTACCGATGAAAAAAGAACTGACCCTGGTCGCAGGCGGCGCCGGGTTCATCGGCTCGCATCTCTGCCGCGCGCTGCTCGACGCCGGCCACGACGTGCTGTGCCTAGACAACCTGCAGACCGCGCGTCCTGTGAACCTGCGCGGCCTGGAAGGCGCGCCCGGCTTCGCGTTTGTGGAGGCCGACATCGTCAACCCGCTCCCCGCCGCCGTGCGCGCGCAGGCGGGCCGCATCACCCGCATCTACAATCTCGCCTGCGCCGCTTCCCCGCCGCAATATCAGGCGGACCCCGAACACACGATGCTGACCAACGTCGTGGGGACCAACCACCTGCTGCGCCTGGCGGAAGAGGCCGGCGCCCGCATCCTGCTGACCTCCACCAGCGAGGTCTACGGCGACCCCGAAATCCACCCGCAGAATGAATCCTATCGCGGCTCGGTCAACTGCACGGGCCCGCGCGCCTGCTACGACGAAGGCAAGCGCGCCGCCGAGGCGCTCGCCTTCGACTATCAGCGCATGGGTCGCGCCGAGGTCCGCGTTGCGCGCATCTTCAACACTTATGGTCCGCAGATGCACCCCGACGACGGCCGCGTCGTCTCCAACCTCGTCTGCCAGGCGCTGTCCGGCGCGCCGATCACCATCTACGGCGACGGCTCGCAGACGCGCAGCTTCTGCTACGTCAGCGACATGGTGGCCGGGCTGATCGCCCTGATGGAGCACGACGCCCCGCTCGCGCACCCGGTCAATCTCGGCAACCCGGCCGAGATGACGATGAACGAGCTGCTCGGTCACGTCCTGCGCCTGACCGGCGCCCACGCCGCGCCCGTGCATGTCGACCTCCCCATCGACGACCCCCGCCGCCGCAAACCCGACATCTCCCGCGCGCAGGAACTGCTCGGCTGGTCCCCCAAGGTGCCGCTGGAGGAAGGG